>CALXCC010000112.1 GCA_944386705.1 uncultured Clostridia bacterium | reverse complement strand
CAGGAATACGAGTTCCTTGCCACGCCGCAATACAGGACCTGTCCGGTCTGTGGCGCGCTCGATGGCGAGCATTTCGCCTACGACGACGCCAAAGAAGGCGTGAACTTCCCGCCCATCCACCCCAATTGCCGTTGCGCTACGGTGGAGTACGACCCGGAGGACGCCCTGGATTGGAAAAACTCCGGGAAGCCCATGCCCAAGCGAATGACCTACAAAGAATGGTATGCGCAGGAGGTGGCCGCGCACGGCGAAGGGTATGTTGAACGGGAACGGAAGAAGCTTTATAATCAAACGAGAGATGAAGAGCAGTTTGAAAGATATGTTGACCGGCTGGGCGAGGATGCACCGAAAGCTTTTGAAGAATTCCAGAGGATAAAATATAGCAAACCTGACGAATGGACGGCTCTGAAAGAACATTATTCTTATAAAGGACGTGTTCCAGAAGCGAGCAAAGCAGATTGGGAAACAGCTAAACGAATCAAGGAGACGGGTATCAACGGAACGGTTCGAGTGCCTGCTCAAAAGATCGAGACCGCGTCTTTGGAATTTTTAGATTCCCATGCTTTGCGGCACGGCGTTACAGTGGAACAGGCGCGAGAATATGTAAGGACAGCCAAGTTTTCCATTACCCGCCGCAGATGGGATGGAACAAAAACGAATTATTATTCCGCGGACGGCGCGGTCTACATCAACGAAGACGGGAAAATCAACACCGCTTTTTCACACAAAGAATTCGACGCAAAAACAAAGTCAACTATGGAGGCATATGACGGATGAAAACGGTAGAGTGTCCTGTGACCGGCGGAAAGGTCGACGGTGATACCTGTTTCCGCATCGTGCTGGTTGTTGACGGCGAAGCGCCACAGTCAGTACTTCCAGACGGAATTGTTTTGAGTAAACCTTTGCAAAAGGCGTGTCGGGAATGCCCCTATCATGCCGACCTTGACGAAGAACAATAAAGAATAATGATTCAACGCCCGCCTGGGCGTTTTTTCATGCCCAAAGCTGCGCCCGCCCGGCGAACCGGCGGGCCCGCAAAGCGTGTGGAAGTCACGGTAAACACAGCGGAAAAGAAAGGACGGAAAGATGATCACTGAGAGCGTGAAGACCCTGCTGGGAGAAGAACTGACGAATCAAGTAGAGGCCGCCCTGAAGGGAAAGGGCAAGGACGGAAAGGACGTGGATCTGGTCGTCGGAAACGACGGCACCTTTGTTCCCGCCGAAAAATACAACGGCGCCAACAGCGGCAAAGCCAGCGCGGAAAACGCCCTGAAAGCCGCCGCCGAAGCCCTGAAGGCGATCGGCGGGTCCGGCGACCCGGCGAAAATCGCCGACGACGTCAAGACCGCCCAAACCGCCATTGAAACCCTGCAAACCGACCACCAGGCGGAAATCGCGCGCATCCAGAAGAACACCGCCCTGCGGTTGGCCCTGGCGGATAAAGTACACGACCCGGCCGACATCATCCCTCTCCTGGACTTGGACAAAATCGAAGTCGACGGCGCGGGCGCGCTGAAAACCGACGTAGAAAGCCTGCTGCAGCCCTACAAGGAATCGAAGGCGTACCTGTTCAAGGCCCAGGGAAAGAACCCTGAGATCAAGGGCGCAAAGCCCGCAGACCCCGGCGCACGGCAGGAACAGGCGCAAAGCCCCGGCCCCGTCGTGATCTGACCCACAACAAAAAGGAGGAATACCCATGGCAAGAACCAAGGCGCTCAGCCTGCTGCAGGACAGCTCTACAAAAGTCGATCTTGCAGAGCTCTCCAATCTTGTGATTGCAAACATCCAGAAAGAGACCCTGTCTGCCGGGCTGAAATCCCAGTCCTACACCGGAAACCCGGCGACCGGGGCTGTGGAATATAAACGCTTCCGAAACAGCGCCAGCCAGGCGTATGGTACCGCCAGAGCCGCCGGCAAGGGCGAAGCGATCACCGTGCCCCCCACCACCGTCAATTTGGACACCCACCGCGAGATCGTCGAGGAAGCTGCGAAGTTCGACCTGGACACCTTCGGCGTCGGCAACATCATGGCCCGGCGTGCTGACAACCACGTCGATACCGTGGCGGCCGAGCTGGACGCCGCCTTTTTCCTGTGCGCGGCCAATGAGGGGACTGCCTTCACTACCACCGAAACAGACATCGAAGCCCAGGTTGAAGCCCTGATCCAGACGCTGGAAACCGTGAAGAACGACTACGTCCGCGGTGTGCCCCGCAACATGATCCGCTTGGTGCTCGACCCCATGACTTACGGCAAGCTCCGCACCTACCTGGACAAGAACACCAGCAACGCCAACGTGGACACCGCCGCCGAGGACTTCGCCCTGTTCCACGGCGTCCGGGTCTATTCTTCCATCAACCTTCCCGTGACCACCGAAACCGTCGAAACCACCAAGACCAAGACTACGACCTATCACATGATCGCCATGATCGAGGGAGCCGTGGCGCAGCCGGCTGTGATTTATCCTTATGCCCAGCCAGAGAAGATCCCGCTTTCGAATGATTTCGGCATCTCGATGTTCTTCGACTACGGCACGAAGGCCTTGACCCCCGACCTGATCTTCACCTACTCTACCAGCGTGACGAGTGAATAAGGAGATTGGAATGAAGTTTATCAACGTGCGTACAGGCGTCCAGCTGGAACCGAAAAACGCGATGGTTGCCGAACAGCTTGAAAAGAGCCTGGATTACCGGAGGCTGGAGAAGCCGGCAGAAAACGAGGGAAAAGAGCCCGAAGGCGAACAAAAGAACGAG
>CALXCC010000111.1 GCA_944386705.1 uncultured Clostridia bacterium | reverse complement strand
GATACCGGAGGTGGTATGCGACTGCCCCACAACAGCGAAGTCCAGACGCTGATTCATCAGGCCGATGGAGATGTCGGCGGTGCTGAGTTCGTAGAGCTGTACGGAAATGCCCGGGTAGCGGCGGTGAAACTCCGGCAGGACCACAGGGAGGACCCGCTGGGCGCGGTTGGCTCCCATTCCGATGCTGACCGAGCCCTGATAGACGCCGTCTTCCGCCAAGTCGAAGGAGAGGTCTTCCTCCACGTTTAAGATCTCCCGGGCGTAGCGCAGACAGATATCACCGGTGTATGTAGGCACCACTCCGTCCGGTGCGGCTATGAACAACGGTGCCCCCAATTCCTCTTCCAGCCGCTTGATATTCCGCGTGACGGAGGACCGGCTGACGCCCAGACGTTCCGCTGCTTTTTGCGCGGAGCCGCAGGCGGCATAAGTGACAGCATAGCGAAGCAAAGATGTATTCATGAAAAGACCTCCGGCATAGACGCAATGCACTCCCGCATGACCCGGATCAATTCCATACTGGCTTTGGGCAACAGCGTATTTCTGGGGTATGCCACCATCAATGTCCACCCGGCGTTCCACTCTGCGGGGAACCGAAAGTAGGCCACCGGATAGCTTCCGGCAAAAAATCGAGCAAAGCTTTTGGGGATGAAGGTCGCTCCCAACCCCCGGGCCGTGAGACCCAGAGCCGTCATAAAGTTGGAAGTGGTGAATTGGATCTTTGGCTTGATGCCGGCGGTGAGGCAGATACTGTCGGCGATCTGGCGGATCCGCTGACTGGATGAGAGCATGACCAGTTTCTGCTTGGCCAGCACTCTGGGCGTAATCAGGGGAATTTCGCCCTCGGCGGCAGCATGGTCCTTACTGAAGACCGGAACCGCCAAATAGAAATCCTCCCGGTACAGCGTATCATAGCCCAAGCGGTAGTCGGTGACCGGGCTGTGGAGAACAGCCAAATCGATCTGACCGTTGAGAATCATCTGTTCCAACTGGGCAGAGGTGTTTTCCACCACAGACAGCTTCATCTCTGGAAACCGCTTGTGATACTGGGACAAAAACGAAGGAAGGAGGATCCCGCCCTGGAACGGGGTAATGCCCAGGCTCATTTGCCCCCGCATCCTGGCAGAGGTCTCACTGACTTCCTGCTGCAGCTGTTGGTAGAGGTCCGCCATTTGGCTGGCGGCATGCAGGTAGATCCGCCCGGCTTCTGTCAGGCGCAGCCCGCCCTGCCCCCGCAAAAACAGCTCTGCGCCCCATTCGGCTTCGATCCGATGGAGAGCCTGCGTCAAAGATGGCTGAGAAATGAAAAGTTTTTCTGCTGCTTTTGTGATGCTGCTGCATTGGGCAATCGTGGAGATGTAGAGAATTTCTTTGTCAGTCACAGATGATCCCCACCTTCAAGATTAGTAAAAATTCATATAAATTTAATTATTATTATAGCATTTCGGCCAAGACTTCGCAAGGAATTGTTTTTGCCTTGTGCAAAAAAGCTATGGGAGGGGCGAAATATAAGTATTTGAATCGGATTAGGAGAACTCCTATAATGAAGCTGTCAAAAGAAAAGTAATCAGTTACAACGGCGTAGCTACAGTGCCCGGAGACTCGGCGGTCCCCCAAGTGATCCATCTGTAATGCGCCTTATTTTTTTACCAAATTTCTGGGAAAAACCGCAGTTAATACAATTTGTGAGGAGAATATGTATGGTTTACGATTTTGATGAGATCATTGACCGCCACAACACAGCGTCCTCCAAATGGGACAATGTTGGACCGCGGGTGGGCAATCCGGATGCACTGCCCATGTGGGTGGCTGACACGGATTTTCGCTGTCCCCAGCCGGTGGTGGATGCGGTGATGAAGCGGGCCGCCCATCCTATTTATGGCTACCCCTTCGTAACGAATGATTTCAAGACCGCCACGGTGGATTGGGTGGAGAAGCGCCACGGCTGGAAAATGGACCCGGAGTGGCTGGTATTTGCCACGGGAATTGTGCCGGTGTTCAACACCATGATCCAGGCGCTGTCCCAGGAGGGAGACCATATCATCATCTCCCGGCCGGTCTACCATCCTTTTGGATTTGCCATTGATGATAACCACCGCGTGATCAGCGACAACAGTTTGATCTATGAGAACGGCCGCTACACCATCGATTTTGAGGATCTGCAGCGCCGGGCGGAGGATCCCAAGGCAAAGCTGATGATCGTCTCCAACCCTCACAATCCTGTGGGGCGTGCCTGGACAGAGGAAGAGCTGACGAAAATGTCCAAGATCTGTGCAGACAACGGCGTGGTCGTGATCTGTGACGAGATCCATTCCGACCTGATGCTTTACGGCCACAAGCACATCCCCATGGGTATGCTGGGAGACGAAAAAATGCACAACAACGTCATTACCTGCTATGCCCCCTCCAAGACCTTCAATTGTGCGGGCCTGCGGGGTTCTGCCGTGGTGGTGCCCAATCCGGAGTTGAGGAAGCTGCTCAATGAGCGCTTCAAGATGAACCGGAGCATCCAGCAGAACATCTTTGCGGTGCCGGCCCTGGTGGCGGCGTATACCCAGTGCGAGGACTATCTGGAGCAGCTCCTGGTCTATCTGGAAAAGAATGTGGATTTCCTGCGGACGTACCTGAAGGAGAAGATGCCCAAGATCAAGCTGGTGGAGCCGGAAGCCACCTATCTCATGTGGCTGGACTGCACGGAGCTGGGTATCAGCGGCGATGAGCTGGCAAACTTTGTGATCCAGGATTGCAAGGTGGCCGTCAGCCGGGGTGATGGCTTCGGACAGGAGGGTAAGAACTTCATTCGCTTGAATATCGGCTGCCCCACCGCTGTGCTCAAGCAGGGGCTCGATCAGATCTACCAGCAGTATCAAAAGCGTTTCGCTTAAAACAGCTGAAAGAGAGAGGAGGAGAGTCCCTTGCCAGTGGTTTCTGCGGGAGAAAAGTTCCCGGATCTGCAGTTTGAGACCTATGAGGGAAAGACCCTGCGGGTCTCCGAAGTGGTTACCCAGAAGAAACATACGCTGTTTTGGGTCATGCGGTTTATCGGATGCCGGTTTTGCCAGTATGATATCGATGCGTTGGCAAAGGTGTACGGCAGCTTCGAG
>CALXCC010000110.1 GCA_944386705.1 uncultured Clostridia bacterium | reverse complement strand
GAACTAAATTTTAGTCCTCTTACATAGTTCATTTATCATAAGTTTTGGCTCCACCAACACTACTTGACATTGAACCAATATATTTATATTACATAAAATATATTATTTGATACTTCAACATTTGTATTTTTTTAATAATTCATTATATTCTTTCATAACATCATCATTATAGTTTGGATTATCATAAATGCTATTTTTGTTTTCTTTTGAAGTATCACGTAAATAAAAATAAGCCTTTTTGCCTTTGGTTTCCCTAATAACCACATTATCTTGAATTAAGCTAGACAGTAAAGAATATATTTTTAGAACTGACAGTTCATTTAATTTTTCTTTGGCTAACTGTAAATCGGAAACAGTAACTGGACAATCATACGATTTTAAAACATCTACAATTATATCTTTCATAACTAATTCTTCAATTTCATTTTTAGTTATTGGTCTTGGCGGTTCTGTTTTTTTAATATCATCAATATTTAATTTAGATAATGGAGAATCTTCTATTTCATATTTTTTAAGAGTTGAATATTTTGATTTTATAGATTCTTTTTTGTCAAAGGCTGCACTGATTTTTTTCTCATATTCATCATTTTTATCTGCCCGTGGTCTATCAACAGTCGAAAATCTTTCTTCGCGAATTGCATCTGCTTCATCATTTAATTTTTTCCACTTCCCTCTAGAAAATAAGCCTTTACAAGAATCTCTTTCTTTGAGTTTTTCATTCATTCTTTCATTATATTCATCAAGTTTTTTCTGATATTCTTGATCTATCTTTTCTTTTTCTTCTTTTAGAGTTCTATATTCTTTTTCATATTTATCATATTCTTTATCAATTTCAGCTTTCGCTTTTAAATATTTATCTTTATTTTTTTCATATTTATCATACCAATCATGCATCTCTTTTTCAATTGATTTTAGTTGCTGATATTTTTCATTATTAATTGATTTTTTTTCTTTTTTCTCATATTCATCCAATTCATCATTATCTGGAACCTCAATATTTTCATCAACAAGAATGTATGTATTACCCACATATGTAGAACCACAAGTAAGTATTTGCTTATCACATAAACTATCTAATGCTTTTTTTATAGAATTTTTAGATTCTGAACTAAAGTGTTTATATATGTCTTTTTCAAACAATCCATCACTATTTTTTAAATAATTAATTATTTTTATTTCTAATATAGAAAGTGATACTTCTCTTTTTGGTTTTGGAACCTCTTCTTGTCCACTTGCAAAAAAGTCAATAAGTAATGACTTACCAAAAATACCATCTAATTTGTCTAATACTTCTTCATCTGGTTCATTATCGCAATAGGCAACACATAGTATCATTTTTAATATACTTAAACCCATGTTGATTCCAGGAATTGATGCTAAATTTTTAATGGTATCAAATATACTATTATTATTTGATAACATTTCAGGTATTTCTGAACGTATCTTATTAATATCTCCAAAAAAAGCATCAAAATGTTTATCAAAATCATCTCCAAAGGATAATTTGGCTACTTTTCCAATAAACTCCTTTTTTTTAGGATTTATTTTTTCTCCTTTTCCAATACCCAATGCATGAATGCTTTCAATTATCATTCCTACTGTCTGGCTTTCTATTCCGCTTGCAACTATCATTGATGTAACACTCATTTGACAAACAAATGTTGTCTGTATTTTCTCTTCATAGTTCATTTTTTTTATAGTATTTTCAAGATTAACAAACATATTACTTCTACCCATTATATAACCTCCTTATTACACAATAACTTTTCTTTATATATTTAAATAAAATCACTTGTTTGTTTTTTTTATTGTATATTTTTTTAAATCAAATTTATTATTTAATGCGATTTTAATTAATTCATCATTTGATGCGTTTTGTACTTTAGAAATATCAATTATTGCCATACCAAATCCACCTACGAATAAAGCACTTTCAAAATAGTTGATTAAATCTCTTCTTAATCTGTCAAAATCAATATTATTCATATATAAATTTCATTCCTTTATTTCGCCCTTTCAGTTCTTGAAAGGCACAAATCGAGATTAAAATAAATTAATTAAAACTGAAGAAATCATTTCTTATTTAAGTTCTTTTCGATACCATATCACTTTATCTGATAATTAATTATTATTTCAAAGTTCACTTGTTTTAAAGCCTTCGTTGACTCTCTTAAGTGCAAAAAATTTTATTGTTTTGAACTCCTTTTGTGTGTTTTAATTCTAACTATTTATTTTAAACCTTATCTTTTATTATGACTGTTTTCTATTTTTAATATTTTGAAATTTCCTACATGCTTATATTCTCATCAATAAATTCTCTTGCAAATTTCTTTTTTGATTCAGTATTTTGGTTTAAAAAAATATTAATTTTGTTTTCATCATACCTTTTTATTAAACTTAAATCTTCTGAAACTTTTATTAATTTATTAGCTAGATAATCCAACTGTTCTCCATTAATTTTAATGTTTCTATTTTTAATCTCAGTTATAATATATTTTTCAAAAAATTCTTCAACTTTTTCTTGATAATATTCATACTGTTCTTTCCCAGATAATTTTTCTAAAATATTATTATTTAATTCATCCATAAATCCACCTCTAACTTAAATTAATATATGTTTCTATATTTTACTAAATATTTTATTTTTTTACAATTAATTGTAAAAAAAACAGTTAGTCATTTTTTTTATAGCAAAGTTTACAACCATCAAACATACCAGTTCCTCTAAAATCTTTTTTCATTTTCTTGATGATATTACTTACATTACTATCTTTTTGACAATATAAGTTACATTTTACCCAAGAAAAAGCAAAATCATCAAGTGAATTAATATCATCTTCGCAATAAATATTTTCTATTTCACTTTCTATAAAAGCTCTACTAGAAATTGTATTTATATTTTTAGTTAAATATAAGTTTTTAATTTTACACCTAGAAAAAGCTTTTAAAGAAATAACTTCAACTTCTTTGGAAATTTTATAATCTTGAAAAATTTTTGTTGGTGGGAAAAAAATCAAAGTCTTCATATCGGAAGTATATAAAACGTCTTCAACCATTTTAAAATATTTGTTATTTTGTGCCAATACTATTTTTTCTAAATTTGAAAAAAAACCTAAATCCATTTTTTTTACAGTGCTAGATATTACAAGCGTTTTAGTTTCAGAAACATCTACGCTAGTGTTCCAGCAATAATTTCTATCTATGTCTACTATTCCTTCAGGAATTATCAACTCACTTGGATCTATATTAGTATCTATTTCAAAATTTTTTATAACTAAGTCAAAATCCACATACATAGTAGCATCTTTACATCTAATATCTTTTTCAGATAAACGTTCAATCTTACAACACTTTGCATTTGATATTTCAAAACTTGCTGAATCAATATAAGGGGAAATAGTATTACATAATATTGCTTTTAAATTTCCTAATATATTTCCATCTAAATCTTGAACCATTATGTTATTAGAATTATATATATTTTCGGGTTCTCTTATTAATTTGATTTCATTATCATTATTAATTAATTCCAAATTGTCTTTTCTGCTTTCATATTGTGTGCCTAGTACTTTAGCAATTATATGAATAACATTACTTTTTTCATCAAAAATTATCTTTTCATATTCTGAAATACTAACTGCATTATCTAATTTTTCATTAATAAATTTTTTTATTTCTCCAATAAACTTTTTTTCATTTTTGTTCAGAGAAAACACTTTTATTCCAAATAATTCAACGTTCTCTTTTTCTTTAGAAGTAAATTTAATTTCTTCACTTTCTAAACAATAATTTAAGCAGTCTTCAATAGAATTAATTTCCATTGAAAAAGCTAAGTTATACATATTACTAACTTTTTCTTCGCCATTGTCATCATTCCAATCTTCTATATTAAAATTATTACTAACAACTTTATCACCAAGATAATAAACAACATAAGAATAGTAATCAACATTAAAATTAGTAGTATATCCAAACATTATACAGTCTTTTTTTAAAATATTATTTACTTCTTCCACTAATTCTTTTAGTTCCCATTCATATATAGACCAATCTTTTAAATTTAATACTTTATTATTTCTATCTTTAAACAATGTTTGGGAATCAGCTAGACCATACTTAGTAGTATCTAACTTTAATAATTTTTTCCACAATTCCTTTTGTTTTACTTTAATATACAAACTACCTTGATATTGCGCCACCTTAAATTTCCTCCTTTATTTCATAATTTAATTTCCATCCACTATAATTTAATAAAATATTGTCATTTTTCATCAAAGAATATTTCTGTATCATCTAACTAATATTTATTCCTTTTGGATATTATCAATTTTTTGTAATTGTTTTTATTCCTTACTTTAACTTAAATTTTGCTATTTTCTCTTATTGTCAAGATTTAAAACAAGTTTCATCTAACTTATTTAATACTTCATCATTTATATCATCATCACAATAAGCAATTCCTAATATAATATTTAAACAATGTTCTAAAAATTCAATTCCCAACATTTTAAAGCCTTTAAATGTATTATATTCACTACCAACTATACCACCATCAACTATTTGATATAAATTTTCTACAGCATTATCAAGAGCGGTAGGATAATATCTTTCTCTTAGAATATCTTTTATAAATTGTTTTTCTCTATTGTTTATTGTTTTCTCATGGCCTATTCCTAATGAACATAGCACACAATAAAATGAAATTATTTTCATTACATCACAACCAATACTTTGTAAATATTCAAAAAAATAATTTGTCGATTCTTTAGAAATTTCAACCATTTCATCATATATTCCATTTTTGAATTTATTTTCTATTTTTTCAAATTTATTAGTTCTTTTCATTTTTCATTTCCTTACGATTCTATATTAATATAACTCCCATTATTATTCTTCTTGACTATTATCTTATTTTCTATTCTTGAAATTAATTCACTAACATGTGAAATAATTCCTATTAATTTATCATTACCAGATAAATCTGCTAAAATATTTAATGCTTGATTTAGTGATTCTGAATCTAATGAACCAAACCCTTCATCAATAAATAATGAATCTATTTTTATTCCTCCACGATTATTACTAATAGTATCGGATAACCCAAGTGCAAGAGCAAGTGAAGCTTTGAACTTTTCTCCTCCTGAAAGTGATGATACATCTCTTTCCTTTCCAGTATATGAATCAAAAATAGAAAAATCCAATCCTGTTTTAGAATTTAATTTAACTTCAGTTTCTTTTCTTTTTAATTCATATCTACTATCTGTCATCTTAATAAGTCTTTTATTAGCTTCAACCAAAACAGTTTGCATAAAATATGATTGAACATAGTTTTCAAATGTTATTCTTTGTTTACCAGTTAATGAACCATTTGCTGTATCACTTAATACTTTAATAATATCGAACTCACTTTGAATTTTCTTATTATCTTCTAAATACTTTTCAATATTAGTAGTAGATGATTTTAGTTTTTCTAAGTGAGCATTTAGTTTTGTATACATATCATCTAAACCTTTATATTCTTCACTTATAGTATTCAGTTGTTTTTCTTTTTCAGATACATCAACTACTTTTTTATCTTTAACATCTTGTTCTAATAATTTAATAGTTGATTCTAACTCTTTTTTAGTATTATCGAAGTTTTCTAATTTTGTTTTTAATTCGAATAAATCCTGTTTATCTAATTTTTTACTCATATAATCTTCATAACTAGTATTGTTGTCTTTATATAAGTTTTCTAATTCAATATTATAATTTTTAATATTTTCTTCTAATAATTTAATATCATCTACAAATATTTTAATATTATCTTCATAACTCTTAATAGCAGAAGATAAATTTTGCTTTTCATCTGATAATTTTCTAAATTCATTATCTAAATTTTCTTTAGCTTTTTCCTTAATTTCTAATAGTTCAACATTCTTATTTTTTTCTAATGAAACATCTACATTTTCTAAAATATTATATTCTTTAATTGCTTTTCTAATTTGTTCTATTTTAGCTTCATTTGATTTTCTTGATCCATCTATTATTTTTAATTGTCTTTCAGCTTTTTCTAAATCTTCCTTAGTATATTCACATTCAATTGATGTTGCTTTTTTCGGATGTTCTTTAGAACCACATACAGGACACTCTTCTCCGTCAATTAAAGATTCAGCTATTTCTATAGAAATATTTAAATAATATTGTTTTCTAATGTTTTCATATAAAATATTTTGTTTATCATAACTATCTGACATGACTTTATATTCTTTTTCAACATTATTTAATTCATTTACTTTGTTCAGGTAATTATCATAATCTTTGTTTTTATTTACAAGATCAGTAATTTCTTTATTTAAAGCATCAACATTTTTAAAATAATTATTCAAAGATTTAAATTGTTCTTCTTTTTCTTTGTATTCTTTTTGCTTTGATTTTAAAGCTTTTTTATTTTGAGTTTCTTTTATTTTTTTTTCTTCTAATAATTGTAAATCTTTTTTTAACGCCTCTAATTTATTAGTAATAGAATTTGCCACTTTAATATTATAATCATACTTTTTTCTTTCTTCTTTTATATCAGGATTAGATAATAATAATTTATCTAGAGATTCTCTAGCATTTTGATATTTTAATATATCGTTATTTAATTTATTTAAATTTGTTAGTTCAGTTGATAATTTATTTTTCTCTTCATTCTTTTTATCTCTAGCTGCTTTAGTTAATAAAACAGTATCATTATCCTCTTTTATTTTGTTATTTAAAGTTGATATTGTTTCTTCATTACTTAATCCAAATACATTTATAATTGGTTCTAAATTTTTCTTTTCAGTATCAATTTTATCCTTAACTTTTTCGATTTCTTCTTTTTTAATTAGCATATTTGATTTTAATCTATTTTGCAATAAATCGTAAAAATCTGTTTCAAATATTTTTCTAAAAATTGTAGTTTTCTCTTCCGAACTAGCTAACAAAAATTTAGTAAACTCTCCTTGAGATAACATTGCAACTTGTCTAAATTGTTTATAATCTAAACCAATTAATTGTTCTATTTCTTTTGTAACATCAGTTACTTTCGTTACAATTCGTCCATCTAAATTAATTTGAGCTCTAGGAGCCTGTTTTGTTTCTCCATTACCATTCTTTTTTCTTTTATTATATTCTGGGCTTCTTACTACCTCATACATCTTATTTTTATAATAAAATTTTAAATCAACAAATGTATCTATATCAGGTGAAGCCCAATCACTTCTTAATGAATTAACTATTCTTGTTTCACCAGAGGTTTGACCATATAACGCATAACAGATAGCATCAAATATAGTCGTTTTACCAGCACCAGTATCACCAGATATTAAAAGCAATCCTTTATCAATATTTTTATCTTCAAAATCAATTACAATCTTATCTTTAAAAGGACCGAATGCTTGTAATGTTAATTTCTTTAATCGCATATTACTCACCTTCCTTTAAAGTTCCAATAATTGATTTAATATAATCATCCTCTTCTTTACTCATTTCTCTTCCATTTTGTTCAGTAAAAAATAAATTAAATAACTCATAAGGACTAGCATCTTCTTTTATTTCTTTTAATCCAGTTTCACTATTAGATTGATATTTATTAATAAATACTAATGCAATAGCATTTCTAAATCTTTGTTTAATTTCTTCCATTGGAGAAATAATTGTATTTTCATCTTCTAATTCAACCTTGATAATGTCATCACTAGGTTTCATATTCATTACTTCTTCAAATGTTCCTCTTAGTATTTTCATGTTTCTTAATGGTTTTAATTCTAATAATTCGATATTATCTATATTATCAGTATCAATTATTACTACACTTTTTTTATCGTTTACTTCGCTAAAAGAATACTTTAGTGGAGTTCCTGAATATCTAACTGTATCTCTTTTAATTTTTTGTGGTTTATGAATATGTCCTAAAGCAACATAATCAAAATCATCTAATAAATTAACATCTATTGCATCTAAAGTTCCAACATTATTGATAGAAATACTTTCAGAATCACATTGTTCTGGTAATTTTCCATCCCACATAACAAATTGATGAGCAAGTAAAATATTTTTTTTTGATTTATCTATTTTTTCTCTATTTAAAATCCATTTCATCATGTCATTTGAATTGTTAATTTTTTCATACTCTTTTTCATTTATTAAATGTTTTAAATGAAATGGTTTTAAAAATGGTAATAAATAAAAATTTACATCATTAATACTAATTTTTTCTATTTGACCTTCATATGAAGTTACAATATGAATATTAAATTCATTAAATATTTTTGAACCAAACGATAATCTTTCATTTGAATCATGATTTCCACTCGTAATCAAAACTATAACATTCATTTTAGATAAATCAGTTAAGAACTTATCAAACATCATACTTGCTTCTATATTTGGAATACTTTTATCATAAATATCTCCAGGTATCATAACAACATTAATTTCTTTTTCTTTAACTATATTTGTTATTTCATCAAGAATATATTTTTGATCATCATAAAAAGATTCTTCTGATAAATTTTTGCCCAAATGAAGATCGCTCGTATGTAATATTTTCAAATAAATCAACTCCTTGCTTTTATAATATTAGCGATATAAACATGTTGCTTGTCTAAAATTATCTTAAAATTTATACTCGTCAGTTATTTTTTTCACAACAAATGATTCAAAATTAGTATATTGTTCATTGCCAATTTCATTCATAGAACCTATATTTTATTATTCATTGCATCTAAACAACATCAGATTTCATTTTATATCCTAAATTAATCGTATTAATATCATCTTCACTTAATTCAGGTGATGCAATAATTTCAACTCGACCATCATTTTTTATTAAATTTGACAATCATTGAGATGTATTTATTAATAAAGATAAAATACCCAACTGCTCTTTTATACTTAATTATGACAGGTAATATTGAATTATAAAAAATATTTAACCACAATATCATCACTCCTTTTATATGACCTTTTCAATTCCAAAATTGAAAGTAACATAGTTATCCACCTACCTCTAACCACTTATAATAAGTATAGCATAATTTGTCGTTTTTTTTGGATATTTAAGCATTTTTGACAAAAAATACAAAAAACAATAATAATTGTTCTTTTACGCTATGTTGTAGTTTTTGAGGGATGGTGATATAATAAAAGTGCTTAAGATGAATTTAGAAAGGGATATTCTTGATT
>CALXCC010000109.1 GCA_944386705.1 uncultured Clostridia bacterium | reverse complement strand
CCAAAATTAAAAATCTTATTAATAAAATAATCCTTTACAAGAGCCTAAAATACTAGAACAAACGTACTACACGCATTGGGTAAAAATTGGGTAAAATCTTCTCAAAAAATGCCCTAAAAATGCACAAATGTTCTATAAAGTAAAACTCCTGTAAATACCTAAACACCAACAAAAACTCTAATTTTCACAAATTTACAAAAAGTGGTCAAACCTCGCTCATAACCCGAAGGTTGTAAGGCAAGAGTCTTACCCCCGCAACCAAAATGGATATGAATTAAATTCATATATAGCTCAAATATACAATGGATTAACTACTTCTAAATTTGAGCTTTCAAGGCGATTTAGAAGCAGGAGTAAGTGCGACATTAAATGATTTAAATACGCAAACAATTAAAGATATTGAGACAGAAGTAATTCACGGTGAAGCATTCGATAAATTTATGAATTATATTGTTGAAAATAATTTAATAGTAGAAGCAAATTATAAGGTTGGAGATTATATTGAAGAAGTAATAAATGCATTAAAATCATTACTACCTTATAAAAAAATCATAATGTCAGATGACTTTTTTATTGCTACATCAGATAAGTTTTTTAGAGAGAAGACAGAAATGATTGGTTTTAAATATGGTGAGGAAATATCATTTGTAGGTTATATAACTAATAAAGTAACTTATGATAATAATGAAGTTCCAAATGATATACCATTGAGCAGTATAAAAAATCTTGCCAATAATGCAATTTTAAATGTATTAGGAAAAGGAAAAGAGATTCATATTGTTCACCCGATTGCAATATATTATGAATAAAAAATTGCAATTAGAGCAAATATTATTTATCGTAAATTGGTGAGTTGTAAAAGTAACTTCCAAAAGAAAAACTAAATCCCAAATGTAAGAGAAACGTCAAAATGTAAGCGTATAGTTTCCTAATATTTGACATTTATTCTCAAATATGGTATTATTGTAGTGTTGTTATGTATACGAGATGTGTGTATAATACACATATTCTTATTCAAAAGGAGGAAGATAATATGATAACACGGGACTTACTTAACAAAATTCTTCAATTGCAACCAGTGTCGTATTCTTGTTTGAGTTGCTACTATCAGCAGTATGATATCTCAAAAGGCAGAACACTTGAACAATTATTAAATTCTGAAAATTTTAATTTTTTATGTAGAAAGTGTCAATATACACATAACATTAATATTTCAGATTTCGAAATTGATTGTTCAAAATCTCAAATTTCTAAATATGGTTGCCAATTATTTTTTGTCAACTCTAAAATGACACTTAATTTAAGTATTGGTTTCAACCCAAATGAATTAAGAGAATTATTAGAAAACTACTTGGATAATGATGTAAAAAAATTATTAGATGAAACTCGTAGAAAATATTATAAATTACAGAGAGACAAAAATACATCCATTGTAGCAAGTTCGCAACCTAAAGCTAAAGGAAAGCGAATTTTAAGAAATAATTCAGGAGATACTTTATGAAAACAAGTCTAACACGTACACAACTTGATAAAATTTTTCAACTAAGGCCTTCATATTATTGCTGTCCATTTTGTGGACGTAAAATATATGTTGATAATTATCTTACTGTAGGAGAACTTCTAAATGATCAAAAATTAAATTTAGAATGTTGTAATTGTAAATCGAGACATAGATCTGCTAAATTATATTATTTTGGGTTTAATTGCGACAATACGTATGTCATTACACCTGAATATGTATTGCCAGATGCTATTATTATGCATCAGAGCCCAATTGATTACACTCGTTCCTTTATTTATAATTATTTGGAAGTCAGGCTTTATTTAGATTTTCCAAATGAAAATAGGTATTCGAAAATTAAATACTATGGTTTCACCATTGGGTGGAATCAAGAAAATGCATTTGAATTACAACAAATATCAAATTCTAATTCTAATACATCTGAAGTTGATAAGTCTATACTTCAGGAATTAGAGGACAAAATGGAACTTATAGAATCATTGGATGAAGAATTAGAAGACAAAGACAAAAACAAAGTAGTAGAACAACCAAGAAGAAGAATACGTAAATAAGAGGGTATCCTAACTTAGGACACCCTCGTTTGCTTACTTAATAGAATTTTTTTTGCTTTGTTTTTTATTCCACTTTTTGTTTTAGAAAAAATTAAATACATATCTTTTCTAAAATCAAGGGTATAATTTTCATATACCCAATTTTGAAGTTTACTTATTGCCATTTCATCTCTGGCATTAAGTATTTTTTCAAATGTATCCAATATTATATGCTCTATTTGCAACTTCTGATTTGTATCAGTACCAGCAATATATGGATACTTTTGTCTGGCTATTACATTTAATATCATTGGAATATTGGTAATTTTATCTTTCGCCTCATTATAATATTCCAACAAAGAATTGTTATCTTCAGGCTCTGGATATTTATGAGCTTGATATCTTTTGCTCATATATTCCATTCTAGCCTTTCTAATTTCTTTTGGGTTTTGATTATGCAAATTGTAGGCTTTTGTTGCTTTTACAGGTTCATATGATGCTACAGCTATATCATCAAATGGTCCTGTATCTAGATATTTCACTAATTTTTGAAATTCTTCTTCTCCTTCCCCTGGAAAACCGACAATTACTTCTGTAGATAATTGAATATCTGGTCTGAGTTCTTTTATTTTATTGATTTTAAAATCAATACTTTCAAAGTTTTCTCTTCCCATATTTTTCAATATTATATTATCTACATGCTGAATATGAATCATAATTTCGGTAATATTTTTGTGTTTTTCTAGAACTTCTAAAAAATCAGTTGTAATTCCAGAAGTATGGAACCATCCTATAACATAATTACAATTAGGATATTTTGTACAAATCTCATCTAACAAAGGAGCTATAGAACGTTTTCCATATAAGTCTATTCCATAGTCAGAAGTTTCTAAACCGCCAGATATATATATCGTGATTTCATCATTATAGAGGTCCTCAACCTCTTTTAATATTTGTTCTTTATTTTTAGAAATGTAATTATTACTTATTAAAGAATATACACAATAATTACACTTTTTTAAACAACCATTAGAAATCACTATTACATTTTGTTTTACGTATTGTTTATAACAAAATGAGTTATCTGGTATGTTTTTTATAAAAGATTTCTTCAAATCTTCAAACTTTTTAACTATAATTCCATCAATTTTTTCTAATTCTTCCTTGTTAGTATTTACTAAACATCCAGTAACAATAACTGTACTTGATTGTTTAACATTATTTTGTACATCAGCAATTTTGTACATACTGTTCTTTTTTCCATCTCCAAATGCACAAGTAATAATAATAACATAATCCGCTCTAGTGTAATCACAAATGATTTTATAATTCTTATTGCAATGAATATAGCTAATTAATTCATTTACTCTTTCTATATCCATATGCATATCGTTGCACATAATAATTGATATTGTTTTCATATTATCTATTGTTTTAAAACAACTTTATCTGTGCTTTTTTGTTCTTCATAAAATTCATCTGTGTACGTAAATTCTTTTAAGATACCTAATGTTTCTTCCAATTTCTTGAATTTAAGGCATTGTTCTCCAAATCCGCTGTATTGGAATGAAATATTATTATTCTCATCAAAATCAACTCTAATTTTTCCACCAGTATCTGGATCGGTCATTTCTATACTATTATTGCTGTTTTCTTGAACGAAAAGACCAAAGTGCATAGCTTCGGATTCAATCTTTTCCTTTGAATAATTTAACATCAAATCCTTTGCATCAGCCCCTACATATTTAGCAACTTGTCCAGAATAAAGATCTGCTTCTAATATAAAATGATCTCCTTCTGTCTTTACTGCTATATCATAATCACCAGGTAGTTTAATTACTTTTTCTTTTAATGTTTTTCCAAAATAATGTCTACAAAGCGCCCAGTCTTCTATTGGAAAACCCATTTTTGAGCATGCCCTTTTTAGTGCTTCAATGTCTTTTATTTCTGCAGTAATTCTACTAAAATGGCTCATTATTGGACACCTCCTGTTATAATTCTCCTAGTGTTGTATGTTTTAGAGTTGTTGGACTCATTTGCTATTTTCAAGTTCACTGTTTTTGCCCATTTTCTAAGATCGCTTATGTTTTTTTCAGCGATTCCCGTTGACATAGGCGAAAGTTCTTCAATTGCTTTTATTAAATCTTCCTGAGTTGTTTCTCTTTTATTGTCATTCCATGCATCAAACATAGCCGTTTCAATTATAGCTTCAATTTCTGCACCAGTATAGTTAGATGTTCTTTTAGCTAAATCAGCTAAATTATAGATTTCAGGTTTTCTCTTATGTTTAAGCAATTGTATTCTGAAAATTTCTTCTCGTTCCTCTTGATTTGGCAAATCTACAAAAAATATTTCATCAAATCTTCCTTTACGTAAAAACTCTGATGGCAAAGATTTTACGTTATTAGCTGTTGCAATTACAAAAACAGGTTCTGTCTTTTCCTGCATCCAAGTTAAAATTTTTCCGAACATTCTAGTAGATACCCCAGAATCACAACTTGATGATGTTCCTGATAAACCTTTTTCAATTTCGTCAATCCATAGAATGGCTGGAGACATTGCTTCAGCAATGCTTAATACTTTTCTCGTATTAGCTTCTGTATCACCAACAATTCCACCAAACAATTTTCCAATGTCTAATTTTAGTAATGGTTTGTTCCACATATTTGCTAATGCTCTAGCAGACAAACTTTTTCCACAACCAGGAATTCCAACAAGTAAAACTCCTTTTGGATATGGAAGTCCATATTCTTTTGCCTCTTGTGAAAAAGCTGATAATCTTTTTTGAGACCATATTTTAAATTTTTCTAATCCTCCAATCGAATCCATAGATTGTTCGGAAATTTCGTATTCTAATATTCCGTCATTACAAATAATGTCTTTTTTTACACTACATATCGTTTGGAAATCTAACTCGCTATGTTTAGAAATAGAAATAGCAAAAGCATTTTCTGCTTCTTCTAAAGTCATTCCTTTAGCTGCTTCAGTTGCTTCATTAATATTTTTAATTTCTAATTGATATTCTTTTAGCATATCTCTAGCAAGGTTTTCTAGTTCCACTCTTGATGGTAATGGCAAATCCAATATTACGACTTCATGCTCTAATTCTGCTATTTTTTGAAATTTTGCACTTATAAAAATATAGGTGATTCCTTTTGTCTTGGCTTCTCTAAAACATTCTTTCGCTGTTCTCCAAACATTTGGTGATTTTAAAAACGGATGAAAATCTACTACGCAGTAAATCGTATTTTCTTTTACTTTTAATCCGTCTAATAACACATTTACGGGATTTTTTGTGTAATTTGATTCCTCACTTTCATCATTTGACGATGGCCAAATTGCAAAATCCATACTTAAAGTTTGGGATAATTTTTGGCAAATTCCAATTGCTCGATTTTCTTCTGGTGTTTCCAGAAAGATTGCAGGATATCCTGCCTGCACGTATTCTCTTAAATTCATCTTTTGTATACATCCTTTCTATTAATTTATATTAAAGCAATTTAATTATATAAACAAAATTTATTGTTCATATAAACATACTTAAATACAAATGGGATTATATCATATTAATATTTATTTGTAAAGTTTTTATGTAAAAAGAGACAGCATAGGTTTAGTAGGATTTATCTTTATCAAAATCTTGAATTTATTGAATAGACTGATTTTTGAGATTACTATTTAATTTTATATTTTTATTATTATTTTTCTATATTTTAAGGTTCAATTAATAAAATTTTTTATAGGTTTTTTAAAAATATTATATATTTATGTATATTTCAATACTTACATAGCTTTTCTTGTGATTATTTTATGATAAAATCACCCTATGAAATTCACTCAACTTATGATATAATGGAGGTATGAGAACAGAAATGAAAAATATTGGTTAGACTGGTTAAATGAAAAAAATTTTACTACATTATTTATAGATGGGAATTACGAAAATTTTACAAGATTATATAAATATCCAGAAGAAGAATGGAATAGAGGGAAAGTTCATAAAATAAGAGATTCAGTAATACATTTAATACGTGGAGAAATATTTGATATAGACAACAAAAAGTTCTTTACTTTTGGAGGGGCTAAATCATATGACATATAAGAAGGAATATTAAATTTAGATGAAGAAGAAAAAATATATACATATAGAAAAAGAGGAGCATTTTTTAGAATAAGAGATTATTCGTGGTGGGATTTAGAAATGCCAACAAAAAAAGAGATGGAAAATGGAATAAGAAATTTAGAAAAGGCAAATTATAAAGTGGACTATATTATAACCCATTGTTGTCCTACTAGTGTACAAGCTATACTTAGTGGTGGAACATATAAGAAAGATTATCTTACAGATTATTTACAAGAAATTTGTGAAAAATGTGATTTTAAAAAATGGTATTTTGGTCATTATCATGAAAACAGACAAGTCAATTCTCAATTTACGTGTCTATGCGAAGATATAGTGCCACTAAAATTTAAAAGTATTTTTGAATAAAATTATTGATATTAATATATTGATAGTATCTAATCTAAATTAGAGAGAAAAAGAGAAATCTTTTGCGGAGCTATGTTCTTAGAGCGTGGCTCTATTTTTCTTCTTTAGACATTTCAATGCACAATTTTAATAAAAAATAGTATAACTTAAAGTGCAAATCTTGTATTTTAAAGTGAAAAAATTGCACTTTAAATATTGATATTACATCTAATAATTGATATAATATATATGTAGGAGGTATTTCTAATGAACAAGAAAAAAGATTGGAATTTAGAATTATCAGAATATATTAAACAAGGAGAACCAAATCAAGTAGAAAAGACTAAAATATGGGAAATAGCTATAGGTTTGCAAGACGTAGATGGGTTAAAACCCTCAAAATATTTAATTGAAACTGCTAAAGAACATATTGAAGGAACAATAGATATTAAAGAAGCAAAAACAAGAATAGATGAATATTATGAAGTTCAAGGAAGTAGAAAAAACTTTGAAAAAGAGAGTGAAGAAGCAGATAAAGTTGCAGTAAGGATAACAGAAATATTGAGCGAAAAAGCATTCAATTTTTCTCCAACAGAACTATTAAATATTCATAAAAGATTATTTAAAGATATATTTGATGGGGCAGGAATATACAGGGATTATAATTTTACTAAAAAGGAATGGGTATTAAATGGAGACACAGTAATATATGCATCATTTGATACTATAAAAGAAACACTAGAATATGATTTTGAACAAGAAAAAAATTTTTCATA
>CALXCC010000108.1 GCA_944386705.1 uncultured Clostridia bacterium | reverse complement strand
CCATTTTGGTGCCCACGTAGCGGGTAAGGTCGGTGAGGGAACCGCCGCCCAGCCCCACCACCGCGCCGCAGCCGCGCTCCAGCGCGACCAGAATGACGCCCAGCGCGCGCTCGTCGGGGATGAGGGGCAGCGGGAAGACGACGGTTTCGACCGAGAGGCCGGCCTGCCGCCATTCTTCGACGATGCGCTTGCCGACGATGTCGTTGACCATGGCGTCGGTCACCACCACCAGCTTTTTGTTGAGGCCCAGCCGCTCGACGACGGCGGGCAGCTCGGAGAGCGCGCCGGGGCGAATGACGGTTTCGCCGATGGGGTTCGTATGGGTCTGCCCGCAGGCGCAGGCAAAGGAATGTTTTTTGTGGATGTCTCCGGTAAATGATTTGGTCATATTTCCTCCGAAAACCGCTCAACCTGCCGGCCGGGCGGAATTGCGATTGCCCGGCGGTCTGGCCGGGCGGGGGCTGGGGCCGTTGCAAAACAGACGTGCCGAATCACGGTTTTCAGAACAACGGCGGCTTCAGGATGCGTTTGATCGAATCTGACAATTTACTTGTCAGATTCGCAGAGCTTTTCTGCAAAGAAAAGCCACCCTGCACCGTTTGCCGCCCGATCGTGCCTTTGGGCACGAACAGGCGAACGGTGCAATCCACCCCAACCATTCCCCTGCGGGGAATGGTTGGGGACCCCGAAAATCCTCGCGAAATAGGCGAAGGCCTATTTCGCGAAAGCCCCGCGGGCTTATTCGATCTCCGCCAGGCGGTCGAAGATCTTGTAGTCGTTCAGGCTGTGGTAGATGTCCTTGTAAATGGGGAACACCTTGTTGTACACCTCGACGTTTTCGGGGATGGGGTGCACCTCGCCCACGATCTGCACCATGTTTTCGACGCCCTCGGCCAGGTCCTTGAACAGGCCGGCCGCCACCGCCGCCTGGATGCCCACGCCGATGATGCCGGCGTCGGAAACCTTGAGGATCTTGAGGGTGCAGTTGAACACGTCGGCCACGATCTGACACCACTCGGGCGACTTGAAGGCGCCGCCGATGACGGTGATCTCATCCTTGAGGTAGACGCCGGTGGCCTTGATGGCCTCGTAGATGTTGCGGGCTTCGAGCGTGACGCCTTCCATGACGGCGCGCACCATGTCGGCCCGGGTGTTGGAGGACTTGAGGCCGACGTAAACGCCGGTGGCCTTGGGGTTGAAGTTGGGGTAGCCCACGCCGAACAGGCCGGAGTAGAACAGCACGCCGTGGCTGCCGGGGGCGGACTTGCGGATGTAGTTGCCCATCAGGTCGTAAGCGTCTACGCCCATGGCGTCGGCCAGCGCCTTTTCGGTGTTGCAGATGGTGTCGCGGCACCAGCGGTAGCAGGTGGCGCCCGAAACCTGGTTGCCCTCGATCTCGAACACGCCCTTGTTGGGGGTGGAGGGGATCTGCAGGCCTTCGAGCTTGACGAAGTCGGGCTTAGCGAGGCCCACCACCAGCTCGCCCACCGTGCCCAGGGCCAAGGAGACCTGGCCGTCTTCGGTGACGCCCGCGCCCATGGCGGCGGCCTGCTGGTCGCCCGAACCGGCGACGATGAGCGTGCCCACGGCCAGGCCGGTGCGCTTGGCCACGTCTTCCTTTATTTTGCCCACGACGGTGGAGGGGTCGACCAAGGGCGGCAGCTTGGACTTATCCAGCCCGTAGGCGTCCAGAATTTCGTCGCACCAGTCGAAGGTGTTGACGTCGATCATGCCGCCCACCATCTGGTTGGTGACCTCGGCCACGATCTCGTCGCTGCCGAACTTGTGCATGGCGTAAGTGTCCACCAGCGCGACGTATTTGGTCTTTTTGTAGGTCTCGGGGTCGTACTTTTTGATCCAGTACCACTTTTCTACCGTGTAGATGCAGGAAGTGGGCAGGCCGGAAAGGTGGGCCTGGCGGTGGGGGTCGATCTTTTCGGCCAGCTCGTCCATCAGCCCGGCGGCGCGGTTGTCCAGCCAGACGTAGAAGTTGTTGTTGATGGGCTCGAGGTTTTCGTCGAGCATGCAGAAGGTGGCGCGCTGCACCGAGAAGCTGATGGCCTTGATGTCCTGGTTGTTGACGCCCGAGGTCTCGACCGCTTCCTTGACGGTGTCGAACACCTGCTCGATGAGGTAATCGGCGTCGATCTCGCACCAGTCGAGGTGTTCGTGGCGCAGGGGGTATTCGCGGTAGGCCTTGCCCAGGACGTTGCCCTTGAGGTCGAGGATCATGGTTTTTGCGCCGGTGGTGCCGATGTCGATGCCCGCTACGTAGTTTGCCATGGTATAAATTCCTTTCTTTTTAGGTTTCGCGCAAAAGCCTTCGCCTTTTGCGCGAGTTTTGCACCGTTCGCTTGGAGCTGTCGCGAAACAGGCTGATGCCTATTTCGCGAGTTTTGCACCATTCGCCTGTTCGTGCCAAGGGGCGCGAACGGGCGGCGAACGGTGTAAAGTAGGCTTTTCAAAAGAAAAGCTTTGCGAATCTGACAAGTAAATTGTCAGATTCG
>CALXCC010000107.1 GCA_944386705.1 uncultured Clostridia bacterium | reverse complement strand
TTAAAAGCAATAGATGACGAAGAAGTTTTTGTAGAATTTGGAACAAGTATATCACCATGTTTAATAAAATCTGTTGAAAATAATGATTATACATATATGATTTTACCAATTAGATTAAAAGAAGATTAAAAAGAAAGGTAGAAGTAATTCTGCCTTTCTCGTTTATAAAAGAAAAGTTATCCACAAACTATAAATAAAAAGTGGATAACTTTATAGAAAAAAGAGTAAGAAATAAAAAGAAAAAAAAAGATAAAAATTAAAAAAAATAGATATTGCGAGATAACCTGATAAATATGGGGTTGTGGATAAATTTACAAATGAAAAAAATAGAAAAAAATAGTAAAAAAAAGATAAAAAAAGATTTAAAGAGATAATCAATAATATTCAAGCCTGTGGATAACTTAATAAATATATATAATGAAAAAATTAGAAAAAAATTCAAAAAAAAAGAAAAAAAAAGATAAAAAAAGATAATAAAAATAATAAAAAAATTTGGATAAAATTACAAAAAAAAAAAAAATAAAAATAAAAAATATGAATAAATAAAAAAAAAAAAAAAATAAAAAAATTAAAAAAAAAAAAAAAAAAAAAGAAAAAAAAAGATTTAGTGAGATAATTAAAATAATTAAAAAATGTGGATAATTTTACAAATAAAAAAGTGAGAAAAAAATAGTAAAAAAAAGATAAAAAAAGATTTAAAAAGATAAATAGTAAAAAATAAGAATGTGGATAACTTTAAAATAATAAAATTTAAAGTTTAATAAAATAAAAATAAAAAAACTAAAAAAAATAAATAATGAATAAAAATAAAATAAATAATAGTTAATTGATAAAAAATAAAAATTAGTAAAAAAAAGAAAAAAATAGATAAAATTAGATAAAATTAGAATTATTAATAAAAATGGCTCAAAATGACCAAATATAATTATAAATAAATATTTAGTATTATAAAATTTAACAAAAATAAATTAAAAATAAAAAAAAGAAAAAATTAATAAAAAAAATGAAGCGCGAAAATCAAAAATAAGCCGATTTAAATTTTTAGTAATATAATTTTATATTTAAAAAATTTAAATTAAATTGAAAAAATTAGAAATAATTAGAAAAAAATAGTAAAAAAAAGATAAAAAAGATTTAAAAAATAAATAAAATATAAAAATTATACACAAATGGAGAATAATATGTGGATAAATAAAATAAAAATAAAGAATTTTAGAAATTACGAAGAAGAAGAAATTAATTTAGAAAATAATGTTAATATTTTTTATGGAGAAAATGCACAAGGAAAAACTAATATAATAGAAGCAATTTTTTTATGTAGTATGGGAAAATCTTTTAGAGCAAAAAAAGATAAAGAAATGATTAAATTAGAAAAAGAAAATGCTTTAATAGAAATCGAATATGAAAAATCTGATAGAGATGGAAAAATAAAAATAGAATTATCAAATAAAAAAAGTGTATATGTTAATGGAATAAAAATAAAAAAATTAAGTGAACTTTTAGGTAATATTCATATTGTGATTTTTACTCCAGATGATATAAATATTTTAAAAGGCGGACCACAAAACAGAAGAAGATTTTTAGATATTATGATTAGTCAGTTAAAACCTAATTATATGCATAATTTAAATTTATATTTGAAAACTTTAGAACAAAGAAATAATTATTTAAGACAAATAAAAGAAGAAGGAAAAGATGAAAGTTTATTAGAAATATGGGATGAAAAATTGGCAGAATATGCTTATAATGTGAGTAGTTATAGAAATTATTTTATAGAAAAAATAAAAAATAAAATAAAAAATATTCATAATGAAATAACAGATTATAAAGAAGAAATTGAAATAAAATATATAACAGAATGTTTAGAAAAAAATAAATATTTAGAACTATTAAAACAAAGAAGAAAATTAGATATAATAAAGGGGTTTACTACAAAGGGTGTACATAGAGATGATTTTATGATATATATAAATAAGAAAGAACTAGATATTTATGGTTCACAAGGTCAGCATAGAACAGCAATTCTTTCTTTGAAATTATCAGAACTAAATATTATAAATGAAGAAATTGGAGAATATCCTATTTTATTATTAGATGATTTTATGTCAGAATTAGACAAAAAAAGAAGGAATCATTTTTTAGAAAAAATAGAAAATACACAAGTAATAATTACTTGTACTGATAAAATAGATGTTGAAAATAAAAATATTTTAATATATAATGTAAAAGATGGAAAAGTATTAAAATAAAATACTTTTACTTTAAAGGAGGAAAACAAATGGAAAAATACAATCATAAGTATGGCGCAGAACAAATTCAAGTATTGGAAGGTCTTGAAGCCGTAAGGAAAAGACCTGGTATGTATATAGGAAGTACATCTGTAAGAGGTCTTCACCATATGGTATACGAAATTGTAGATAACTGTGTTGATGAAGCTTTGGCAGGATATTGTACAGAAATAAATGTAGTTATAGAACCTGGAAATATTATTTCAGTAGAAGATAATGGTAGAGGAATACCAGTAGAAATTCACCCAAAAACAAAAATATCAACAGCTGAAACAGTTTATACAGTTTTACACGCTGGTGGAAAATTTGGAGGAGACAGTGGATATAAAGTATCTGGAGGACTTCACGGAGTTGGTGCATCTGTTGTAAATGCTCTATCACAATGGACAGAAGTAACCATCAGAAGAGATGGTGGCTTATACCAAATGTATTTTGAAAAAGGAAAAACAGTAAAAAAACTAGAAAAAATAGGAGATGCAAAAGGAACAGGAACAAAAGTAAGATTTTTAGCAGATGATACTATTTTTGAAAGTTTAAATTATGAATATGAAACACTAGAAAAAAGATTTAGGGAAATGGCATTTTTAACAAAAGGTTTAAAAATTACAATAGAAGACAAAAGAGAAGAAACACCTAAAAAAGCAGAGTTTTGTTTTGAAGGAGGATTAATATCTTTTGTTGAATTCTTAAATAAAAATAAAGAGAAATTACACAAAACGCCAATATATATTGAAAAAAATGGAGACATACCAGTAGAAATTGCAATTCAATATACTTCAAGTTATTCTGAAAATATTTATACATTTGTTAATAATATTAATACAATAGAAGGTGGAACACATTTAGAGGGATTTAAAAGATCTTTAACAAAAGTATTTAATGATTATGCAAGAAGTCACAATTTCTTGAAAGAAAAAGATAATAATTTACAAGGTGAAGATATAAGAGAGGGAATTACAGCTGTTGTATCAGTTAAAGTAAAAGAACCTCAATTTGAAGGACAAACTAAGACAAAGTTAGGAAACAGTGAAGTAACAGGTGTTGTTCAAAGTATGGTAAATGAGGCTTTATCAACATTTTTAGAAGAAAATCCATCTGTTGCAAAAGCTATATTAGAAAAATGTATTAGTGCATCTCGTGCAAGAGAAGCAGCAAGAAAAGCTAGAGAATTAGTAAGGAAAAAGAATGCTCTAGAAACATCAACATTACCAGGAAAATTAGCTGATTGTAGTAGTAAAAATGCAGATGAATGTGAAGTTTATATAGTAGAGGGAGACTCTGCAGGAGGTAGTGCAAAACAAGGAAGAGATAGAAAATTCCAAGCAATTTTACCACTATGGGGAAAAATGTTAAATGTTGAAAAAGCAAGAGCTGACAAGATTTATGGAAATGATAAGCTAAACCCAGTTATATTAGCAGTAGGGGCAGGAATAGGAGCAGACTTTGATATTACTAAAATAAGATATGGAAAAGTAATAATTATGGCAGATGCTGACGTAGATGGTGCCCATATTAGAACTTTATTATTAACATTCTTCTTTAGATATATGAGACCTTTAATAGAAAATGGAAATGTATATTTAGCACAACCACCACTATATAAGTTATCTAAAAAGGGAATGGAAGATGTATATTGCTATACTGATGAAGATTTAGAAAAAGCATATAAAGAATTAGAAGAAAAAGGTATTACAAGAGACCAATTAGGAGTGCAAAGATATAAAGGTTTAGGAGAAATGAACCCAGAACAACTATGGGAAACAACAATGAATCCAGAAACAAGAACATTAATAAAAGTAACAATGGATGATGCTATTAAAGCAGATGAAATATTTACTTTATTAATGGGAGATGAAGTAGAACCAAGAAGAGAATTTATTCAAGCAAATGCAAAATATGTAAAAAACTTAGATATATGAGACAAAAGGGACAGAGCAAATCTGTCTCATTTTTTTGTCACATTTTGTCGTCTATGAATAATAATAAAAATGTCTTTTTGTTTTTGACATTTTTCGACATTTAAATGAGACAGATTTGCTCTGTCCCTTTTGTTTCAAAATTTAAAGGTAGATAAAATAAATTTATCTACCTTTATCAATAAAGCCAATAATAATCTCTACTAAAACTAATATATATAACAGCTAAACCTAATATATATTACTATATAAATAAACTTAGGTGCCACATATACTAATCATTCGCTCGACCATCAATACACCACGAGTAACTGTATTCATCCCGAAGGGACTAATAACAATCACTAAAAAAATAAATATTCTAGATATAAGAATAATCTTAGCTCGAATTTATTACCTATAATTTGACCATATATAAAATTATAAAAATAAATAAAGAATAAATTTAAATAAAAAATACAGCCTACAAACAAATAATAAATTCTTATCGCCGACTTATAATAATATAAAAAATACACCATTATAAATCTTTGCTCGAATATTAATAAACAAAAACATCTATTAATACTCTTCGCTCAACTATTATTAACCTTATAACATTATTATGAGCAAAAATAAAAAATATATTCAAAAAATAAAAAAAATTAAAAAATTTTTTATTGTCGAAAACTGTCGATGAAAAATGCTTGACAAAAAATGGAAACAGTTATAAAATGCCTATATGTTGGAGGTGATAAAAATAAAAAAAATAACAGTACAAGGATGGCTGCCGATTGAAACAATTTATGATGATGGAATTATAAAAACAAAAAATAACAAATTAATTAAAATTATAAAAGTAAATCCTATTAATTATAATTTAAAATCAGATTTAGAGAAAGAAGCCATTTTAAATTCTTATAAAATTTTTTTAAAAACGTGTAATTTTAATATTCAAATTTTAATTCAGAGTAACAAAGAAGATTTAACTCATCACATTAAAAATATTCAAAAAAATATTTCCAAAAAAGAAAATAAATATTTAGAAAAAATATCAAGACATTATATAAATTATATTAATCAAATTAATTTAGAGAGAAAATCTTCGTCAAAAGATTTTTACATTATTATTTCAAATGACATTATTAATAAAAAAAATAATTTTCAATCTGAAGAAATTGCTAGAAGTGATTTAAAAGAAAAATATTTTAAAATCAAAGAATGTTTGTCTCGTTCAGGAAATCCCGTTACAGAGTTATCAAATAAAAAAGAAGTAGAAAAACTATTTTTTTCTTTTTTAAATACTAAAAAAAATTTGAATAAAAATTTAATTAAAATAAAATAAAAGGAGAGAGGATTATAGAAAATATAAAAAAAATACTAAAAAATAAAATAAATAAAAGAAAAGAAAAAGAAAATTTTTATGCAGGTTCAATAAAAGATAAAGATAAAATTTCTCCTGCATATATTAATATACAAAATCCAAAATATTTAGAAATAGACGATATATTTTATAGTGGGTTAATTGTTGTTGATTATTACAGAGAACAAACTGATATTTTATTAAAAACACTAATCGAAACGAATATTAATATGAATATATCAATTTTTTATGAAAAGCAAGATTCTTATAAAACTATAAAAGATTTAACTTATCATATAGGGAATGTAGGAGTTGAATTAAAAGAAAGTAATCAGAATAGGGAAGATATTGATATAGCAGCTTTTACTTATTCAGATGCAAAATATATAAGAAAAGAAATACAAGTAAATAATGAGGATATTTATTTTTTATATATTTATATGAATTTATATTCAGATAACATAAAAGAATTGGAATATTATTTAAATAAAATAGAAGGAATTGCACAAAGTAAAGGAATGCAAACAAGAAGAGCAAACTTTAGACAAGAAGAAATATTTATATCTTGCTTGCCAATTATGAAAAATCATGAATTAGTAAAAGATTCAGCAAGAAGAAATGTTTTGACAACAGGCTTACTTGCAACGTATCCTTTTATTTCGTCTACAATTTTTGATAAAGATGGGATATTTATAGGAACTAATATTTATAATAATTCATTAGTTTTTATTGATAGATTTAATACAAAAAAATATAAAAATGCCAATATGTGCATTTTTGGTACTAGTGGTGCAGGGAAATCTTTTTATACAAAATTATTGATATTAAGATATAAATTGTTAGGAATTAATCAATATATTATAGATCCAGATAGAGAATATAATAATTTATGTGAAAAATTAAAAGGAACACAAATAAAAATAGGGCCAAGTTCAAAAACATATATTAATATACTAGATATTAGAAAAGAAAGTATAGAAGATGGAGAAAACGGATATCTTGCGACTAAAATTGGAAAATTAATTGGATTTTTTAATTTGATTTTTGGAGAATTAAATGAAGAGGAAAAAGCATTAATAGAAGAAAAAATAATAGAAACATATAAGAGAAGGAAAATAACTTTTGATGATAAAAGTTTATATATTAATAAAAAGTTTAAAGAGTCTAAAGATATGCCATTATTAGAAGAATTATATAAAATTTTAGGAGAAGATAAAAGAACAATAAAATTTAAAACAAAATTGATACCATTTGTAAAAGGATCTATGAAATTTTTTAATCAACATACCAATATAGAATTAAATAATTCTTTAATAGTTGCAGATGTGTATGATTTAGGAGAAGAAAATTTAAAATATGGAATGTATTTATTTACAGATATTTTTTGGGATAAAATAAAAGAAAATAGAGAAGATAAAAAAGCAATTTATTTAGATGAAATTTGGAGATTAATAGGGGTCACTTCTAATAAAGAAGTAGCAAGTTTTATTTATAAAATATTTAAAACAATTAGAAAATATGGAGGAAGTGGAGTTGCGATTACACAAGACATATCTGACATATTTAGTTTAGATAATGGCACATATGGAAAAAGTATATTAAATAATTCTAGTATAAAAACATTTTTTGCATTAGAAGAAGAAAATATAAAAATATTATCAGAATATGCTAATTTGTCCAATAAAGAAAAAGTAGAAATAAAATCTTTAAAAAGAGGAGAATGTTTAATGTTTGTTGGAGAAGATCATATACTAACAAAAATAGAAAGTTCTGAATTAGAACAAGAAATATTAACTGGAGAAAATAAAAATGAAAAAAATAATAATAGCAATGGAAAATAAAAATTTAATAAAAAAATTAAAAAATAATAAAAAAATAAATTTAAAATATATACAATATAGAGAAGGAATTTTAGAAATTTTAGAAAAAACAAATAAAATAGATTTTATTTTTATAGATGAAAATTTACCAGGAGAAATTAGTATAGAAGAATTAATTAAAAAAATAAAAATAAAAAATAATAAAATAAATATTATTTTTTTCTTAAAAAAAGCAAATAAAGAAAAAGAAAATAAATTAAAAAAATTAGGAATAAAAAATATTTATTTAAATAATAAAATAAATAAAAATAAAATAATAAATAATTTATTTGAAAAAAATAAATTAAATAAAAAACAAATAATAAAAATAAATAAATACAAAATAAATAAAAAAAATTATTTAAAAAATGAAAATAAAATATTAACAATTTTAGGAGAAAAAAATGCAAAAAAATATATTATAATAAATTTATTATTAATATATTTAATTAATAAAAATAAAAAAATATTATTAATTAATTTAAATAAAAAAATAGAAAAAAATTATTTAATTATTTTAGGAAAAAAATATTTAAAAAATAAAATTAAAAATAATAAAATAAATAATTTTGAAAATATAGAAATAAAATTAAATAGAAATATTAATTTAATTTTAAATTTAGAAAAAGTAATAAAAGGAAATTTGAAGGGGATATTAAATAAATTTTTTTATGAATATATAAAAAAATATGATTATGTAATTGTAGATATGGGAAAAGAAAGTATTAGTGAAATAAAACAATTTTTTATTGAAAAAAGTAACAAAAATATATTAGTTATAAAAGATAAAAGATTAGGCATAGAAGGAATAAAGAAGTTAGTTGAATATACAAAAAAGGAAAAAAGAAACAACCCAAATAGTTTACATATAATACAAAATGAATATAATTTATTTTCAATAAATCATATTATAGTAAAACAACTTTTTAAGAATTATGCAGAATGTTCAAAATTTTATTATCAAAAAAAATTTAATAATCTTGCTTTTAAAATTCAAAAAAATAAAAAAATAAAATTAAATAAAATAATAAATAAAAAAATAGAAAAAATATTAAAATAAAAAACAAAAAATAATTAATTAAAATAAATAAAATATAATATTAAAAAATATAAAAAAACAAATAAAAAATATTAATAATTAATTATTAAAAAAATAAATATAAATAAAAAAATAAATTAAAAAAATGATAAAACATAAAAAAATTATTAAAAATAAAATATAAAAAAAGATAATAAATAATTAATTTAAATAAATTATTTTTTAAAAATATAATATTAAAAAATATAGAAAAAATAATTAAAGAAATAATATTTTAAATTTTATAGAAAAATAAAAATTCTAAAAAATATTTTATTAAAAACAACAAAAAATTTTTTATATAATTTAAATTATGAAAACAAATAAATTATTTAATTTATAATAATAATTTGTATAAAATAAAAAATATAAATATAAAAATGTATCACAATAGAGGTAGACAGTTAAAAGTAAAATATAGTTGAAACATAATTAAAGAATAACAAAAAACAGAAAGAAAAACGATAATAAAAAACTAGGCGTATAAAGGATAAAAGATTTTTATAGAAAGAAAAAAATAAAGTATAAGAAGGAAAATAAAGTTTACATATAGTTATGAAAAAGAATTATATTTTTATTAATAAATTAAAAATATAAAATAAATAAATTTTTATATAAGTTATTTAATGAAAAAAAACTTTGAAAAATTTATTTAAGATGTTGAAAATTTTATTATTAAAAAATTAAATAATTTTGATTTTAAAATTAAAAAAATAAATTAAAAAAAACAGAAAAAAATAAATAAAAATTTAATATAATAAATTTATTATTTATATATTTAATTAATAAAAATAAAAAAATACTATTAATTAATTTAAATAAAAAAACAATTTAATTATTAAAAAAAATATTAAAAAATAAAATCAAAATAAATAAAAATATTAATAATTAATTATTAAATAAAATAAATATAAATAAAAAAATAATTAAATTAAAAAATAAAAATATTATTAATTAATTTAAACAAAAAAATATTAAAAAACAAAATTAAAAATAATTTAAACAAAATAAATAATTTTAAAAAGAATAAATAAAAAGTTAATTTTATTTTTAATTTTAAAAAATAATAAAAAGAAATTCAAATAAAATAATAAATTAATTTTTTTATAAATATATAAAAAATATAATTATATAATTGTAGAAATAATAAAGTAAAGTAGTAGTATAATAAAACAATTTTTTATTGAAAAAAGTAACAAAAAGTATTAGTTATAAATGATAAAATGTTAGGCGTATAAAGAATAAAGAAGTTAGTTGAGTATATGAAAAAAGAAAAAAGAAGTAATCCAAATAGTTTACATATAATACAAAATGAATATAATTTATTTTCAATAAATCATATTATAGTAAAACAACTTTTTAAGAATAATGTAGAATGTTCAAAATTTTATTATCAAAAAAATTTAATAATCTTGCTTTTAAGATTCAAAAAAATAAAAAAACAGAAAAAATATTAAAATAAAAAACAAAAAATATAAATAATAAAAAACAGTTAAAGAAAAAAATAAAATAAATAAAAAAACAAATTAATTAAATAAAAAAATAATATTTTAAATTTTATTTAAAAATAAAAATAAAAAATTAATTTTATAAAAAAGGTTATAAAAAAAGATATATAAATAAAAAAATTAAATATAAAAAAATAAATTAAATAAAAAATAATATGAAATAATATTTTTAAATAGTAAAAAATTAATAATAAATAAAAAATATAAAATTAAAAAATAAAAACATTAATATTAGGAGGAATAAAAATGGAAATAGATAATTTAGAAAAAAATAATAATATAGAATTAAATAATAATATATCAAATGGAAATATAAAAGATATGCAACAAGATTTTTTAAATACAACTTTAGGAAAAGTAATTAATACAGCAGTCGATATTGGAATAAGAGCAATATTACCCGATTTTATAGATGAGCAAATAATAAATATTAAAGATAATTTATTAGAATATGGATTAAAAGATGGAATAATAAAAACAATTGATGATGCAATTGATTTAGGTAAAAGTGCAATTGGTATTTTTACAGGTAATTTTGATAATGTTTCACAAATGCAAAGTGCTGTTCAATCAGGAGGTTTAATTGATGGTATTTCAACATTATTAGATAGTGTAGTAAATAAAGTAAATAATAATGGGCTAATAAGTAATACAGTTGCTAATGCTATTAAACAAAGTAAAAACATTATATTAAATAATATAGAAAGTAATATAGAAAATACTTTTAATAAACAATATGAAAGTTTTGAATATATGAATCAATATATTGATAATTGGAAAAATTGTTTTGAAAATAAAGATTTTGAAGGAATGGATAATGAATATAGTAAAATTGAAAATCAATTAAATAATTTAGCACCTTTTGAAAATACAATAAATGAAGCTAGAACTATAGAAGTATTACATAATTTGATTAAAAATAATGGCCAAGATTTTAATTTAAGTAAAGAACAATTAGAATTAGTAGAAAAATTAAAGTAGTAAAGAAGAGATATATGATTAATAAAGAAAATATTATACAAGGTAATAAAAAAGAATTTAAAATATTAGATCCAAAAAATGATATTGTTTTCCAAATGTTATTTTCTACAGTAAATATAGAAATAACAAAAGGTTTAATTTCAGCATTGATAGAAAGAAAAATAACTAATCTAGAATTAGATTTAAATAAACAATTATTAGGTGAAGAGGTAGATGACAAAATAGGAATTGTAGATTTAAGAGCAAAAATAGATAATGATATAGAATGTGAAATAGAAATGCAAATGTTATATTCTAAAAATTTTATTCCACGCTTGCTATACTATTGGTCAAAATTATATTCTAGTCAATTAAAAAGAGGAAAGAATTATAACTATTTAAATAAAACAATATGTATTGCAATTATAAATGAGCAAATACCAGAATTAAAAAACTTATTAGCACATACTAAATGGCAAATAAGAGAAGATAGAAATTATGGAAAAATATTGACAGATAAGTTAGAAATACATATAATAAATATAAGGAAAGCCATTGAAGAATATAAAAACAATAAAGAAAATGAACAACTACAATGGATGATGTTTTTTAATAACCCAGAAGGTAGGGAGGTTGAGAGCATTATGAAAGAAAATGAGAAAATAAAAGAAGCTAAAGAAAAATTAAAAGATTTGAGTAAAGATGAAAAGAATCAAAGAATAGCAGAATTAAGGTTAAAAAATATATTGGATAAACAAGATATGTATGAAACCGGAGAAATAGATGGTATTAATCTACAAAAAAGAGTTACGATTGAAGAAATGTTAAAGGAAAAAGAACCTATAGAAAAAATAATGAAATTTACACATTCAACAAAAGAAGAAATTGAAAAAATAAAAGAAGAAAATAAATTATGAAAAAAGATAATAAAAAATAATAATCTTAAATTTATAGATTATTATTTTTTTACTTATTCCCGTAAAAGAAACAATTTTACTTAAAGTTTTAAGACTTAAAGAACGTTCACCTCTTTCTATTTGACCTAAAAACACATCTGAAATATCTATCATTTCTGAAAATATTTCTCTATTAATTTTTAAATCTTCTCTTATACTTCTAATTCTTTCTCCTACTTCTAAATTATTTGGTATTTTTTCTTTCATATAATATTCCTCCATATAGTATATGTCAATTATATAATAAACTATTTTTAAAAATAATAAGCTAAAAGTATAAATAAATTTTGTAAAAATAGCATAAAAGTATTGAAAAACAAAAAAGCTTTAAGTATAATTAAAAGGTAAATTATTAGCTATTTTAAAAATAGTAGAACATTGAAAAGTAAATATCTTTGATAGGGAAATAGTAAAAAGAATGTATACTATTTTGAAAATGGCAAATAATAGAAATAATTCTAACAAGTAGAATTCAAAATTAAAAAATTATAAAATAAGGACGGTAATAGATAAAAGATGTTTTTTTGCCCCGTCCCAAAAAACACCAAAAAACATCCCAAAATAAACAAAAGAAAGGAGAAGTTTTTTATGATAAGAAACTTAAAAAAAGAACAAAGAGATATGACAAAGAAAGTAGAAACTAACAAAGGTATTACACTAATAGCGTTAGTAATTACGATAATTGTTTTGTTAATACTAGCA
>CALXCC010000106.1 GCA_944386705.1 uncultured Clostridia bacterium | reverse complement strand
TAATAAAATATGTAAGTAATGTATTTTTACATAGTGAAAAAATAAAGAAAGCAATATATAATAATGATAGTTTTTTGTCAGCCCTCTCCCCCCTATTCTAAATAGAATTTGAACATAAAAAACCCTTTAAATAAAAGGGCTTTTTTTATGCTTAATAAAAGGTTTGTTAGATAATTAATCTAATAAAGCCTTTTATTTTTTTATTTAATTAAATAAAAAAATTTTTTCTTAGAGCCACAGGCGTTACAAAGGAATTTTTAATTTAAAGATAAAAAAATATTCGTTTTTAACTAATGTAAACATGTTATATTACATAACTCCATATTTCAAATATTTTTCAAAAACACCCAATTGTGCCCAAAAATCGACCTATAACTATATCTTAAAAAATTCAATATGGAGTAAAAATAAAAAATGAAAGGAGAGATAAAAATGCAGAAATCAAAAAATAATATTTGGAGTTGCTTACCAAAAAATAAAAAACGTAAAAATGCTAGTAAGTTAGAATTACAATTGTGCGATGTTTATATGGAATATAAAATTACTAAGCATTATTTAGAAACAGGTAAAAAACGTCCGACACTTTTTGGTGATGGTGCTCCATATAAACCTGAAGCAACAGAAATGGAAACAATAAGAATACAAATGAAAAAATATATAAATTTTAATATGGAAGAAATCAAAAGAGAAATTGGCTTTCCTTATAAGATAAAAGAAAACGTACCATGGTCATACATAACACATCTTACATCAGAAGGTATTGCAAAAAGGATAAGTGAGGCAACTGACATTATAAAAGTCAGATTTGATGAAATAAAAATATTAGAAAATATTAGAAGCAAATTATACTATCACAAAAAAATACTAAAACAAAAATTGATTTGCGAATTTTCTAATTATTATATATTAGAAGAACTTATTCCTGATGGAATGGATTATGTAGATACTTATTTTAAGCATATTAGCAATGAACTAAGTTCAGAGCTTAAAAAAGCCAAAAAAATAATGCAGGAAAAACAAAATATAGTTAAAAGATTAAGGAGGGAAAAAAATGCAAGCAACTAGAAAAAACCTTTTTGACATAGATTTTATAAAAAAAGTTGAAGAAGAAAATACAACTTATAATGATACAGAACATACAAAAATAAAAAACAATTTTAGTAATAATCAGCTTATAGTGAATAATCAAGAAAGTAATGTTGATAAAAAAATTAATGAATACATTAGTATTCTAAGTAAGTATGGTTACAAAATACTTGAATACCAACTATTAAAAATAAGTGGTAAAGGAGCTAAAATTATTTCAAATTTTATTCCTTTTATTACTAAAAAAATAACTTATACAAACGGAAATGACAGTAATTTTAAATATAAAATAAAAGCTATAAACTTAGATACAAAAGAAGAATTGCAAGAAATAACAATAAGTAAAGAACAATATAATTCATTTAAGTTCATTATTGGTTCAGAATGGGAAGGCGAAGCGGTTGTAGAAGGAAACAATAATGCTTTACTAAGGCAAGTATGCGAAATCCTTTCTAAATATACAATGAAAAAAGAAATTGTATTTACGAATACAGGATTTGAACGAATTGACAACAAATTGGTGTACTTGTACCATGATGGTTGCATTGGTTCAAATGAAAATGTAAAAGCAGATTTATCGACTGATACATTAGAGCAGTATTGCTTTACAGATAAAAAATTTGATGAAAAAGTTGCTTTAAATGAAAGTTTAAAGATGCGAAATTTAGCAGACAAAAAAGTAGCAGTTCCTTTACTTGCAGTTACATATTTAAGTCCACTTATTTCTATATTAGAAGAGGTTGGAATATTTGCGGATTTTATTTTGTATTTGCTTGGACCTAGTGGAACTAGAAAAAGTAGTATAAGTGCTATTGCGCTATCTCATTTTGGAAATAACTTTCAAAGAAACAATTTTCCAATGAGTTTTAGAAGCACAATGAACAATTTAGAAAAAAAATCATTTTTATTAAAGGATTCATTAACAGTTTTAGATGACTTGAATCCACAAACTGCAAGTAATGATAAAGTAAAAGTATTTGAAGAAGCTATTGGACTTTATGGCGACCGCACCGGACGTGGACGCATGAAGTCAAATGGACAAGATTTAAGAAAAGCTTATTCAGCAAGAGGTACATGTATAGCGACAGGAGAATTTTTACCTAATATTTCATTAAGTAGATTATCTAGATTGATGATTATACGTATAAATAATGAAAGTGTAAATATAAAAACACTTAGCGAATTGCAAACAAATAAAGAGATGTTAGCTTTTTCAATGATGAAATACATAGAATATATAATCAAAAATGAAGAAGCTATAAAGATTTATGCAAAAGATAAATTACAAAAATCACAAAATAATATGCATGGAAGATTAAGTGAGGTAGTAAATACGTTATTTATTGCATATAGCATATTTGTAGAATTTTTACAAAAAAATGAAATTATTGTAGCTGAACAAAAAGAATCATTGATTAATGAGGCTTCAAATATATTTTGGCATATTGCGGAAGAACAAGAAAAAGAGCTAGAAGAATCAAATCCAATAAATATGTTCTATTCAGCATTAGATGAATTATATGCTACGAAAAAAATATATTTTATAGATTACAAAACAGGAATGCCAGTGGATGGAAAAGAAGAAGGTGCTTTTGTTGGATACATAGATAACGAAAAGAATAGATATTATTTATATCCGGATACAATATATCGTGAAATATACAAATTTTATATTTCTAACGGTAATAAATTTCCATTAACAGCTTTAAGTCTATGGAGATATTTACAAGATGAAGGCTTATTAAAAATGACAGATAAGTCAAGAAAAACAGTTCTAAGAACAGATGTAAGAACTGGGAAAAAAGCAAGAGTGTTAGATATAGAAATTAAAAACAACTATATATAAATATCGGGGGAATAAAGGCAAAAAATATTTATATATGCCTTCCCCATACTTATTAATTGAAAATATCGATAAATAGGAGAAATAAAAATGATAGATAGTATTAATATATGTATTGGAATACAACTTGATAGAATACATCTAAGAAAGTTAGGAATAACATATAAAAGATTTAAAAACGGTATAGAATTCACATATAAAAATGTAAAGTTTGTTTATTACATACCATTTAAAAATTTAAGCATAGAAACAAACACACATAAAATATTGGAAAAAATAGATATTACTTTATCAGATAAAAAAATATATGAGGAAGAACTTAATAATATAATTAATGAAATCGTAAATAGTAAAGGAATTGATTATGTTAAAACTGCATTTTTAACAAGAGTGGATTATTATATAGACATTACATTAGATGAAGAAAAGCTAAATACATATCTAAAATTATTAAGAGAACATCCTAATAAATTTAAAAGGTTAAAAAGAGCAAATAAATTTAAAACGTCAAGTTATCTATCTACTAAAAAGAGCCAAAAAAGAATTAATATATATGATAAAGAAAAATGTGCCAAAAATAAATTAAGAATAACAAGAATAGAAAAACATTATAAAAATAGTTTTGACTTAAAAGAAAAAGAGAAATCATTAATAATAGAAACAGAAATATATAAAAATATTTTTAGATTAGAAATTCAAGTAAAGAAAAGTAAATTAAAAATAAACAAAAAGAAAAATGGCAAAGGAAGAATATTAGATAATTATTGGAATGAGAAAAGTATGGAAGAAGAATTTTTTTCGTACTTAGAAAATTATTTATACAAAGGTAATTACTATAAACTAAGTATAGCTTTTGAAATAATACAAAATTCAAATTATACAAAAAAATGGAAAGAAAAATTAATTAACTTTTTAATAGCTGTATCAGTAGAAAGTGGCGTAGATGGAGTAAAAGAACTTAAATTATATAGTAGCCATACAATTAAAACATATATTGAAAAATTAAATAATTTAAAAATTAATCCGATAACAATAAATACAGAAGCAAAATATGATGAATTAGAAAATTTACTAAGTCTTGCTAGGAAAGTAGCAGAAGAAAAGTATTTTAAATAACACGTTACAAAGTTTAAAAATTGTTAAAATAGTGCCTTTATTTTAAAAGAAAAATATAATAAACAAAAACATTTCATTTCTTTAATAGTTTTTTGAGGCAAAAAAATTAATAAAAATTGCCTAAAAAACTACAAAAAATATAAATGAAATTAAAATAAGGTTTTCTTTTATAGGAGGTAGGATTATGAATTATGGATATGGTAGGTGTAGCACCAATGAAAAGCAACAAGATATTACAAGACAAATTAGAGAGTTAAAAAATCAAGGAGTAGATGAAGAAAATATCTATTTTGAATATGCTAGTGGCATAAAAGAAGATAGAATACAGCTAAAAAAACTACTTGAAATGGTAAAAAGTGGAGATACTATTGTAGCAACAGAAGTTTCTCGTATTACTCGTAGCACTAAGCAACTCTGTGAAATAATAGAATTTGCGAAGAACAGACATATAAAATTAGTGCTAGGGTCTTTCGTTGTTGACTGCACAAAGGAATTAGACCCGATGACAGAAGGTATGCTAAAAATGATGGGTGTATTTGCTGAACTTGAAAGAAACATCATAAGTGAGCGAGTTAAAAGCGGACTTACTAATGCAAAAGCAAAAGGTAAAGTTGCAGGAAGACCAACAACTAAATATGAAGATATACCAGCAGTTTTCTTTAAATTTTATCCTAAATACAAAAATAATGAATTAAATAAAATGGAGTTTGCTAGAATATGTGGTCTTTCCTACCCTACAATTTTTAAATATTTATCGTTAGTAGAAAATAAATAGAAAGGAACATTTTAATATGAATACAGAATATTTACTATTAAAACATACATTAATAAGTCAAGAACAAGCAAAAGAATTTTCTTACAACATTATGGAAGAAGAAATTTGCAAATATGTTAGAGAACATCAAGAGGAATTTAATAATTG
>CALXCC010000105.1 GCA_944386705.1 uncultured Clostridia bacterium | reverse complement strand
TTTAAAAATTAATGGAGGTGCAAAAAAACATGGCTCGTATAGCAGGAGTAGATTTACCTAGAGAAAAAAGAGTAGAAGTAGGACTTACATATATCTATGGAATAGGATTATCAAGTTCTCAAAAAATTCTTGAAAAAGCAGGAATAAACCCAGATACTAGAGTTAAAGATTTAACAGATGAACAAGTAAATGACATCAGAAAAATATTAGATGAATCATATACAGTAGAAGGGGACTTAAGAAGAGAAGTTGCTCTTAACATAAAAAGACTTACAGAAATTGGTTGCTACAGAGGATTAAGACATAGAAGAGGTCTTCCAGTTAGAGGTCAAAGAACAAAAACTAATGCTAGAACAAGAAAAGGTCCTAGAAAATTAGTTAGCAAAAGCAAAAAATAAAAAAATTGATTAAAAGCATTAATCTGCACATTTTCGCTTTTGATTTCAAACTTCGATGTACAAACGTACACCTTCAGCTTGTAATCAAAATCAAAAATGCACATCTTAAAACTTTTAAACAATTTTAATAAAAATAAAATGAAATAGAATTCAGAATTTAAATTTTGAATAGAGGAGGAAAAAGCGAAATGGCTAAAAATGTAACAACAAAAAAAGTAGCTAGAAGAAATAGAAAAAACATCGAAAAAGGTGCAGCTCATATTCATTCTAGTTTCAATAATACAATAGTTACAATAACAGATACACAAGGAAATAGCATATCATGGGGAAGTGCTGGAGAACTTGGATACAAAGGTTCAAGAAAAAGCACACCATTTGCTGCAGGTCAAGTTGCAGAAAAAGCTGCTAAAGCTGCTATGGAACACGGATTAAAATCTGTAGAAGTATTTGTTAAAGGACCAGGGTCAGGAAGAGAAGCAGCAATTCGTGCGCTTCAAACAGCTGGTTTAGAAATAAGTGCAATTAAAGACGTAACACCAATACCACACAATGGTTGTAGACCACCAAAAAGAAGAAGAGTATAATTTTTAAATTACTAGAAATAGCAATAAAAAATGAATAAATAGGGAATTAAAGAGAATCCCTTGTCATTATAAATAAGAAAGGAGTATAAAAATGGCAAGATATAAAGATGAACAATGTCGTATATGCCGTAGAGAAGGACAAAAATTGTTCTTAAAAGGTGAAAGATGTTATTCTGACAAATGCAGTATTTCAAGAAGAAATTATGCACCAGGACAACACGGACAAAAAAGAGCAAAACTTTCTGAATACGGAACTCAATTAAGAGAAAAACAAAAAACAAAAGCATATTATGGAGTTGGAGAAAAACAATTTAGAAAATACTTTGAAATGGCTTCAAATAAAAAAGGTGTAACAGGTGAAAACTTATTACAAATATTAGAAAGTAGATTAGACAATGTTGTTTATAGATTAGGATTTGGAGCTTCAAGAGCACAAGCAAGACAACTTGTAAATCATGCACAATTTGAAGTAAATGGTAAAAAAGTAGATATACCTTCTTACTTAGTAAAAGCAGGAGATGTTATTACAGTAAGAGAAAATAAAAAAGATAACAGTACAATTAAAGAAAATGCTAGTGAATCTGCAAAAAGACCAATTCCAGCATGGCTTGAAAAAGATACTGAAAAATTAAGTGGTAAAGTAATTAGATTAGCGTCTAGAGAAGATGTTGATCTTCCAATAGAAGAACATTTAATAGTAGAGCTTTACTCAAAATAATAATTATAAGTAATAAAAAAAGTTGGTTCAAAACTTTTAAGTTTTACTTTAAAGAAACCTATAAAGTTTTAAAAAGTTTGAGATATATTCTCGAATATTAGGAGGTAAAAATGATAGAATTTGAAAAGCCAAATATTGAATGTCTAGAAGTAAATGATAGCAATAATTACGCAAAATTTGTATGTGAACCATTAGAAAGAGGATATGGTGTAACAATAGGTAATTCTCTAAGAAGAATATTACTTTCATCACTTCCAGGTTGTAGCATAACAAGTGTAAAAATTGATGGAGTATTACACGAGTTTTCAGGAATATCAAATGTAGTAGAAGATGTACCAGAAATTATCGTGAATTTAAAAAACGTAAGACTAAAATTCGATGAAAATGAAGAAAAAATCTTAAGAATCGATTTTAAAGGAGAGGGAGAAGTAACAGCAGGAGACATTATAACAGATGGAACTGTAGAAATCTTAAATCCTGAACTACATATTGCTACCGTTTCTGATGGTGGAAGCCTAAAAATGGAAATGACAGCAGACAGAGGAAGAGGATATAACTCATCTGAAAAAAATAAAAAACCAAATCAAGATATATCTGTACTTCCAATCGACTCAATTTATACACCTGTAAAAAAAGTAAACTATCAAGTTGAAAATACAAGAGTTGGACAAATGGTTGACTATGATAAATTAATCATAGAAGTTTGGACAGATGGAAGTTTAAAAGCACATGAAGCTTTAAGTTTAGCAGCTAAAGTAATGACAGGACATTTAGAATTATTTATAGATTTATCAGAAGCAACAAAAAATACACAAGTAATGATAGAAAAAGAAGAATCTAAGAAAGAAAAAGTACTAGAAATGTCAATTGAGGAATTAGAATTATCTGTAAGATCATTTAACTGTTTAAAAAGAGCAGGAATTGCAACAGTTGAAGATTTAACAAATAAATCTGAAACTGATATGATGAAGGTAAGAAATTTAGGTAAAAAATCATTTGACGAAGTAACAGCAAAACTACATTCATTAGGATTAGATTTTGCTAAAGAAGACGAATAATAAGTTAAGTTAAAGGAAGGTGAAAAAATTGGCTACTAATAGAAAATTAGGAAAAACAACTGATATAAGAATGGCAATGCTAAAAACTTTAACAACAGATTTAATTATGCACGGTAAAGTTGAAACAACTTTAGCAAGAGCAAAAGAAGTAAAAGCAATTGCAGATAGCATTATCGCATTAGCAATAAAAGAAAAAGATAACTTCGAAATGGTAGATGTTAAAGTAGTAAAAGCTAAATTAGATGCAAAAGGAAATAAAGAAACAGAATTAGTAAAAAGCAAAAATGGTAAAGAATATTTAAAAGTTGTTAAAGAAACAACAACTGAAAAAAGACAAAAAGATATGCCATCTAGATTAAATGCTAGAAGAAAAATAATGAAAAAAATAAACAAAGTTAAAGATAGCAAAGGTAAAAACATTGATTTACCATCAAAATTATTTAACGAAATAGCTCCAAAATATGCTGGAAAAAACGTAGGTGGATACACACGTATAATTAAAGCAGGTCCAAGAAGAGGAGACGGAGCAGAAGTTGCAATATTACAACTTATATAATAAGAAGTAAGTAGTAAAAGACGTTCTAAGTAATAGAGCGTTTTTTATTTATATAGCAATATATAAAACAGGAACTAATAAAGATATAAATACATATAATAAACCATAGGAGGCTAAAAAATGGAGTTTATAATACACACCATATTTTGGACATTAGCCCTTTATGGTTTATTTGAAATTATAAAAAATATAATCTACTTAAGTACATACACAAACTTTAAATCAGATGGAATCTATGTAATAGTAGCAGTAAAAAATCAAGAAGAAAAAATAGAAGGATTTTTGCGTTCAACATTATTTAAAATATTGTATGGAAAAGAAGAAAACTTAAAAAATATTATGGTAGTAGATTTAAAATCAACGGATCAAACAAAAGAAATAGTTAAAAAACTATCTCAAGAATATGAATGCATACAAGTAATAAACTGGAAAGAATGTAAAGACATAATGGACAATGTAGATGAGTCATAAATTTAAAAATTCAAATTTACATATTAACATAAAAATGATATAATAATATATATAATTTTAGAAAGGGGCTTAAAAATGGAAAAAAATTATCGGACTCTAAAAAATCCACCAGAATATGACCCAACAAAATGGGTAGCAGGGGCTATAGACGCTGGATGTTATCCATACGTAATTGACAATATTTATATCAATAAATTTTTATTAATAGGAGATTTTTTAGGGGATAGATGTACATCTAAGACATCTAACGAAACATTAGTTGTAACTTTATTGAAGGAGTTAAGATCTTTGGGATATAGAGCAAAACTAGTGGATTCAAGACATATACAAAAGAAAGAAGAGATTTTAATATACTTGAAACGGGAAGTTCATACAGGTTTCTACCATTTTTATCGAAAAGATAAAGATGGTGAATGGTCTCACAAAGATGTGGGACAAGCTCCTGCTCGAGTAGAAAATTTTTATGAGAAGGTATATGTCAATAATGTAAAACGAGAAGGAGCATATGGATGGATGTTCCTTCTAGAAGCACTTTAAAAGTCGGTAATACCGACTTTTTCTTTGTTTGGACATCATCTATGATTGAAAAAAATAAATATTTGTGATAAACTTTAAATATTAAAAACAAAGTAGGAGATATTTAATGGAAATCACAGGAGAGATAAGGGATATAATATATAAAAATGAAATAAATAGTTATACAATAGCCGAATTTGAAACAGAAGAAGAGGCAACAACAGTAGTAGGCTATTTACCATTTGTAAATTCAGGAGATACATTAAAATTAGTTGGAAAATTTGTAGAGCACAAAGAATATGGAAGGCAATTTAGGGTAGACACATTTGAAAAAATGATGCCACAAACATTAGATGCATTAGAAAGATATTTAGCAAATGGAAATATAAAAGGAATAGGAGAAGCAATAGCAAAAAGAATTATAAGAAAATTTGGCGAAGAAACAATTCACGTATTTAAATATGAACCATTAAGACTAGCAGAGATTAGAGGAATATCAGAAGCAAAAGCAAAAGAAATGTCAGAAAGCTTTATAGAAAATTGGGAAGTTTGGCAAATAGTTGGATTTTTAGATAGATTTGGCATAGGAGCAGAATATGCAAAAAAAGTATTTGATTTATTTGGAACAAGTGCAATAGAAGAAATTGAAGCTAATCCATATGTCTTAATAGATTTAACTAGAGGAGTAGACTTTAAACAAATTGACAAAATGGCATTAGACTTAGGAATAAGTTATGACAATGAAAAAAGAGTAACAAGTGGAATAAAATATGGATTAATCAGAGCAACAAACAACGGACATACTTGTGTATTAAAAAGTAATTTAATAGAGTTTGTAATCAATCTATTAGATGTTTCAACAGAAAATGTAGAAGATGGACTAATAAATCTAAAAGTAAAAAATGAAATAGTGGTGGAAAATAGAGAAAATGAAGAATATGTATATCTATATTCATTCTATCAAACGGAAGAAGAAATAGCATTTAGAATAAAAAGGTTACAAAAAGCAAAAAACGTAAAAAAGATATCAAATTTAGAAAGTGAACTAAAAAAAATAGAAAAACAATCAAGCATGGAACTATCAGAAAAACAAAAAGAAGCATTAAAGTTTGTAAACGAAAACAATGTAACAATCATAACAGGTGGACCTGGTACAGGAAAAACAACAATAATAAAAAATATAATAGACATATATGAAGAAAAAGGGAAAAAAGTAATCTTATCTGCGCCAACAGGAAGAGCAGCAAAAAGAATGACAGAAACTACAGGAAAAGATGCATCAACATTACATAGATTACTAGAAATAGGAAAAATAGACGAAGAGAGTCTGTTTAAAAATACAAGCAATTATGAAGGAGCGCCAATTGATGCAGACATTATAATCATAGACGAAGTATCTATGGTAGATATGTTTCTAATGAATTACTTAATAAAATGCATATATCAGGGAACAAAACTAGTATTAGTAGGGGATGTAGACCAACTTGCATCAGTAGGACCAGGAAGTGTCCTAAAAGACTTGATAAATTCAGAGGAAATACCAACTATACATTTAGACAAAATATTTAGACAAGCGGCAAGAAGTAAAATAATTTTAAATGCCCATAGAGTAAACAATGGAGAAAAATTCTTAAGCAAAGGAGAAACTGAAGAAAAAGAAGCTGAAGAAGATTTTTTCTTTATAAAAGAAAAAAACCAAGAAAAAATGCTATCTCAAGTAGTATCACTATGTACAGGAAGACTAGAAAAATATGGAAACTATGACTTCTTTCAAAACATACAGGTCCTATCACCAACCAAAAAAGGAATACTAGGAACAAAGGAATTAAATAAAGTATTGCAATCACAATTGAATCCAAGCGTAAATAATTCTCCGGAAAAAGCAAGTATGGGAGCAGTATTTAGAGCAGGAGATAGAGTAATGCAAATAAAAAACAACTACGACATCTACTGGGAAAAAGAAAGTTTTGGAACAAAAGAAATAGGAAGCGGAGTATTTAACGGAGAAATAGGAACAATAATAAAAATAGATGAAAAAGAAAAACAAGTAGAAATAAAATTCGACGACGAAAAAATAGCCTGGTATGAATTTACAGACTTAGACCAAATTGAACATAGCTACGCCATAACAATACACAAAGCACAGCGGAAGCGAATTTGATGTTGTAATTATGGTAGTACCACCATCTTCACCAATATTACTTACAAGGAACTTACTATATACAGGAATAACAAGAGCAAAGAAAATGCTAATAATAATAGGAAGTGAAAAAATTGTAGACTTTATGATACAAAATGTTGACAGCAAGAAAAGAAATACAGGATTAGAATATAAAATGAAACAGTAGAAAATTAGTAATCTGTTTCATTTTTTGTCGAATTATGCGATGAAAAAAGTTTGCAAATCTCTAAAGAACAAATTATAATATAATTTATGATAAACAGCGAAATAACTATAAAAAAACAAAAAATAAGTCAAATAATCTTAAATTTAATATATCCACCTGTATGCGGAATTTGTGGAAAAATAAGTAATAATTTCATTTGTAATAAATGTCAGAAAATATTAGAAAAACAAGAAAATTTAAAAATCGAAAAATTTTCTGAAAAAGAAAAAAATTTCAAAGAGCATATATATTTTTTTAAATATGAAGGTATAATAAGAAAAATCATTTTAAATTACAAATTTAAAGATAAAGCATATCTATATAAGACAATTGTAAATTTTTTGCTAAAAAATGAAAAATTATTTGAAATTATCAAAAGATATGATACAATTATACCAGTTCCAATTAGTAAAAAAAGAAAAATGAAAAGAGGATATAACCAAAGCGAATTAATAGCAAAAGAAATAGCAATTAATTCAGGTTTAACATTAGAAACAACAAGTCTTTCTAAAACTAAAAATATCATAGAACAAAGCAAATTAAATAAAGAAGAAAGAATGAAAAATATACAAGGTGTTTATGAATTAAAAAATACAAAAAAATTGCTAAATAAAAACATCTTATTAGTAGATGACATTTATACAACAGGAAGTACAGCAAATGAATGTTGCAAAATTTTAAAAGAAGCAAAACCAAAATCAATTGGAGTATTTACAATAGCAAAGGATTAGATTTTAATTCGCTACAAAGGAGGAAAATATGGAAGATTTAGTAGAGAGCGTTTTAGATTACATAAGGTCTGATTATACTGATTATGCTGTTATGATTAATGGTGAATGGGGCGCACGGAAAAACTCATTTTTGGAATAATAAAATTAAGAAAAAGATAGAATCATTGCAACTAAATGGAAAAAGATATACAACAATTTATATGTCTTTATATGGAATATCAAATCTAGAAGACATAAGCAAAAAAATATTTATAGAAACTACACAACTAATGGACAAAAACTTACGAAAATTTATGAATGCTAATGGACAAACAACAATACCAGAATATGCCAAAACAGGAATTGATATGGCAAACTTTTTTGGTGTTACACAAAATGGAAACAGATTAAATTATGGAGAATTCTTTTCAACAGACGATAAAGTTCTTTGTTTTGATGATTTAGAAAGAGCAAATGTAGATGTTATTGATATCTTAGGATATATTAATAACTTTGTTGAACATGACCATATAAAAACAATTATCATTTGTAACGAAAAAGAATTATCTACAAAATTGAAAAGCTCTAACTTAGAGATGAAAACATTTATTGCAACATATTTATTAGATAAACAAGATGAATTAAATAAAACAGATAAACCAATGGTAGAAAAAATTCAAGAAAAAATAGAACACGTATTTGACAAAGCAAATGACTATGAAAGAATAAAAGAAAAATTAATCGGTGAGACTTTTGAATATGCACCTAAATTTGACTATATTATAAATGGAATCTTAATGCGATATGAAACTAATCCTGATTTAATTAGGTTTCTTAGAGAAAACACAAGATTAATTATTTCTACATTTAACAGAAGTGGTACAAGAAACTTAAGAATTTTAAAGCACGCATTAAATGACTTTAAGAAAATTTATGAAATGGTAAATAAATCTTATCCAAATACAAACAATAGGGTAATGCAAACAATGCTAATATTTACAATAGCAGTATCATTTGAAATCAAAGCAGGAAGAATAACAAAGGATAAGTTTATAAATATCAAAGACAATGAAGAATATAAATCAATATTAGTATCTTCAAGAATCTTAATGGACAATAGACAATTCTATATAAAAGAATTTGATAATAATTACTATTATAATTTTAAATCAGAATATAGATTTTTTAAATTTATTGAATATTATGTAAGAACTCGTATCTTTGATATGCGAATATTCAAAGAAAATATGGAAACAATACGTAATACCATAGATACAGAAAATTTACCAGCATATAAAAGACTATTAACAGAAGAATATTGGAAAATCTCAGACGACCAATTTGATGATGTCATTAAAGAAATAATAGAAGATGTAAAAGAAGGAAAAATAAGTTTAATAAATATAGTAAAATTATTTGCTTACTTTAGTTATTTTTCAAGAAAAGGGCTAATACAATATGATTTAAAAACATTAAAAGGTGTATTTCTAAATGGAATGAATATTGCATCTTTATCTTCAAAATATTGTGATAATGTAGATGAAGAATTGGGAAAAATTGCAATTGATGAAATGGCAGAAGATATGGAAGAAATATTAAAACACTTTGATATTCTTAATAAACAACTACTAGATAAAATGTATAAAGAAAAAGCAGAAGAAATTATGAAATGTATACCTATGAAAATGGAACAATTTTATGAACAATTTGACAAAGAATGTATGCAAATACCAATCTTTAAATACTATGATCCATTTCAACTATTTCAAAGAATTTCTTGTGCAAGCAACGAGGATATAGTATTAATCAAAGAAAAATTAATAGATAGAGCAGATAGAAATACCAAAAAAATAGAACCAGAAATGAAAAATATAAAACAATTAAAACAAATTATCGATGATTATTTAAAAGGAAAAGAACCTACAATAAAAACTGTTATGTTAAAAGAATTTTCAAAAAGCCTAGAATATATTTTAGATAAATATAAAATAAGCTTCTTGCCTAGAAAAGAAGAAATCAAAAAAATAGAAGGATAAAATAAAATTAATTAAATGGAGCAAAGAATTTGCTCTATTTTTAAAAAATAGAAAATATGATATATATATATCATCAATTGAAAAAAAGCCTAATTGAACTAGGCTATAAATTAACATCCATAAAATGACAAAATATAAAAATTATGTTATAATAAAAAAGGTTAATAAAAAAGAAAAAGGAAGTTAAAATATGGAAAATAATTATGATAAGAAAAAATACTTAACACTATTAAGTAAAGAATACAAAAATGTATATGAGGTGGCAGAAGAGATAATTAACTTACAAGCAATTATCAACTTGCCAAAAGGAACAGAAATGTTTTTAAGTGACATACATGGAGAATATGCACCATTTGAGCATATCTTAAATAATGGTGGAGGAATAATAAAAAGTAAAATTGATGATATCTATGGAAATACAATAACAAAGAAAGAAAGAGCAACTTTAGCAACACTAATATACTATCCAGAAGAAAAACTTAAACTAATGAAAAAAGAGGTAAGAGATTTAGAAGAATGGTACAATATAACATTATATAGATTAGTAGAAGTAGCAAAAAATGTAAGTTCAAAATACACGAGGTCTAAAGTAAGAAAAGCCATAACAAGTGGATTCGAATATGTAATAGATGAGCTATTAAATTCACAAGCAGGAAACGAAAAAGACAAAGAAAGATATTATAAAGCAATTATCAATACAATTATCAAATTAAATCAAGCAGAAGCTTTTATAATTGCAATATCAAACTTAATAAAAAGAATGGCAATAGATCATTTGCACATCATAGGTGACATTTTCGATAGAGGAACAAATCCAGATTTAGTAATAGAAAAGCTAAAAAAATTTCATAGTATGGATATACAATGGGGAAATCATGATGTATTATGGATGGGAGCAACTTGTGGAAATGAAGCGAGTATAGCAACAGTTGTTAGAATTTGTGCAAGATATAACAATATAGGAATATTAGAAGATAGTTATGGAATTAATATAAGACCATTATCAACATTTGCAATGGAAACATATAAAGATGATGACTGTAAAAATTTCTATCCAAAAGTATTTGATGAATTGAAATATACACAAAGTGACAAACTAAACATAGCCAAAATTCATAAAGCAATTACAATAATTCAATTTAAACTAGAAGGACAAATGATAAAAAGACATCCAGAATATGATATGGAAAATAGATTATTATTGGACAAAATAAATTTAAAGAAAAAGTATGTAACAATTGACGGAAATAAATATGAAATAAACGATACAAACTTTCCTACATTAAATCCAGATAATATTTATGAACTAACACCAGAAGAAAAGGAAGTAATGGAAAGGTTATGTGAATCTTTCAAAAAAAGTCCAAAATTAAATGAGCATATAGATTTTCTATATAAAAAAGGAGAACTATATACAATATTTAATTCAAACTTATTATTTCATGCATGTATTCCAATGACAGAAAACGGAGATTTCAAAGAAATAGAATTCCTAGGAACAAAAACAAAAGGGAAAGAATATTTAGACTTAATAAATGATACAGTAAACAAAATATGGGTTAACAAAGAAACAGTAGAACAAAGCTTATTAGATATAATGTGGTATCTATGGATATCACCGGATTCTCCATTCTTCGGAAAAAACAAAATGGCAACATTCGAAAGCTATTTTGTAAAAGATAAAGAAATGAGCAAAGAAATAAAAAATCCATATTATACTTTAACTTATAAAGAAGAAATTTGTAATAAAATTTTAAGAGAATTTGGTTTAGACGAAAAAAAATCACATATTGTAAATGGACATATGCCAGTAAAAGCCAAAGATGGAGAAAGCCCAATTAGAGGAAATGGTAAACTATTAGTAATAGATGGAGGATTTGCAAAGAGTTATCAACAAAAAACAGGAAACGCAGGATATATATTAACATATAATTCAAACGGATTACTACTTAGCCAAAATAGACCATTTGAATCAGTTGAAAAAGCAATATTAGAAGAAAAAGATATAATATCAGAACTAATAGTAAAAAAGACTGGAAACACCAGAAAATTTGTAGGAGATACAGATATAGGAAAAAAACTAAAGGAAGAGATAAAGGACTTAGAAGAGTTATTGCACTATTATGAATCAGGAGAACTAAAATAATGGATAGGTTGGGGACAGGTACCATTTAGCCAAAAATGGTCAAGTTTGGGACATATATGACATTTATTATTAATACAAAGACATATCTTAGTAAAATATTATTAAGATATGTCTTTATGCTTCTACGAAAATTAAAATGAAACATCCCAAAATTATGATTATGAGAATATAATAAATAAAAAAGAAGAAATGGAGTGATTGATATTAAAGAAAATAGTATTATTGGAAATACGCCAATGATAAAACTTGACTATGAATTTGAAGGAAAAAAAAGAAGCATATATATAAAATTAGAATATTATAATCTAACTGGAAGTATAAAAGATAGAGTTGCGTATTACATTATTAATAATGCAAAAAAACAAAATTTGTTAAAAAATTCAATGCCTATAGTAGAAGCTACAAGTGGAAATACAGGAATAGCATTGTCAGCATTAGGTGCATACTATAAACATCCTGTGTATATTTATATGCCAGAATGGGCAAGTAAAGAAAGAATAAATCTTATGAAATTGTATGGTGCAAATGTTACTTTAGTATCTAGAGAAGATGGAGGTTTTATAGGTTGTGTCGAAAAAGCAAAAAATAAAGCAAAAGAGATAAATGGTTTTTTAGCAAATCAATTTTCAAATAAGAATAATTTTTTAGCTCATTATGAAACAACAGCAAAAGAAATAATAGAGCAAGTGCCGGAAAAGATTGATTGTTTTGTTTCAGGAGTAGGAACAGGCGGAACTTTAATGGGAATAGGAAAAAGACTAAAAGAAGAATTTGAAGACTTTAAAATTGTAGCATTAGAACCAGATAAAATGCCAATAATGTCAACAGGAAACTCATTAGGAAATCATAAAATAGAAGGAATAGGAGACGATTTTATTCCAGACTTAATAGATAAAGAAACAATAGACGAAATTATTTTAGTAAACGATGATGATGCAATAAATATGTCAAAAAAATTAGCAAAAGAATTAGGATTAGGTGTAGGAATCTCGTCAGGTGCGAATATTATTGCAAGTGCTTTATGGCAACAAAAAAATAAAAGAACAGTAGTTACTGTTTTCCCAGACGATAATAAGAAATATTTGTCAACTGATTTAGTAAAAGAGCATTTGACTCAGAAAAACTTTATTTCAGACAAAATAAAATTATTAGATTATACTAAAATATAAAAAAGTGAATAATTTTTTCCTCTTTTGTAATAATAAGAATATAAAACAAAATATTCGTAAAAAATGAAGGAGGAAAATTATGAAAGCAACTGGAGTTGTAAGAAGAATAGATGATTTAGGAAGAGTAGTAATTCCAAAAGAGATAAGAAAAACATTAAGAATAAAAGAAGGAGATCCATTAGAAATATTTACAGATAGAGAAGGGCAAGTAATACTAAAAAAATATTCACCAATAGGAGAACTTTCAGAATTTGCAGCAGGATATGCAGAGACATTATCTAAAACAACAGGACATATTGCATGCATTACAGATAAAGATACAATAATTGCAGTATCAGGGGGATCAAAAAAGGAATTTTTAGAACAAGATATAAGTAAAGAATTAGAACAATTAATGGAAGATAAAGAAGTTTATACAAGTAAAGACAATAGTGATATAGCAATGCCGATAACAAAAAACGATAATAAAGAAAGAAAAAATAATGCACAAGTTGTATATCCAATTATATCAAATGGTGATACTATAGGAACAGTTATTCTAATGTCAAAAGAAGCAAATAAAAAGATGAATGAAGTAGAAAGAAAAGTGGCACAATCAGCAGCTACATTTCTAGGAAGTCAAATGGATATATAAAATAAATATCATCCTAGTAGAATAAATAAGTGCAATAAAAATAGTAGAAAAGTATTAATTTCGAGAAAAATGTTATATAATTTTAAAAAAATTGATAGACAAAAGGTAATAATAGTGATAGAATAAAAAAGAAAAACAAATAAAGAAAAAAGGGGTAAAAATGAGAAAAATAAAAGCAAACTCTGAAACCGTTGGTACTGTAAGAGAGAAAGAGAGAGAGAGCTACAATTTAGTGAAATAGAAAAATCTTTTGGAAAATACTTTACTATAATAGTTTTAGTAAAAAAAATAAATAAAAAGATAGTAATAAAAGCTTAAAAAATTAGGCTTTTGTTGCTGTCTTTTTTTCTATTTATAATGTTTTTAATATTAAATCAAATAAAATAAAAAACGAAGGGAGAAATGAAAAATGAGAAACAAAAGAACAATTAAGGGTATAACTTTAATTGCATTAGTAATCACAATTGTGGTTTTACTAATTTTAGCAGGAGTAAGCATTGTAATGCTAACAGGGAATAATGGAATAATAACTCAAGCACAAAATGCAAAAACTAAGACTAAACAAGCAGGAGAAGATGAATTAAGAAAATTAACACAAATAGAAGCAAGTACACATTTAGAAGAATATGAATATACAGATATAAGTGGTACGAAAATAAAAATACCGGCTAAATGTGCAGTATCACAGGTAGAAGGAGAAAACACATTAGAAGGCGGATTGGTTATTATAGATTCCAATGGAAACGAATGGGTATGGATAGAGGTTCCAAAAAGTATAACAGCAAAATGTAATACAAGAGATGAAATATTAAGTGAATTATATAATTATGCTGTAGATTATAAATTAAGTTATAATACAGATGAATGGTATGATGGATGTGGATTAACAGAAGAGGAATATAATGAAAAAATGAATAAAATGCTATATAGTATAAAAGAAAATGGAGGATTTTGGATAGGAAGATATGAAACAGGCACAGAAACAATAAGAACAAATAGTGATGATAATTTAACAAACATAGTAATACAACAAGATAAATTTCCATATAACTTTGTTACTGTTAGTCAAGCGCAATCTCTAGCAAATCAATTATCAGCTAATGAATATACTTGTAGTTTAATATTTGATATCCAATGGAATTTAACATGCAAATTTATAGAAGAAAAAGGAGGAAAAACTCAAGATGAATTAAAAAGTAATAGTAATTCATGGGGAAATTATATAGGAAACGAAGAAAATAAAGTATCATTTTCAATAAATAGAGGTCAATATAGTTTAGATGATGGATTAACTTTTAATAAAGTGCAAAAATATTTTATGAAAGAAAGTTCTGTTCCTGTACTTTTAACTACAGGGGCAAGTGAAAGAAATAAAGTACTAAACATATACGATTTTGCAGGCAATGTAAATGAATGGACATTAGGAAAAATAAGATCATCAAAGCCAAGCTTATGCAGGAGTGGAAATTATGCTGGTGATGGAAAAATGTATCCATCATGGACAAACGTAAACAATTTAACAAATACAAGTGTATCAAAAATAGGATTTAGAGTAACATTTTTTTAAAATAGAAAAATTAATAAAATTAAACAATAAATAAAAATGACAGTACCAAAGGTATTGTCATTTTATGCTTCTTTATCAATATTAATTAGTTCATCTAAATCACATTCCAAATACTTGCAAAGTTCTTCTAAATACTTAAAAGAAATAGAAGTTGTTTCACCATAAATTACACGATTTAAATTTCTAGATGTAATATTCATTTTTTGACAAAGCCAATATTTAGATTTATTTTTCTTTTTTAATAATTTTTCAATATTAAAATGTACCATAATTAAACTCCTTAATTAATATTATAAAATATACAAAAAATAGAAATAAGATATTTCAATATACCTTATTTGTAATATACATATTAACTAATCAATAAAAATTGAAAAATAACCTAAATTGTAATAAAATAACTACAAATAGAAAAAAATAGAAACGAGGTGATTTTATGAAAGCATTAGTAACAGGAGCATCATCAGGTATAGGAAAAGACATTGCAAAAGAACTAGCACAAAAAGGATATGACTTAATCCTAGTTGCAAGAAATGAAGAAAAATTAAATAAAGTGAAAAAAGAATTAGAAAAAGAAGATATAAAAGTAGAAAATATAATAATGGATTTATCAAATGAAGAAAGTTGTAAAGAATTACACAAAAGAGCAAAAAATGTGGATATCTTAGTAAATAATGCAGGATTTGGTGATTGTGGAAACTTTACAAGAACAGATTTGGAAAAAGAAATAAAAATGATAAAAACAAATATCACAGCATATCATATATTAACAAAGCTATATTTAACAGAGATGAAAAACAAAAATAATGGAAAAATCTTAAATGTAGCATCAATTGCAGGATTTATGCCAGGACCATTAATGGCTACATATTATGCTACAAAAGCATATATAGTAAGGTTATCAGAAGGAATAAGAGAAGAACTAAAAAAAGAAAAATCGAAAGTTCAAATAAGCATTTTGTGCCCAGGACCAGTAAAAACAAATTTTAATAATATAGCAAACGTTAGATTTCATTTAAGAGAAGCAGATAGCAAAAAAGTAGCTAAGTATGCAATAAAAAAAATGGAGCAAGGAAAATTTTATATAGTGCCTGGAACTGATGTAAAAATAGCAAGATTTGGAGCAAAGCTACTTCCAACATCTTTAATAAGTAAAATAAGTTATAAAATGCAAGAAAGAAAAATAAGAAGATAAATTAAAATAACAAATAAAAAATACAAGTATTTAAAGACATTCTAAAATTTCTACTTGACAAATACAAACAAATATTCTATAATAAATCCGGTGATAATATGGAAAAACAAATATTACACATAGATGTTAATAATGCTTTTCTTAGTTGGTCAGCAGTAGAGATGTTAAAGCAAGGAAGTCAAATAGATATTAGAGAAATACCTGCTATCATAGGAGGAGACGAAACAAAAAGGTCAGGAATAGTATTAGCTAAAAGTATGAAAGCAAAAGAATGTGGAATACGAACAGCAGATACAATTTATCAAGCAAGAAAAAAATGTCCAAATATAAAAATCTTTTCTTCAAATTTTCAAATATATCGAAAATATTCAAATGAATTATATAAATTATTACTACAATACACAGATAAAATAGAAAAATTCAGTATAGACGAATGTTTTTTAGATATGACAGAATATTTAATGAAAGATACATTATTAAACAAAGCAAAAGAAATAAGCAAAAGAGTAAAAGAAGAACTAGGATTTACAGTAAACATAGGAGTAGCACATAATAAACTATTAGCTAAAATGGCATCAGATTTTACAAAGCCAGATAGAATCCATACGTTATATAAAGAAGAAATACCAACAAAAATGTGGCCACTTCCGGTATCAGAACTTTTTATGTTAGGGAAAAGAACCGTTCCAAAATTATACAATATGCAAATAAAAACAATAGGAGACCTAGCTAAAATGGATAAAAAACTATTAGAAAAGAAATTTGGAAAACACGGAATTATGATGTGGGAATATGCAAATGGAATCGATAACTCTGAAGTACATTATAAAGAAGAAAAACCAAAATGTGTGGGAAATTCTATTACATTACCAGAAAATATTGTGGAACTTGAAAAACTAGAAGAAATACTACTAGCGCTTACAGAACAAGTAACATTTAGATTAAGGAAATATAATTTATTAGCAAAAACAGTAAATGTCCAATTAAGAACAAAATACTTTGAAGATACTTCACATCAAGGAAAATTAACAATATCAACATCATCAACAAAAGAAATTTATGAAAAAGCAAAAACGCTCTTACATCAAATGTATCATAAGCCAATGGAAATTAGACTATTAGGAGTAAGAGTAGACAATTTAGTAGAAAAAGAAGAAATACAACTATCATTATTTAATGACAAAAGAAATGAAAAGCAAGAAAAATTAGATAAAGTTGTAGACGAACTAAAAAACAAATATGGATACAACAAAATAACAAGAGCAGGAAAAATGAATGCAGGAAATCTATTAAAACTAAAAGATATAAAAAAATAAATTTATATAAATAAAAACTAGTAAAAAACATAAAAATAAATTAAATAATCGATAAATCACTTGCCTATAAAAAGGATTTAAATTATAATAAAATAAAATTAATTTAGGAGAACTAACAATGTGGAAAAGAAAAGAATTAAAATATAAAGCGAAACAAGATGTAAAGAAAAACTATTGGACGGCAATTCTAGTTTGTTTTTTACTAGCATTACTAACAAGTGAATTCGGAACATCTATTATAGGAGTTTGGCAAGAAGACGATTCTATGGACCCAAACTATATTATAAAAAATGAAAATATGATTATAAGTGATCAAATCAATAATAAACAATTAGAAGAATCGAAAGAAAGATTAGAAGCAATAGAAGAAAAGAAATTAAATTTAAGTGATATACAAATAAAAACCTGGGAAGCAATAGAAAATACAATGAATAGTGCAACAAAATCATATAAATATATATTTAAAGTATGGGATTCAATAGCGTCATTTAATTTAAAACAAATAGCATTAGGAATAGGACTTTCATTGGCAGCAGTGATATCACTTGCATTTACAATATTAATAGCAGAACCATTAATAGTAGCTGGAAGAAGATATTTTATAAAAGCCACTGAAGAAGAAAATGCTAAAATGAATGAGATGGGAGAAATATTTAAAAAAGGCTGTTGGATAAATGTAACAATTACTATGTTACTAAAAAATATATATAACTTATTATGGTACTTGACAATTATAGGAGGATTTATAAAAAGTTATGAATATAGAATGATACCGTACATATTAGCAGAAAATCCTAAAATTGACAGAAAAGAAGCATTCAAACTTTCAAAAGAAATGATGAGAGGAAACAAATGGAAAACATTTGTATTAGATTTTTCTTTTATTTTATGGAATATATTATCTGTACTAACATTTGGATTATTAAATATACTATATGTAAATCCATATAAATCAATGACTTTTGCAGAATTATATAAAGAGCTAAAAAAAGAAGATAAGTAAGAATAAAAATAGTAGTAGAAAAAACTACTATTTTTGTTTTATTCAAAATCACTTTAAAATACTTATGTTTATATATAAAAATAGAAAAATGTAAAATAATGTAATTTGTTGCGATGAAAAATTCTTGCAAACTCTGATAAAGAGTAGTATCATAAAAAGCGTGTAACACATAAGAGGAGGGTAAAAAATGAAAATATTTTTTGGAGGTACTTTTATAGAAAAAGAAAAGTTAGAGGAGGCAGGAATAGAACATCCAATTAAATTAGAATATTATAAAATCATAAATGAAGACGAATTTGTAAAAAAGAACAATGAAAAATATGGAATAAAAATTGTAAAAACAGAATACTTGCAAAATGATACAAAAATAGAAGATAAAACCATAAAATACATATCTAATAATGAACAAAAAGTAAATGATATTTTAGAAATATTAAAACATAATGAAGTAACACCTATATCTGTGCAAGATATTATATGTGATTTTTCTAAGAGCTCAATAGATTTATAAACAAAACAAAATTTCATTAAAAGCTTGCAAAATATAGAAAATTAAGCTAGAATAACTTATAGTAAAAAATAAGAACGAATTATGGGATAATCAATAGGAGGAAAAATATATGGCTGATAAGTTAATAATAGTGGAGTCACCAGCAAAAGCCAATACTATAAAGAAGTTCCTAGGTGGGAGTACAAAAGTAGTAGCATCTATGGGACATATAAGAGACTTACCAAAGTCAAAATTAGGAGTAGATATAGAAAATGACTTTGAACCACAATATATAAATATTAGAGGAAAAGGAGACCTTATAAAATCATTAAAAAAAGATGCCAAAGAAGCCAAAAAAGTATATATTGCTACTGACCCTGACCGTGAAGGAGAAGCAATTGCATGGCATTTAGCAACGATACTAAAAGATGAAGAAAAGAAAATAACAAGAGTAACTTTTAATGAAATTACAAAAGGAGCAGTACAAAAAGCAATAAAAGAACCAAGAAATATAGATATCAACCTAGTAGACGCACAACAAGCAAGACGTGTACTAGATAGAATTGTAGGATATAAAATTAGTCCACTTCTTTGGAAGAAAGTAAGAAGAGGATTATCAGCAGGACGTGTACAATCAGTTGCAGTGAAATTAATTGTTGATAGAGAAGAAGAAATAGAAAAATTTATACCAGAAGAATATTGGAATATTTATGCTAACTTAGAAGATAAAGAAACAAAAAAACAATTTGAAGCAAAGTTCTATGGTAAAAATGGAAAAAAACAAGAAATTCATTCAAAAGAAGAAATTGATCAAATTTTAAAAGACATTGAAAAAGCAAAGTATATTGTAGAAGAAGTAAAAAAAGGAGAAAAGAAAAGAACACCAGCACCGCCATTTACGACAAGTACAATGCAACAAGAGGCATCTAGAAAATTAGGATTTACATTAAAGAAAACAATGTCTATTGCACAAGGGCTATATGAAGGAGTAAAAATACCTGAAAAAGGGACGATTGGTTTAATTACATATATGAGAACAGACTCAACAAGAATTTCAGAAGAAGCAAGAAAAGTAGCAAAAGAACACATAGTAAGTACATATGGAGAAAACTATTACGAAAATAGATATTATAAAACAAAAAAAGATTCTCAAGACGCACACGAAGCTATTAGACCTACATATGCAGACTTAGAACCAGATAAAATTAAAGAATCTTTAACAAAAGACCAATACAAATTATACAAACTAATCTATAATAGATTCATAGCAAGCCAGATGGCATCAGCAATTTACAATACTATGGCTGTAACAATAAATGCTAATGATTATAAATTTAAAGCAAATGGACAAACAATTAAATTTAAAGGATTTATGACATTATATGTAGAAGGAACAGATGGTAATGAAAAAGAAGAAAAAGAAATGTTACCAGAATTAAAAGAAAAACAAGAACTTAAATTAGTAAAAATAAATCCAAAGCAAAGCTTTACTGAACCACCACCAAGATATACAGAAGCAAGCCTAGTAAAAGCATTAGAAGAAAAAGGAATAGGAAGACCAAGTACATATTCACCAACAATAACAACTATTTTAGAAAGAAGATATATTGAAAAAGAACAAAAGCAACTAATACCAACAGAATTAGGAAAAGTAGTAAACAAGCTACTTACAGAAAACTTTACAGATGTAATCAATGTACAATTTACAGCAAAAATAGAAAATGAATTTGATGAAATAGCAGAAGGAAAAGAAGAATGGAAAAAAATGATAAGAGAATTCTATGATCCATTCGAAAAAGAACTACAAAAAGTAGAAAAAGAATTAGAACATATAGAATTGGTAGAAGAAATATCAGATGTACCTTGTGAAAAATGTGGAAGAATGATGGTATACAAATATGGAAGATATGGAAAATTCTTAGCTTGTCCAGGATATCCTGAATGCAAAAATGCAAAGCCAATTGTAGAAACAATAGATGTGCCTTGTCCAAAATGTGGAGGAACTGTACAAGTAAGAAAAACAAAAAGAAAAAGAAATTACTATATATGCGAAAATAATCCTAAATCTTGTAATTATATATCTTGGAACAAGCCAAAACCAGGAGAAAAATGGAATCCAGAAGAAGCAGAAGAAATAAAAAAGAAAACAAGAAAATGAACTTTAGGGACGTTCCTTAAAGTTCATTTTTCATTTAACTAAAATAAAAATAATAATATAATTAACAAAGTGAACTTTAAGGAACGTCCCTAAAGTTCACAAATTGGAGGCGACAGCCAGACAATAACCAGCCTCAAAGGCTCTATTTTCGCATAGTTTCAGACTTGTATAGTTTAAATTTATTGCAATTTTACTGCAACGCGATATAAGATGTATAAATTATTATTTTAAAATGAATTTGGAAAAATACCTAAATCTTATTGAAGAATTTAATAAAATATTGTATATTAAAATAGCCTTTCGGCAATAAGCTAGAAAGGAGGTGTTATTTGCACAAATGAAAAAATACATCAAATTGATTGCATTAATCATTATTCTTTTGATTTTAAAAGAATTAGATGATTAGACAGAAAAAGACTAGGATTTGCCCTCCTAGTCTTTTATAATGGAAAAAGACTAACCTTTTTGCCCTGTTAGTCTTTTTCAAGTGTTACATTTTCACAAATGTTATACATCAAATTAATTTGCTTATAAGCTAAATATAGTATACTACATTAAT
>CALXCC010000104.1 GCA_944386705.1 uncultured Clostridia bacterium | reverse complement strand
TTCGAGCAGAGCGAGAATAGTTCTTTTATGCTTTCACGTCTCTGCAAGCGTTGTGCGGCGAAGGGCGTTGCTTGTGAATCCCCCCTGCCCTCCCCCGGCCGTTACACACAACCATCCTCCTACCTCCCTGCCCGCTCTCCCATCACCTTTCTCCCTGGCCGGGCGGCCCGCAGGGCCCGCCCGGTCAAAAATCCCTCCTGGCCAAAACCCCCTCAAAGGCCCTTCTCAACCGCCCCTCCTCCACATCCTGCCTGTACTCGTGCTCCACCAGCCCCTGCAGCGTGCTCACCCCTTCCCGCGCCCACTGGTCCAGCAGCGTTTTGACGTAGGGCGCCGCGCACCGCGCGCCGTGCTGCGCCGCCCGCCGCACCCCCTCGGCCGCCACCTCCGCCGTGCCCGAAATCACCGCCGCCCGCACAATGCTCTCCACCTCGGCCGGCAGCGCCTCCCGGCCAAAGCTCTCCAAAAAGGCCGCCCGCACCGCCGCGGCCGTCCGCTCCATCCGCTCTTCCAAACCGTCCTCTTCCCCGCCATCGGCCCCGCCACAGCCGCCCCCGTCATAGACTCCGCCACAGCCGCCAAAGGCACTGCCCCCGCCAAAACCATCGCCAGCAGGATCGTCCCCTCCGCCACAGCCGCCGTAAAAGACACTGCCCCCGCCAGTGTCCTCGCCAAAGGCACTGCCTCCCCCAAACACGCCGCTCCCGGCCGCGCCGCCCTCGGGGCAGGCTTCACCCACCCCCCGGCCGCCTTCTGCCCGCTGGCCCTCGGGCAAAAGACCGCCGCAAACAGAGCCGAAGCCCTCGCTCCGTCCCTCGTCCAACGCCGCGGCGCTCCCGCCCTTTCCCGCCGGCCCGCCCGGCGCACCTTCGCCCGGCGCACTTGCGCTAAATCCGCCAAGCGCAGCTTCGCCCGGCACACTTTCGCCAAATCCGCCGAACACCGCTTCGCCCGGCTCCCCAAGGCCCCCGGCTGCCCCGGCGGGCCGCTCGCTTTCCTCCGCCGGCCCGCCGCTGGGCACAGCTTTGGCCTTGCGGCGCTGCTTGCTCCGCCGCGCTCCGCCTGTTTCGCCCGGCCCGCCAAGCCCAGCTCCGCCCGGCCCGCCTTCGGCAGGTTCGCCAAGCCCAGCTCCGCCCGGCGCACTTTCGCTAAATCCGCCGAACACCGCTTCGCCCCGCGCACCTTCGCCCGGTTCGCCGAACACACCTTCCGCAGGCCCGCCAAGCACACCTTCGCCAAATCCGCCAAGCCCAGCTTCGCCCGGCCCACTCAAAGCCCTGCCTTCCTTCCCGCGCTCCTTCGCCCTCCCTGCCAAAACATCACAAGCGCCTGCGCCGCCTTCCGCAGCGCGCGCAGCACCGCCCTGGGCAAGCAGCTTCGCTTCGCGCGCGCGGCAGTCGTCATCGTCGTCTATCTTTTGGTTTTGGTATGGTTTAGGTAGCCGCGTTACATCGGCGTTACGTAACGCTCTTGTAACGCTCATGTAACGCGTTACACCGGCGTTACACCCCTTCCCGCCTGCTTCTGCCGGGGCTTCGCCGGGCAGCGCTTCCCCCCGCTCTTCTTCTTTTGCGCTTCCCAAACGGCCGCCGGCCGGCTCCTTCCCCGCAATGCGTCCGCCCTCTGTTTGGCCCAGGGGCTCCGCACTGCGCACGGCAAAGTTTTCTTCATCTAACTCATGGGATGCCTGCCTCCCTTCCAAATCCCCTTCGCAGCAGCGCACATCCGCAGTGCCGCTGCCCGCCGGTTGAGCAAAGGGCTTTGCGCTGCGCACGCCAAAGTTCTCTTCACCTAACTCACGGGATGCCTGCGGCCGGTTCCGGCCATCCTCACCGCGCCGCGCACCAACAGCGTTCCCGCGGCGCGCATTGCCGCCATCGCCCTCTGCGGCGCGCGCTTTGGCCCGGCCTTCGCCGCTCTTGCCGTTCCCGCACAGGGGCGCGCTCTTCTTCTGCCGGCCGCCCGCGGGCGCCGTCCGGCTTTCCGGCGGCCTCTCCTCCGCCATTCCGCCGCGCTCCTCCGGCCGCTCGGGCGCCGGCCCGGCCGGCTCGCGCAGGGCCTTCTCGCGGTAGCGCTGCACCCGCTGGCGGGTCTGCGAGCGCCGCTCCTCCCGCTTGGCCATCAGCATCGACACATACTGCTCCCAGTCGTGAATCACATAACCCCCCCTCACCCGGTCGAGCAGCCCCACCTCCACCAGCGCCGCCACCAGCGCCGCCGGGCGTTCCTGGCAGCGCATCACCTCGGCCACGGTCTCCAGCTCGCCTTCCAGCAGCCGCCCGCTCTCGCGGTGGTTCAGCGCCCACACCCACAGCCGCACCAGCTTGCCCACAAAGGTGTCCTTGTCCATTCCCAGCGCCGCCGCCGCGCAGATCACCTTGGGGTGGTCGGGCAGCGTGTCGTGCAGTTCCATCCATGCCATGGTCTTTCCTCCCTTTCCGGCCGGCCCGCCGGCCGCCCCGTCCCATCGATCGCCGCGCTCTCCGGCGCCCGGCTCCCGCCCGGCGCCCTGCCGCCGGACGTTTCGTTTTCTGAACTTCAGACTGCAAAAAAAGAGGGGCGCCGCCCGATCCCTTTTTGCAGATCTTCCCCCCGCCCGGCCAGCCCCGCGCCCCAGCGCGCCCGCTTCCCGGCCGAGGCCTTTCCCTGCGCAAGTCCTTTCCCTGCGCTAGCCCTTTCCCTGCGCTAGCCCTTTCCCGGCGCTAGTCCTTTCCCAGCGCAAGCTCTTTTCCAGCGCAAGCTCTTTTCCAGCGCAAGCTCTTTTCCGGCTGCGCCACGGCAGACAGAGACCTCCCGCAAGAGGTCCCATTCGTTCTTGTTTCTGAACAAATCGTACCACAGGCCCTCTTGCCCTGTCAACGGCTTTTCTCCGTTTTTCTGAACTTTTTTGCCGCATGCGCACAGAATTTTGTTGCATTTTCTGAACTCCCGTGCTATCGTGTTCTTATCAAATGTACTTTCCCCAAGCGTACGGCCACCGCCGGCAACCCCGTCAGCTGAAAGAGCAGAAGGCTTGTTCAGAAAGACAACGCAAGGCACAGGAAACAACGGCAACTGAACAGCTAGAAGGCTGTTCAGAAGAGCAACCTAAGCGAAGGGGCTGAACCGGGGTCCCCGCACAATCGAACGAAGTGAGATTGTGTGGGGTGGGATGGCACATTCAGACCCCGGGAAGCACGCTCCCGAAGGCAAAGCGACAGAGAAGCTAGGCTTCCGAGCAGAGCGAGGAAAGTTCTTGCGCGCTCTGGCGTGATTTTGTGCCCACGAAGCGGGAGAACGGGCCCGGGGCCCCTGTTGGAGTTTGCACTAACGAAGCGAAGAAGCGCGCTCGGGGCCCCCGAACTTCCGAGTGCAGCGAGGAAGTTTGGGGTGGGCTGTTGGGGTGGGCGGAGTCGTGCCCAGCCCCGGAGCCGGCGTTAGGCATCGCAAGCCCGCAGGCTTGCGAAACCCCCGCCGGTGCGGATTGGCGGATGGTAGCTTCCAACGAAGCGCAGAAGCGCGCTCGGGGCCCCCGCATAATCGAGTGAAACGAGATTATGTGGGGTGAGCTGAAGGGGCGCGTTGCCCCGCGGTCAAGTTCTCAAAGCGCCCGAGCCGCCGGGCAAGGCCCGGCGGCGAGATAGCGCTTTGAAACTTGCCGCAAAAAAGAGCCCCGCCGGGGCCGCCCCGGCAAAAAAGAAAGCCCCTTCGGGAGCACCGCCCCTGTCCACCACCAAAAAAAGAAACGCTCGGGGCTTGTCTAACGCCCCATCAAAAAAAACCACCTTGGCCATCCCACCAAAAAAGAATCCCCCGGGGCTGCCCAACGCCCCGCAAAAACCGCCCCCACCAGGGCCCTCCCACCAAAAAAGCCCCCGGGGGGTCGCCCACCCCCCCGCCTCACCCCCCCCCCCCCCGGCCCCCCCCCGCAGGAACGACCCGTCATGCCCACCGTCGCCGACCGCATCCGCCTCGCCCTCACCCTCCGCGGCCTCAAACAGGCCGACCTCGTCCGCCGCACGGGCATCGGCAAATCCTCCATCTGCACCTACCTCGCCGGCGACTACGAGCCCAAGCAGAAAAACCTCCAGAAGATCGCCCAGGCCCTGCAGGTCAGCGCCGACTGGCTGCGCGGCGAAGACGTGCCCATGGAGCCCGAGCTCCCCCCCGCCGCTTACCCCTACCGCCCCACCCCCCGCATCCCCATCCTGGGCCGCATCTCGGCCGGCCGGCCGCTCTTCGCCGAGGAGCACATCGAGGGCTACACCACCACCGAGCTCAACGGCGGCGCCGATTACTTCGCCCTGCGCGTGGTGGGCGACAGCATGAGCGCCGCCCGCATCAACGAGGGCGACCTGCTCATCGTCCGCCGGCAGGACCAGGTGGAAAACGGCCAGATCGCCGTCGTCATGGTCAACGGCGAAGACGCCACCGTCAAAAAGTACTACCGCAACGGCCCCATGGTCAGCCTCGTGCCCCAAAGCCTCAACCCCGAGCACCAAATGACCACCTACGACCTCCGAAAGACCTCCATTCAGGTGCTCGGCCTGGTCGTGCAGAACGTCATTCAAATTTGATGCCGGCCCCCGTTCGCCCGTCAACCCCCGCCTTTTTTGACCCCCTGCCGCCCGTCAACCCCCGCCTGTTTTGACCCCCTGCCGCCCATCAACCCCGCCTGTTTGACCCCCTGCCGCCCTCCCATCCGGGCGGTTTTTTCTGTCCGCTGCGGGCCAGGCCCGCCTATGGTCCTCTTCTGCGAAACGCGGCCTTTCACCCGGGGCCCCCGCACAATCGAGTGAAACGAGATTGTGTGGGGTGGGTCACCCCGGGTGTCCCGCGGTAGAGCTTGTATTTGCGAAGCGAAAAAGCGCCCCCGGGGCCCCCGCGTTCGTGTTCCATCCTGCTCCGTCAGGATGGAACCTGCTATGGAAGCGAGAGAACCCCACCCGGGGCCCCCAGGCTTTCGAGCGCAGCGAGAAAGTCTGGGGTGGGTTTGTGGGGTGGGTTTGTGGGGTGGGTCTACCGGGGCGGTATTTCTTTCTGGCCGCTTCTGGCCAGGCCCGCCTGTGGTCCTCTTCTGTGAAACGTAACCCCACACCCGGGGCCCCCGCTTATTCGAGCGCAGCGAGAATATGTGGGGTGGGTCTGCCGGTGCGGTTCCTGCTTAGTCGGCGATGGCTTTTTCTGTAAGTTTTGGATTCCCCAATAAAAAGCCTCTCGCCAATCTCCACTTGAGTGGGCTAAGTTCGTAGGACGTTCTTTTTTCTCCCACGATGTAGATTCGTAGAACCTTCGTCACCCCACAACCCCGGGTGGGCGTTTTTGCAGAAACGAAAATTTTTGCAATTCCTCTAAAACAGGAAGCACACTTCCTCTACAAACCCCTCTCACCGCTTCTTCGTTCCCCGCCGGGGCGGCTTCTCT
>CALXCC010000103.1 GCA_944386705.1 uncultured Clostridia bacterium | reverse complement strand
TTATCTAGACTGTTCAATAACAGATATTATTGAATATATTCCATCAAATACATATAAAGAAGGCAAGAATTATTAATTTAATTTTTGCTTTTTTTAATTAATTAATTTTTTCCATATTCGAATCACTTAAAAAGCAATTAAAATTACGTAAACATATTTCTTTTTTTTCCAACATATGCTATAATAATAATAGTTGGTATAAAAAGGAGGAATTAATTTTATGTGGTACATATGGCTAATTTTAGCAGGCATATTCTTAATTTTTGAAATTATGACAGCCGGATTTTTACTTTTTTGGCTATCAATAGGCGCATTAATAACTATGGTAGTTAGCTTCTTTACATCAAATATTGCAATTCAAACAGCAGTATTTGTAGTAAGTTCTACAATATTAATATTTGCTACTAAACCATTTGTAAAAAAATTTGCCAAAACCAAAACTGTAAAAACAAATGCTTTTTCTATTGTTGGACAAAATGGAATCGTAATAAAAGATATTGATTCTATTAATTCAAAAGGACAAATAAAAGTTGATGGTGAACTTTGGTCTGCAATAGGAAAAAATGATATAAATATCAAAAAAGGTACTGAAGTTGAAATAGTAGAAATAAAAGGTGTTAAAGCTATTGTTACACCATTAAAAAAATAGTTTTTAATTAATATATAAATACATATAAAAGGAGGAAATTATTATGTGGTTTTTATTAGTATTACTTGTTATTATTTTAATTATAGCAGCAATGTCTATTAAAATCGTTAAACAATCTGAGGTATACATTATAGAAAGATTAGGTAAGTTTTACAAAGTAGCTGATGCAGGTCTTACAATTATCATTCCATTTTTTGATCACGTAAGAAGCGTAGTAAGTCTTAAACAACAAACTATGGATGTACCACCTCAAGGAGTTATTACAAAAGATAATGTTACAATTACAATTGATACAGTTGTATTCTATCAAATAACAGATCCTGCAAAAGCAGTTTATGAGATTCAAAGTCTAAAAAAAGGTATTGAATATTTAGCTATTACAACTATTCGTGATATTATTGGTAAAATGGACTTAGACGAAACATTTAGTTCAAGAGATGGAATCAATAATCAATTAAGAGTTGTATTAGATGAAGCTACTGATAGATGGGGATGTAAAATTGACCGTGTTGAAATTAAAGATATTACACCACCTGCTGATATCAGAGATGCAATGGAAAAAGAAATGAATGCTGAAAGAAATAAAAGAGCTATGATTCTAGAATCTGAAGCACAAAGGCAATCTGCTATCACCATTGCAGAAGGTAAAAAACAAGCTGCCATTTTAGAGGCTGAAGCTGATAAAGAAGCTCAGATTAGAAGAGCTGCCGGTGAGGCACAAGCAATTCGTGAAGTTGCTGAAGCAAAAGCCAAAGAAATTCAAATGGTTTATGATGCAATGAAAAAAGCTGACCCTACTGATAAATTAGTTCAATTAAAATCTTTAGAAGCTTTAGAAGAAGTTGCAAAAGGTGATGCAAATAAAGTCTTTATTCCTTTTGAAGCTACAAGTGCTTTAGGAAGTTTAGGTGCTATGGCAGAAGCTGTAAAAGATAATAAAAAAATAAAAAAAGATGCTGAATAATTTAAAATTAAGGGAATAAATAAAATAATTATTTATTCCCTTTTATATTGAACTAATAAAATAATAAACCTTTTTTACTATTTAACTTATGGTTTGATTGTTACTTTATTAGTTCCACAATTATAAAACATACCAGTTGTGACCGCATTATTAACATTCCAATCTTTACTAACATATATTGTTAATAAATTTTTGCAATTACTAAACATTCCTCCCATTTTTTCTGTTTTTGCTGTGTTAAAGGAAATTAGATTTAATTCAGTTAAAGTTGTACATTCACCAAACATATTACTCATATCTGTAACTTTTTCAGTGTTAAATCCTGTAAGGTCTATACTAGATAAGTTACTACATCCTCTAAACATATAATACATTGTCGTAACATTTGATGTATCAAAATTTGATAACTCTAAACTTGACAAGTTACTACATCTATTAAACATCATTTCCATATTAACAACTTTAGATGTATCAAAATTTTCTAAATTTATTTCTGTTAAACTATTGCAACCATTAAACATCGCTGACATACTTGTAACATTGGATGTATTAAAATTTTCCATATTGATCTTTTTTACATTATTACAATTATAAAACATATATTCCATACCTTTTACATTCGTTGTATCAAATTTAGATAGATTAATTTCACTCACAGATGTACATCCAGTAAACAACCTATACATACTAGTAGCATTAGATGTATTTAGGTTTTCTAAATTAATACTTTTTAAATTAATTAAGTCTCCAAATAATCGTGCACTATATTCAGGAGCATATATACTTCCATTGTTATTAGCTACAATATATGCATTATATCTATTATTTTCATTTTGAACACCATAAAGCATAATTGATGAATCTCTACTTTCAGATACATCGTAGGATATTGTATAATTTTCTGGAATTTGATTTATAAACTTTATACTTTCAATATCTTTTCTAGGGATTCCTCCTTGTGATATATCTACTAAAAATCCTTTTTCACTACTATTTCCTTCATTATTTATCAGTGTATTTGCTGTAGGATTTATGCTATATTTATTAGGATTTATTATGATAATAACATCCTTATATTTCCAATATTCTTTTTGATAAGATTCAATTTCGCCTACTTTTTTGGCTCCACGTTTTAATAATTCATTTTTTAAATATTCCATTCTATCTGTTTTGTTTACATATTCTTCTATATACGCTTCTTGTATTATTAATTCTATTTCTTCTTCTACACTACTTGTTTTTGTTTCTTCTCTTGCTGTGTCTGCTTGTACTAATATCCCATTCTTCCCTGTTAACATCGCTATACTTACTCCTGCAAGGATTAAAAGCACGATGTAGCGTTTTTTACCTTCTGAAAAGCACAAAAAACGCCACGTTAGTGGAAATTTTCTTACGCCTCCTAAATACGTTCTTTGTACATATTTAGAAGACGGTTGAAAATTTCC
>CALXCC010000102.1 GCA_944386705.1 uncultured Clostridia bacterium | reverse complement strand
GCGAGGACTCCATCATTCAGGAGCAGTTCCAGACCAACCAGACCGACTTCAGGGCCATCCTCACCAACATCAAGGCCTTTGAGCCCGATGTGATCTTTGCGCCCAGCTCCATCACCACCGCCCCCCTCATCATCCGTCAGGCCCGCGAACTGGGCATCGACGTGAACATCATGGCGGGCGATACCTGGCAGAACTACTCCATCATCGAGGCCGCCGGCGAGGACGCCGAAGGCGTGGTGTGCTCCACCTTCTTCGACGAGAACGACACCTCGAGCGAGATCGCGACCGACTTTGTGACCGGCTTTAAGGCCTTCCTGAACGAGAATCCCTCTTACCTGGAAGGCAACGGCGGCGACGGCGTGGCCGCGGTTTCTGCCCTGGGTTACGACGCTTACATGGTCGCCATCGAGGCCATCGAATCGGCGCAGTCCACCGACCCCGTCGCCATCCGCGACGCGCTGGCCGGCGTGGATATGGAAGGCGTGACCGGCCGCATCGTGTTCGACGAGAACGGCGACGCCATCAAGGACATCGCCTACATCAACATGATCCAGGACGGCGCGTTCGTGTTCGTCAAGACCGTCACCCTCGACTAAACCCAAACCTACAGCAGTTCGGACGCACCGTTTCGGCGGGAAACTTCCGTTTCCCGCCGAACTCGTTTCCAAGCTCCACTCTGGATTCCTTCGCCCGCCGGCCGGGGTGCGCCGCCAGCGTGCCGGGCCGGCAGCATTCATTCCCAAATATCCTTTTATTCTGAAGGGCGGACGTTCTGCCGGATCGCCGCGCCCCGCTTCCGAAGGGAGTCCACATGTCTCTGACCACCTTTTTGCAGCACTGCCTAACGGGTATTTCCCTGGGCGGCTCCTACGCGCTCATCGCCATTGGCTACACCATGGTGTATGGCATTTTGCGCCTGATCAATTTTGCTCACGGCGATATTTTTATGATGGCGGGCTATTTTATGATCTTTGCCATGGCCAGTTTTCCCTGGCCGGTCGCCATCATCATCACGCTCGTCGGCACGCTCATTTTGGGCGTGGCCATTGAAAAAGCGGCCTACAAGCCGCTGCGAAAAGCGCCGCGCATGTCCATCATGATCTCGGCCATCGGCGTTTCCTACCTTTTGCAGAACCTGGCCACCTACCTGTTCACGGCGCTGCCCCGCGCCTACCCCGAGATCCCCTTCTTAAAGCAGATCTTCAACATCGGCGGGGTATCGGCCAGCTTGGTGACCTTTTTGACCCCCGTGCTGACCGTGCTGTTGGTCATCGGGCTGATGATGCTCATCAACCACACCAAGACCGGCATGGCGATGCGCGCGGTCAGCCGCGATTTTGAGACCAGTCAGATCATGGGCATCAAGATCAACCGCATCATCAGCATCACCTTTGCCATCGGCTCGGTGCTGGCGGCGGTCGGCTCTATTCTGTATTTTACCGACCGCATGTCGGTCAATCCCTTCTCCGGCACCATGCCCGGCCTGAAGTGCTTTGTGGCGGCGGTGCTGGGCGGCATTGGGAGCATTCCCGGCGCTGTGGTGGGGGGATTCCTCATCGGCATCTGCGAGACCATGCTGACGGCGTTTGGGTACTCCACGTTCTCCGACGCCTTCACCTTCCTGGTGCTCATCCTCATTCTTCTGTTCCGGCCCACGGGGCTCTTCGGCGAAAAAAGTACGGATAAGGTGTGACGGACATGAAATTGAAAAAGTCAACAAAAACCATCCTGAACGTCGCCGTGGCCGTCCTTGCGGTGGTGTTCATCTTCTGGCTGGACGATAATTCCGCCCAAAACGCCATGCTCGATTCCGTGCTGCAAAAGGGCGCGATCATGGCGGTGGTGGCGGTCTCTATGAACCTGGTCAACGGCTTTACCGGCCTGTTCTCCCTGGGGCAGGCGGGCTTTATGGCCATTGGCGCTTACGTAACGGCCATTTTGACCATCCCCGTGGAAGCGGTGGAGGGCGTGTACTACGTGAGCGGCATGAACTCGGGCATTCTGGGCTTTAAGGAAATGATCGCTTCCTCGCCCGAATGGTTCCAGTCGGCCTTCCCCTTCCTGGCGCTCATCATCGGCGGGTTGGTGGCGGCGCTGTTTGCCTCGCTCATCGGGTTTGCGGTGCTGCGCTTAAAGAGCGACTACCTGGCCATTGCCACGCTGGGTTTTTCCGAGATCATCCGCGCGATCTTCTCGAGCCCCCAGCTCGATACCATCACCAACGGCTCCTACGGCCTGAGCAAGATCCCCGATTATCCCTCGCTCTTCGGCCTGCCCTCTACGCTGACGCTCTACCTCGTCGCCTTTTTGTGCATCGGCTTTATGGTGCTGCTCATCAAAAGCTCTTATGGCCGCGCCTTTAAGGCCATCCGCGAAGACGAGATCGCGGCCGAGTCCATGGGCATCAGCCTGTTTAAGCATAAGGAATCTTCCTTTGTCATCAGCTCGTTCTTTGCGGCGGTGGCGGGCGGACTGCTTGCCATGTTCATGCGCTCCATCGAGGCAAAGACCTTCTCGGTCACCTTTACGTACGAGATCCTGCTCATCGTCGTCATCGGCGGCATCGGCAGCGTGACGGGCAGCGTGCTCGCCGCCTTCCTGTACACCGCCGCCAAGGAGTGGTGGCTGCGCTTCTTCGACTCGCCGCTGACCATTGGCGGGTGGGAAGTGCCGCTCTTCCGCACGGGCTTCCGCATGGTGGTGTTCTCGGTGCTGCTGATGGTGGTGGTGCTGTTCTACCGCCGCGGCCTCATGGGCAACAAGGAATTCTCATGGGAAGGGTTTTTAGGATT
>CALXCC010000101.1 GCA_944386705.1 uncultured Clostridia bacterium | reverse complement strand
AAAAAGATGGCGCGCAGCTTGTGTGCACCAGCGTGATCTGCCAGGGCGAGCCGGACAGCACGGCGGATGCGGCTTGTGCGGCGCTGGGAGCGGCGCTGGCCTGAGGTTTTTTGGAAGGGAAGGGAGAGCGCAATGGGCGGAGATGCCGTTACCGTTTTGATCTGCGCGGTGCTGGCCGTGCTGGCCGTTGTTGGCGTTTTGAGCTACAGAAAGCGGCTCAAAAGCGGGTGCTGCGGCGCGGCGGACGGAAAAGCGGTAAAGAAGGTGCGCGTGGCCGACAAAAACCGCAGCCACTACCCCTACCGGGCGGTTTTGCGCATTGACGGCATGACCTGCGAAAACTGCACGCGGCGGGTGGAAAACGCCCTGAACACCATGGAGGGCGTGTGGGCCACGGCCGACCTTTACAAGGGCCGCGCAGAGGTGCTGATGAAGCGCCCGGTGCCGGCAGAGGAGCTGCGGGCGCGCGTCAACCAGACCGGCTATACGGTGCTTGCGGCAACAGAGGCAGGCAAAAACGCCTGAAAGCAAACCGGATAAAATAAATAAGCGCGGCAGGACCGCCCAAAAAGTGGGGAAAAGGCCGCGCTTTTTTTGCCCGGCAAACGGCGGGCGCGCCCGCGGCGGCGCAGGGGCCCAAAAAGCCCGAAAAATCAGGAAAAACGCCGGTTTTTTTGATTGACACCCCCTGTTGGGGTGTGTTATATTAGTCAAGGTCTCCTGCAAAGTGCGGGAGTCCGTAGTTTTGTTGCAAATTTAAAAGGTAAAGGAGTGAATCGGAATGGCAGCAGCCGGAGCGCGTGTGAAGGTTACCCTGGCCTGCATGGAATGCAAGCAGCGCAACTACAACACGATGAAAAACAAGCGTAACGATCCCGACCGCCTCGAATTCAGCAAGTACTGCCGCTTCTGCAAGAAGCACACCACGCACAGGGAAACGAAGTAAGCCTGAATCCATCAGTCAGGAGCACAAGAAATGGCAAAGGAAACCAAACTCGCCAACAAGGTTGACAAGCGCGAGACCAAGCAGAAGGTCAAAAAGCCCAACATTTTTGTGCGCTTTGGCCGCTTCTGCAAAGACACCTGGTCCGAGCTCAAGCGGGTTGTCTGGCCCAGCCGCAAGGAGTTGTTCAGCTACACGCTGGCGGTCATCGCCGTTGTTGCGGTGGTGTCGGTGGTCGTGTTCGGCTTGGATTCGCTCTTTGGCGCCGGCATGCGCCTGCTCGTCAGCTGACGGGGTCACCGTTATGGCAGAAATCAGAGACAAGTCGCCCAGGTGGTACGTGGTGCACACCCGTACCGGCTATGAAAACAAGGTCAAGACCGACCTCGAAAAAACCGTTGAGAACCGCCATATGCAGGACCGCATCATGGAGATCAAGATCCCGACGGAAGAGGTGGTCGAGATCAAGGACGGCAAAAAGAAAGTGGTCTCCCGCAAGATCTACCCGTGCTACATCATGGTCAAAATGATCATGGACAACGAGTCCTGGTACGTGGTGCGCAACGCCAGCGGCGTGACGGGATTTGTTGGCCCGGGTACCGACCCCGTGCCGCTGACCGACGAAGAGGTCGCCGTCATGGGCGTCGAGAACATCCCCATCGAGCTGGACGTGGAAGTTGGGGACGCCGTGAAGATCACCGGCGGCATTTTGGAAAACTTTACCGCTGTGGTCAGCGCCATCGACACGGAAAACCAGAAGCTCACCGTTCTGGTGAACATGATGGGGCGCGACACCTCGGTGGAAGTCGACTTTATCAACGTCCAAAAAATCTGAGGGCAAGCCCCTTAAAACGCGCAGCGGCGCTGCGCGCGCAAACACGCTTGATACCCGCTCGCTGCAAGGCCTGAGGCTTTTTGCAGGTCCGGCGGTTTCAAGTGGGAGGATACGGCGGGCAAAACGCCCGGCCAGGTCCGCTAACACCACAACATAATTTGGAGGTTCCATCTGCAATGGCTAAGAAAGTTACTGGCTATGTAAAACTGCAGATCCCTGCAGGCAAAGCGACTCCTGCGCCCCCCGTCGGCCCCGCGCTCGGTCAGCACGGCGTCAACATCATGGGCTTCTGCAAGGAGTTCAACGAGCGCACCGCCAAACAGGCCGGCCTGATCATCCCCGTGGTCATCACCGTGTATCAGGACCGCTCCTTTACCTTCATCACCAAGACCCCTCCGGCCGCGGTGCTCATCAAGAAGGCCTGCAATATTGAAAAGGGTTCCGGCCGACCCAACCGTGAAAAGGTCGCCAAGATCACCAGCGCTCAGGTGCGCGAGATCGCCGAGCTGAAGATGCCCGACCTCAACGCCGCTTCTGTGGAAGCCGCCATGAGCATGGTGGCCGGCACGGCGCGCTCCATGGGCGTCGTGGTGGAAGACTGAGAAAGGGGGAATAGACCATGAAGCACGGCAAAAAGTATACCGAAGCTGCAAAGCTGATCGACCGCACCCGGTTCTATGACCCTGAAGAGGCCATCGATCTGGTGCAGAAGGCCGCTACCGCCAAGTTCGACGAGACCGTTGAGCTGCACAT
>CALXCC010000100.1 GCA_944386705.1 uncultured Clostridia bacterium | reverse complement strand
AAAAAAATAATATTAATTACAGTAGTAACACTTATAGTATTGGCAATAGTTGTTGGATTAGTTTGTTTATTTGTATCAAAAAAATCAGGAAAAAATGAAATGTCAAAAATACAAAAACTATATAATAGTTTGCAAAATAAAAATTCATATAGTTTTACAGCTACTTTGGATCAAAACAATAAATTTTATTATGCTAAGCTAGATAACAAAGCTTATACAGATACTATTTATCAAGGTAATCAATCTAAATTTGTAATAAAAGATGGTAATTCTTATTTATTGGCAGATGATATCAAAGGATATTATACATATGCAAATAATGCAGTAGATTTGAATAAGATAGAACTTGAATTAGAAAATATAAAAGACGAACCTTATGAAAATGGTACAGAAAAGATAGAAAATAAAAATTATTCTTATGAAGAATATAAAACAATAACAGGATTTAGTTTAGGAATTACATCAGAAGAAGGAAAAGAAATTAAAACAAGATTTTATTTTAAAGGAGATAAATTAGAATATATTAAAACAATTGATGGAGATAAAAAAGAATTATTAAAAGTGGAAATTTCAAATGATGTTCAAAGCAATTTATTTGAAATACCATCAAATTATAAAGAAAAATAAATAGGAGGAAAATAAAATGTCAGTAAAATTTGTTTTAAACGAAACATCATATTTTGGAAAAGGAGCAAGAGAAGAGTTAGCAGGTGAACTTCAAAAAAGAGGAGTAAAAAAAGTATTTTTAGTAAGTGATAAAGCTTTAGTAGAAGCTGGAGTAACAAAAAAAGTAGAGGAAGTATTAAATAAAGCTGGAGTTGCTTATGATTTATACGATGAAATAAAACCTAATCCAACAATTAGAAATGTAACAGATGGTGTGGATGCTTGCAAAAAATCAAAAGCAGATTTAATAGTAGCAGTAGGTGGAGGTTCTAGTATAGACACAGCAAAAGGAATTTCAATTGTTATGACAAATCCAGATAGAGCAGATATTAAATCATTAAATGGATTATCAAATACAGTAAATAAAGGAATGCCAATTATAGCACTTCCAACAACAGCAGGAACAGCAGCAGAAGTTACAATTAACTATGTAATAACAGACGAAGATGCAGAAATAAAAATGGTATGTGTAGACCCAAATGACATACCAGTAGTAGCAATAGTAGACTCAGACCTTATGGCATCTATGCCAAAATCATTAGCAGCAGCAACAGGAATGGATGCATTAACACATGCAGTTGAAGGATACATTACAAAAGCACATAACGAAATGTCAGATATGTTTCATATGAAGGCAATAAAAATGATATTTAAATATTTGCCATCAGCTGTAAACGATAAAGACCCAGAAGCAATTGAAATGATGGGAATGGCTCAATATATAGCAGGAATGGGATTTAGCAATGTAGGGCTTGGAATAGTTCACTCTATGGCACACCAATTAGGAGCTGTATATGACACACCACACGGAATAGCAAATGCAATGTTACTTCCAACAGTTATGAGATTTAATGGAGAAGATTCAGCAACTGCTCAAAGATTTAGAGAAATCTTAGTAAACATTGGAAGACCAGATGCAGAACACTTAAATGACCAAGATGTTATAAACACATTTGTATGGATGATATCAGAATTAAGTAAAACAGTTGGAATTACAACAACAATTAAAGACTATGGAGCAAAAGAAGAGGACTTCGAAATGTTAGCTGAAAAAGCAATGAATGATCCTTGTAAACCAGGAAATCCAAGAGAAGTTACAAAAGAAGACTTTATCAACCTATATAGACAATCTATGTAATGAGATATTAGAGGCAGAAGAAATCTGTCTCATTTTTGTGTAAAAAACATAATTTATGAAATAATAAACTTAAGGGGAGAAATATGAAAAAAATATTTTATAACGGGGACTTTATTACATTAGAAAATAGTCAGATAGAAGCAATTTTAATAGAAGACGAATTTATAAAAAAAGTAGGTAGGAAAGAAGATGTTTTTAAGTTAAAAGACGATACGACTAAAATAATCGATTTACAAGGAAAAACTTTAATGCCAGCATTTTTAGATGCACATAGCCATTTTACAGGTGTAGCAAGTAATTTATTAAAAGTAAACTTAGAAGAATGTACAAATTTTGAAGAAATAAAAGAAAAATTAATTGAATTTAAAAGAGATAATAACATACAAGATGGCAAATGGATTATAGGATGTAATTATGAACACAATAATTTACAAGAAAAAACGCATCCAACAGGAGAAGTAATAGACGAGGTATTACCTAACAATCCTGTTTTGCTACAACATAAATCAGGACATATGGGAGTATTAAATAAAAAAGGATTAGAATTTTTAAAAATTGACAAAAATACACCTGATATTCCAGGAGGAAAGATAGAAAGAAAAGATGGCAAGCCAACAGGTTATATGGAAGAAAATGCATTTATTAATTATCAAGCAAAAGTTCCAGTAGGATCATTTGAAGAATTATTACAGTCATATAAAAAAGCACAAGAAAAAAAAAAAAAAAATGGAATTACAACTATACAAGAAGGTATGACTTATAAAGAAATGATACCATTATATAAAGAACTAATAAAAGATGACATATTAAAATTAGACTTAGTATCATATATTGGAATA
>CALXCC010000099.1 GCA_944386705.1 uncultured Clostridia bacterium | reverse complement strand
TTACTGTTAGTGAAAGTTGTGGAAAATGTACTCCTTGTAGAATTGGAACAAAAAGAATGCTTGAAATCCTTGAAAAACTATGCAGTGGCGAAGGAGAAGAAATGGATATATATAAACTAGAAAAACTAGCAGTTAACATCCAAAAAGCAAGCATCTGTGGACTAGGTCAAAGTGCTCCAAACCCAGTAATAAGCACATTAAAATATTTCAGGGAAGAATTTAGAGAACACGCAATTCAAAAAGAATGTAAAGCTTTAGAGTGCAAAGCAATGGCTAAAATAGAAATAAACGAAGAAAAATGTAAAGGATGCGGTTTATGCCAAAGACATTGCCCAGTTAATGCAATAGAAGGAGAAGGAAGAGACAAAAGAGTTATTAATCAAGATAAATGCATTAAATGTGGTACTTGTTTGACAAATTGCCCATTCCATGCAATCGGAAATGGATAGATAACTGTCCCAAACTTAGCCAAAAATGGCTAAGCAGTACCTGTCCCCAAAATGACCAAATAGGAGGAATTATAAATGGAAGAAAATTTAGTTACGCTAACAATAGATGGCGAAAAGGTAACAGTACCAGAAGGCACAACGATTTTAAATGCTGCAAAAAAAGTAGGAATAGATATACCAACTTTATGTTATTTAAAAGAGATTAATGAAGTCGGAGATTGTAGAATGTGCATAGTGGAAGTAGAAGGAAGACGTGGATTTGCAACTTCTTGTATTCAAACAGTAGAGGATGGAATGATAGTTCATACTCACACACCAAATGTTTTAGAAGCAAGACGAGTAATTTTAGATTTAATAATTTCAAACCACGCAAAAGACTGCTTAACTTGTACGCGTTCTGGTAATTGTGAGTTACAGGCATTAGCAACAAAATTTAATGTTTTAAATGTAGATTTCCCAGGAGAAATGTCAGAACATAAGATAGATAATATTTCTCCATCTATTGTAAGAGATTTTAATAAATGCATTTTATGTAGAAGATGTGTTGCAGTATGCAAAAATGTTCAATGTATAGGAGCAATAGATTGTATTAATCGTGGGTTTGAATCTTGCATTTCAACAGTAGGAGATAAAAGTTTAAATGATGTAAATTGTACTAATTGTGGTCAATGTATAGAAGCTTGCCCAACAGGAGCATTACACGAAAAAGAAACAATTAATGATGTATGGATTAAATTAAAAGATCCAGATTATTATGTGGTTGTCCAAACAGCACCAGCTGTAAGGGTTGCTTTAGGAGAAGAATTTGGAATGGAAATTGGAACAAATGTAGCGGGAAAAATGGTTACAGCCTTAAAAAGATTAGGCTTTAATAAAGTTTTTGATACAAACACTGGTGCAGACTTTACTATTATGGAAGAAGCTAATGAATTTGTAGAAAGATTCAAAGCAAATGATAATTTACCAATGATTACATCATGTAGTCCTGGATGGGTAAAATATATAGAAATGAATTATCCAGAATTGTTACCACATTTATCTAGTTGTAAATCACCACACGAAATGTTTGGAGCTTTAATTAAGACTTACTATGCAGAAAAAGAAAATATTGACCCTAAAAAAATATATGTCGTATCTGTAATGCCTTGCATAGCTAAAAAATTTGAACGAGAACGCCCAGAAATGAAAAATGACGGACTTTGGAATGTAGATAATGTAATTACTACCCGTGAGCTTTCAAGAATGATTAAACAAGCAAATATTGAATTTACAAAATTAGAAGATAGCAAATTCGACGATCCAATGGGAGAGGCAACAGGAGCAGGAGCTATATTTGGAACAACAGGTGGAGTTATGGAAGCAGCACTTAGAACAGCACAAGATATCTTAACGGGAGAAAACTTAGATAAAATAAACTTTGAACAAGTTCGTGGAGAAAAAGGAATAAAAAGAGCTACTATAGAAATTGATGGAAAAGAAATAAAAGTAGTAGCAGTAAGTGGCTTGTCAAATGCAAAAACTGTTTTAGAAGAAATAAAACAAGGAAAAGCTGATTATCAATTCGTAGAAATTATGGCTTGCCCAGGTGGATGCATTATGGGAGGTGGCCAACCAATAAAAAGCTCAAAAGTACGTGCAGAGGTTGATGTTCAAAAACTAAGAGCAAATGCTTTATATAGTATAGACGAAAAAAGCACAATTCGAAAATCACACGAAAATCCAATCTTGAAGAAAATTTACGCAGAATATTTAGAAAAGCCAGGAAGTAAACTAGCACACGAATTATTACATACAAAATATACTCCTAGAGAAAAATATAAAATTAAATAATATAGATTAAAAGCTCCAGTAACAACTGAATACTGAAGCTTTTTCGTTATTTGATTATTAATTATTATCTATTATTGTTGCTGTTATTTTGTCTTTCGCTATTATTGTTGTTTTGATTATTTTTGTTATTATTTTTCTTTTCTTTATTTTTCTTTGACATGAAAAGCACCTCCATTCAAAACTTATTATTAGTTTGAACCAAAAAACGAAAATTATTCAAATATAATTTGTTTTTTCAAACAAAGTGTTATATAATAGCAAAAAAATAAATAAAAATAACTAAAGCTAAATTTAAAGCATCCTGTAATAAATGAAAATGAACTTTGACAACAAAATACCCCCTAATATATAATTTCGATGTAGACGAAA
>CALXCC010000098.1 GCA_944386705.1 uncultured Clostridia bacterium | reverse complement strand
TATTTACATATTGTTTAAAAGATATTCAAAAGATATAGTAGGAATTAATTCGGCACCAATAATTTCAGGAATAGGTAATTTTATGATGAGTAAAAAAGTAGAGATGAAAGGGTTAAAAACAGGAAAAAGTTTGGAAAAAGTGTATGATGGACTAGCATTAAAAAAAGGAGTAAAAACTATAAAAGACATTGTAAAAATGCCGATTGTAATTCCAGCAGTAGACATAGGAGAAGCAAAAGAATATATTTTTACAAATAAAATACCAGAAAATGAAAAAGATAAAATGCAATATATAACAGATATAACAATTGGAAAAGCAGTAAGAGCAAGTAGTAGTTTTCCAGCAGTATTTTGCCCATGTGACTTCAAAAAACATAAATTTTTAGATGGAGGAGTTTTAGATAATATTCCAGTATCTGAAGTAAGAAAACAAGGAGCAGATAAAGTAATTGCAATTAAATTTAAAGCGGATGATATTGATGAAACAAGTAATATAATGGATTTAGCAATGAGAACAATTGATATTATGGGAAATAAAATTTCAGAAGAAAACTTAAAAAGAAGTGATATGGTTTTAACAATTAAAACAGATAAGACAGGACTTCTAGATGTAGAAAAATTAGATAGTTGCTATCAATATGGATATAAAACAGTGGTAAATAATTTAGCCGAAATTAAAAAAATTTTATCAATATAATAAAGTAAGAAGAATATAATATAAAAATAGTAATATTGTAAAAAGATTTATTAAAACTGAGAGGAGAAGGCTATGAAAATAAGATATTTTGATAATGCAGCAACAACAAGAATAAAAGAAGAAGTATTAGAAGAGATGCTACCTTATTTAAAAGGACAATTTGGAAATCCATCTTCGATGTATACAATTGGAAGAGGTGCAAGAAGAGCTGTAGAGGAGGCAAGAATAAAGGTAGCAAAATTAATTAATTGTGCTCCAAATGAAATTTATTTTACCGGCTGTGGTTCAGAAAGTGATAATACAGCAATTAAAGGAATTGCATATGCAAATTCATATAGAGGAAGACATATAATAACATCTAAAATTGAGCATCCAGCAGTTTTACACACTTGTGAAGTACTAGAAAAACAAGGTTTTCAAGTTACTTATTTGGATGTAAATAGTGATGGTTTAATAGGTTTAGAAAATTTAAGAAATTCTATTAGAAATGATACAATTTTAATTACAATAATGTTTGCAAATAATGAAATAGGAACACTAGAGCCAATTTATGAAATTGCAAAAATTGCAAAAATGTATAATATTATTTTCCACACAGATGCAGTCCAAGCTTGTGGAAATGTGCCAATAGATGTAAAAACAATGGGAATTGATTTATTATCGTTATCAGGTCATAAATTGTATGCACCAAAGGGAATTGGAGCTTTATATGTGAGGAACGGAATTGAATTTGAAAGACTCATAGATGGAGGACATCAAGAAAAAAATAAAAGAGCAGGAACTGAAAATGTAGCTGGAATTGTGGCATTGGGAAAAGCTTGCGAACTTGCAATGATTAATTTAGAAAGTCATATGAACTATTTAAAAAACTTAAGAGACCACTATATAGAACAAGTAGAAAAAAGGATACCTAATGTGAAGTTAAATGGAAGTCTAGAAAGAAGACTTCCTGGAAATGCAAATTTTTCTTTTGAAGGAGTAGATGGAGAAGCATTACTTTTAAATCTGGATGCAAAAGGTATATGTGCTTCTAGTGGTTCAGCTTGTTCTACAGGCTCTATGAATCCATCACACGTATTAAAAGCAATTGGCTTATCAGATATGATGGCAGAAGGAGCCTTAAGAACAACGTTTGGAGAAGAAAATACTATGGAGGATGTGGATTATTTAGTAGAATGTTTAGAGAAAATAGTAAAAAAACTAAGAGATTAAAATTAGCTTTCTAAAACAGCAATTGCGCATTTTATTCCATCTACACTAGCTGACATAATTCCTCCAGCATAACCAGCACCTTCTCCACAAGGATATAATCCGGAAATATTAGAAACAAGCTTTTCTGTTCTTAGTATTTTAACAGGGGAAGAGCTTCTAGTTTCAACACCTGTTAAAATACTATCTGGATTAGCAAAACCATTTAGTTTAGTATCAAAATATTTAATACCTTCTTTTAAAGTAGAAGAAACAAACTCAGGTAAAATATCATTTAAATTAGACAAAGTAACACCAGGTAAATATGTAGGTTTTACAGAGCCTATTTTAGTTGATTTTTTATTTAAAATAAAATCTTCAACCCTTTGAATAGGGGCAAAACAATTAGAACCACCTAAAACAAAAGCCTTTTCTTCTAAAGTTTTTTGAAAGTATATACCAGCAAGAGGAGAATCGCTTTCAAAATCTTTTGGTGTAACATTAACTAAAAGAGCAGAATTAGCATTTTTCCCATCTCTTAAAAAATTACTCATTCCGTTACTTACTATAGTATTTTCTTCACTGGAAGAAGCCATTACAACTCCGCCCTGGGCACATACAAAAAGTGTAGCAAGAACGACCAGAAGGAGAATGATAGGCAAGTTTATATTCAGCAGGAGGTAATTTTAAACTTGTTATAGTACCATATTGAGCTTTATTAATTTCTTCTTGTAAATGTTCAATTCTAACACCAATAGAGAAATTTTTAGGTTCCATATAAATATTGTGTTCATAAAGTTTTTCAAATGTATCTCTTGAACTATGTCCAATTGCTACAATTACGTGCGAAGCTTTAATTTCTTCTGTTGAAGAACCATTTTTTACTATAATAGCTTTTATAGAATTATTTTCAATTTTAAAATCAATTGCTTTAGTATTAAATAAAAATTTACCACCATTAGAAATTATATATTCTCTAATATTTCTAATAACATCTATTGATAGGTCTGTACCAATATGAGGTTTAGACAAATATAAAATTTCTTCTGGAGCTCCAAAATTAACAAAC
>CALXCC010000097.1 GCA_944386705.1 uncultured Clostridia bacterium | reverse complement strand
GAATTCAAAGCAATGGAAATAGAAGCAATACCAACAGGAGCTTTAAGCTTAGATATTGCATTAGGAATAGGAGGAGTTCCAAGAGGTAGAATTATAGAAGTATTTGGACCAGAATCATCTGGTAAAACAACACTTGCATTACATATAGTTGCAGAAGCACAAAAAATGGGAGGAGAAGCAGCATTTATTGATGCAGAGCATGCATTAGACCCAGTATATGCTAAAAAATTGGGAGTAGACATTGATAACTTAATAGTTTCACAACCTGACACTGGAGAACAAGCTTTAGAAATTACAGAAAGCTTAGTAAGAAGTGGAGCATTAGATGTTATAGTAGTTGACTCTGTTGCAGCACTTGTTCCAAAAGCAGAAATAGACGGAGATATGGGAGACTCACATATGGGGCTTCAAGCAAGACTTATGTCACAAGCATTAAGAAAATTAGCAGGAGCAATAAATAAATCAAAAACAGTATTAATATTTATAAACCAATTAAGAGAAAAAATAGGAGTAATGTTTGGAAATCCAGAAACAACAACAGGAGGTAGAGCATTAAAATTCTATGCATCTGTTAGAATGGATATAAGAAAAATAGAAAATATCAAACAAGATGGAGAAGTAAAAGGAAACCGAGTACGTGTTAAAGTCATAAAAAACAAAGTAGCACCACCATTTAGAGAAGCGGAATTTGACGTTGTATATGGTCAAGGAATATCTAAAGAAGGAAATATATTAGATATGGCAGTAAACTTAGACATTGTTGAAAAAGCTGGATCTTGGTTTAGCTATGATGGCGAAAGAATAGGACAAGGAAGAGAAAACGTTAAAAAATATCTTAGAGAAAATCCAGAAATGCTAAACGAAATAGAAGAAAAAGTAAGAGCAAACTTTGCAAAAGCATTTGAACAAAGTTTAGGAGAAGAACTACCAAGCACAGAAGAAGATGAAGAATAATAAAAAGGGGGCTAAATAGACTAAATGAAAATGCATTTAATCTATTTAGTCTTTTGCTTAATAAAAAATATAAATAAATTCCAAAAATAAATAAACACTAAAAAACATATAAGAAATAACAACTTGAAATTCATTAAAACTTATAGTAAAATGAAAAAATAAAAAAGAAGGTAAGAAATGTATACAATAGAAGAGTTTGATAAAGAAAAAACAAGAGTACTAAGATACATATTATATAAAAGAAGAAGTGAGCAAGAAGTTAGAACAAAATTTGAAAAGACAATAGATGGCGAGCTTTTAGAAGACATTATAGAATACTTAAAAGAAGCAAAATATATCAATGACAAAGAATACATAGAAAAAGCTGTAAACAACTTTAAAGTATTAAAAAACTTATCTACAAGAGAAATACAATACAAGCTAATAGCAAAAGGATTAAAAAGAAATGATATAGAAGATTATATATATGAAAACAAAGAAGATTTAGAAGAATATGAAGTAAAATCAGCATCAAATATAATATATAAAAAATCGAAAACTATGGAAAATGACGAAATAAAGCAATACTTATTAAAAAAAGGATATAAAATAGAAAATATCAACAAAGCAATGGAATAGAAGGAGAAAAAAATGGCAATATTAACATTAGAAACTAAAAAATATGCAATAAAATTAGACAATTTTGAAGGTCCAATGGACTTATTATGTCACTTAATAGATAAAAATAAAATGGACGTATATGACATAAATTTAAGTCAAATTACAGACCAATATATGGACTTTCTTAAAGAACAAGAAAAATTCAATTTAGAAATAGCAAGCGAATTTCTAGTTATGGCGTCTACATTATTGTTTTTAAAATCAAAAAATCTATTGCCAAAACAAGAAAAAGAAGAAGAAGAGATAACAGAAGAAGAACTAATTAGAAGAATAATAGAATATAAAAAATTTAAAGAAATAAGTAAAGTATTAAAAGAAAATTACTTGACATATTCAAATAGATATTTTAAATTGCAAGAAGAAATTGTACTTCCAAAACAAAAAATAGAAACAAAATACGATATTACCGTAATTCCAAAAGCATATGAAACAATACTCACAAAAAATCGAGAAAAGATAAATCAAAATGCCAAAAATATTGAAAAAATAGCAATTACAGATAATTATACAGTAGCTAGTAAAGTAAGAGAAATGTTTAAAGTTTTAGTAAAACAAAAAAGATTTGTGTTTAATAAATTATTTTCTATAAAGAAACGTAACAAACAAGAAGTTGTAACAGCATTTTCAGGATTACTAGAATTATCTAGAAGAAGCAAAGTAGAAACAACTCAAGAAGAACTATTTGGAGATATTTTAGTTGAAAAAACAAAAAATTAAAGCACATAAAAATTTGTAATAAATGTTTAAAAAAGAAATTTTTGGAAAAACTAATATTAAATCCTCTAAAGGAGGGGAAGATATTGGTTTTTCTTTTTATTTTTTTATCAATAATAATCTTAATAACTATATTTATAATATTCTCAAAAGTAAAAATAGAAATCAAGAATGTTAAACTTTGGGGTAAAATACCTGAAACAATTAATATAAGCAAAAAATATGAAATAATTATAAAACTATGTATTTTAAACAATATTCCAATTATAAAAATAACATTAACAAAAGGAAAAATAGAGACATTAAAAATAAAAGATAAAGTAAAAAAAGCAAATGAAAAAGCTTTAAAGACATTAAAAGAAGACAAAAATAAAAATAGAAAAATAATAAAAGCAATAAAAAAACTAAATATAATAATACAAGAAATGAACTTGAAATTAGAAATAGGAACAGAAAATGCAAGTACAACAGCTATTTTAGTAGCTATTATAAGTATGGCAATATCACTATTATTAAAAAAGCATATAAGAAACTATAAAAATCAAATATTTAAAATACAACCAGTATATTACAATCAAAATTTGGTCAATATAGAATTTTCAGGTATATTTGAAATAAAAATGATACATATTATAAATATAATATATATCTTAAATAAAAAAGAAGGAGTGAAG
>CALXCC010000096.1 GCA_944386705.1 uncultured Clostridia bacterium | reverse complement strand
ATGCATATAATCATGAAGTATTACTTTGTATACAAACAGGTAAAAGAATGAGTGATATAGACAGAATGAGATTTGATACAGACGAATTATATATAAAATCTCCAGAAGAAATGTCAGAATATTTTAAAGCTTTTCCTGATGCGATAAAAAACACAGTAAAAATAGCAGAAAAATGTAATGTGGAATTCGAATTTGGTCATACGATACTTCCTAATTATGATGTCCCTGAAGAATTTCCAACACATTATGATTATTTTAAAAAAATATGTGATGATGGAATAAAGAAAAGATATGGAGAAAATCCAAGTGAAGAAATAAAAGAAAGAGCAGAATATGAAATAAGTGTTATCAAAAAAATGGGATATGTAGATTATTTCTTAATTGTATGGGATTTTATCCATTATGCTAAATCAAATGGAATACCAGTAGGACCAGGACGTGGTTCTGGTGCTGGGTCAATAATTGCATATGCTATGGAAATTACAGACATAGACCCAATGAAATATGGTTTACTATTTGAGCGTTTCTTAAATCCAGAAAGAATAAGTATGCCAGACTTCGATGTGGATTTTTGTTATGAACATAGACAAGATGTAATCGACTATGTATCTAGAAAATATGGACATGACCATGTATCACAGATTATCACATTTGGAACAATGTCAGCAAGAATGGTAATACGTGATGTTTCAAGAGTTCTAGATGTACCATATTCAGAAGCGGATACTTTAGCTAAAATGATACCAAATGAATTACATATTACAATAAAAAAAGCTTTAGAACAAAATAAAGAACTTGCAAATTTATATGAATCAGATGAAAAAGTAAAAAAAGTGCTAGACATAGCTATGGGGTTAGAAGGTATGCCAAGGCAGGCATCAACACACGCTTGCCGGAATAGTTATTACAAAAGATCCTGTTGATACATATGTTCCTTTATATGTTAGAGATAACCAAATTTCAACACAATATATAATGACAACACTAGAAGAATTAGGACTTTTAAAAATGGACTTTTTAGGATTAAGAACATTAACAGTAATTCAAGACACAATTAATTTGGTAAAAGAAAATAGAGGAATAGATGTAGAATTTGACAAAGATATGGCAGATCCAAAAGTTTATAAACTTTGGCAAGAAGGAAAATCTTGTGGAATATTCCAATTTGAATCTCAAGGAATGACAAGCTTTATGAAGGAATTAAAACCAGACTGTTTAGAAGACTTAATAGCAGGAGTATCACTATACCGTCCAGGACCAATGGATCAAATTCCAAGATATATAAGAGGTAAGCAAAATCCAGGACATAACGAATATACACATCCAAGCTTAGAGCCAATTTTAAATGTAACTTATGGATGTATGGTATACCAAGAACAAGTTATGCAAATAGTGCGTGACTTAGCAGGATATTCACTTCGGTAGAGCTGACTTAGTAAGACGTGCAATGGGAAAGAAAAAACTAGATGTAATGGCAAAAGAAAGAGAAGTATTTATAAATGGACAAGTAGATGAAAATGGAAACATAATAGTTCCAGGTTGTGTAAGAAATGGAATAGATGCAGAATCAGCAAATAAAATATTTGACGAAATGGCAGAATTTGCAAAATATGCATTTAACAAATCTCATGCTGCTTGTTATGCAGTAGTAGCATATAGAACAGCATATTTAAAAGCATATTATCCGGCAGAATTTATGGCAGCAACACTAAATAGCTTTTTAGGAAATTTGGATAAAATTCCACAATATATTGACGAATGTAAGAAACTTGGCATTGAGATCCTAAAACCAGAAATAAATAAAAGTAGCACAAAATTCACAGTAGAAAATGGAAAAATAAGATTTGGACTAGGAAGCATAAAAAATGTTGGAACAGTTCCTGTGGATAATATAGTAAAAGAAAGAAGAAAAAATGGACCATATAAGAGCTTTACAGATTTTTGTGAAAGAATAGCAGATGAAGCGGTAAATAAAAAATGTATAGAAAGTTTAATAAAAGCAGGAGCATTTGACGAATTTGATAAGACAAGAAATACATTATTAGCATCATTTGAAAACATAATAGATGTTATACAAAGTGGAAAGAAAAAAGAAATGAATGGTCAAGTATCAATGTTTGACCTAGGTACTGAAAGTCAAAAAGAAGAACTAAACGAAATGAAATACACATTTGAAGAACACGAAGAAATGCCAAAAAAAGAATTACTATCATTAGAAAAAGAAATGTTAGGAATCTACATTTCAGGACATCCTCTAGAAAAATTAAGAGAACAAATTTTAAGAAATACAAACATAACGAGTATGGACATAAAAGAATTAGACGAGCAAATACTAGATTCTCTAAAAGATCCAGAAATGGGAAAATTAGGTTCAAAATTGAAATACAAAGATGGACAATATATAAAATATGCTGGAATAATAACTGCAATAAAGAAAAAATATACTAAAAGTAATAGAATTATGGCATTTATAACAGTAGAAGACCTATATGGAACAGTAGAGATGATATGCTTTGAAAATGCTTATTTAAAAGCAGGAAAAAGCTTAATAGAAGAAAACATAGTATTAGTTGAAGGTAGACTAAGTATAAGAGAAGAAGAAAATACTACAATTATAGTAAATAATATACAAGACTTTGCAGAACAAAAACAAAAAATATTAACTTTAAATATTACAGATAGTTCAGAAGAAGAAAAAGATAAACTAAGAGGAGCTTTACGTTATTTTAATGGAGATAAAAATAATATTAATGTGCAAATAAAAATTGGTGAAGAAATAAGACCTTGTGGTCAAGTATATTTAACAGACCAGATTTTAGAAATATTTAAAGAGATTTTAGGAAATGAAAATGCGATAGTAATTGAAAATTAAATTAGTATATAATGCAAAACAAAGGGAACAGAGTAGTAAAATCTGTTCCCTTTGTTAGTTTTTTTTAGATCCATTCGCCATGTTTCTTTATATAAATTTTCTTAGCAAACATAGCAACAAAACAATATAAAATTGGTACGATAATAATAATTGACATATAAGGAAG
>CALXCC010000095.1 GCA_944386705.1 uncultured Clostridia bacterium | reverse complement strand
AAATTCATTATCTTTAATAAGTGTATTTAAGGTTAAATTTGTTTTTACACCACGAACTCTAGCATATTCAATAGCTTTTTGCAATTCAGGTAAATCGAAATTATGTGCATAAGCTCTTGCACTAAATAAAGTTGCACCAAAATATACGCTATTTGCACCATTTTGAACAGCAGCTTTTAAACATTCAAAATCTCTAACTGGAGATAGTAATTCTATCATTTAAATCCTCCAAAAAATATTTTTTTATTATTATATCACAAAAAGACAAATAAAAATGTAGTAAAAGATAAAATAATGAAAATTATTGACGAAAAAAATTGCCAATGATATAATACATTCAAAATAAGATGCAAAGGAGTAAGCAAATGAAAAATGTAGTAAGAAAAATAGTAATAATTACAATTTGTGTATTAGGAATTTATATGTTTTCTAATATGGCTATGGCGGCCAACACAACGGATAATACAGCAAATGCAGAAGAAAACACATCAAATTCTAGTAATACATCAAGTACTGAAAGTACTAATGAAAAACCAGAAGAAAGCAATGCAAATTTAAGTAACTTAGGTATTAGACCACACGACTTTAGTGGATTTAGATATGGTACAACAACTTATGATGTAACAGTCCCAGCAGATGTAGAAGAAATAGAGGTTTATGCAACAGCACAAGCTAAAAGTGCAAAAGTAAGTGGAACAGGAACAAAAACTTTAAAAGATGGTTTAAATTCTTTTGATATAGTAGTAACTGCTGAAGATGGAACAACAAAAACATACACAATTAATGTAACAAGAGAAGAAGAACAACAAAATACCGAAAACACAGAGAATACTGAAAACGTACAAGATAGATATTCTGGAGATGGTTTAGCAAGTTTAAAAATTGCAGATTTAGAGTTAACACCAGAATTTGATACCAACATATATGAATACAAAGTAAAATACATAGGAGAAGAAACAAAATTAGATATAAAAGCAGAAGGAACAGATCCTTATTATGAAATAGACATTACAGGAAACGAAGACTTAAAAGAAGGAGAAAATATAATTACAATTCTAGTTTCTGATCCAGACGGAAATAATGTTGCAACATACCAAATAACAGTTAATAAAAGTTTAGTTGACGAAGAGGCAATTGCAAGAGAGCAAGAAGAAGCAAGAAAGAAAGAAGAACAAAAAAAGATGATTCTTATTGGTGGAATTGTTACAGTAGTAATAATTGCAATTATTATCTTTTTAATTGTAAGACATAAAAGAAATAAAGCTTGGGCAGAAGAATACACAGTTCCATATTCTGGACTAAACGACAATAATGAAAATGGATATTATGGCGATGATTATGAAGATGAAATGGACTATGAAGAAAGTGAAGAAAATAAAATTTCTAAGGAAAAAGCAAGAGAAAAATTCTTAAATAACTATAATTCGGAAAATTTAAAAGATTATGAAGAAATAGAAGATACTCCAAGAAGAAGACATAAAGGTAAAAGATTCAAATAGAAATAAAAATAAGGGAAATCCTTTTAATTAAGGAAATCCCTTTATTTATTTTATTTTAAGGTGCTTAAATTAGCAACATCCTCCTCTATTACCACCACAACAGCAGCAAAGTAATAAAATAAGAATTATAATCCAGCAACAATCATCGCCAAATCCGAATCCACCGCATCCTCTATTTTCTGGCATAGTCTAGACACCTCCTTTAACTTCTTAAGAAATATGTTTTTCTTTTGTTGTTTCCTTTGTATAATACATAATATGAAAATTAGAAAAATGTGTTACAAAAATAATAATAAAAAATTTTTACTTGTTCGCTTTTTTCTTTAAACTAATTGTGATAAAATAATAAGCTGTTAGAAGGAGAAAATAATATGTCTGGGAAAACAAAGGTAGGAGAAATTTTTAGTGATTATGAAACAAAATCAAATATAAAATACGCAAAAGTTGAAGCATTAAATGTAATGAAAAAGACAAATACTATGCAAATTATTTTATATTTTGACGAATACATAGAAATAAAAGAAATATGGTATTTTGAAAAATTCTTAGCTGAAAGATTCAAATTTCAAGCAATTGATATAAAAATAAATTATCATAGCCAAGTTCAAAAAAAATCAATTAAAGAGGAATGGAGAAACATAATTGCTTATATGGCACACAAATATCCTCTTACAAAGCCAATGCTTTTATTAAAAAGTGATATAGAAGAAAAGAAAACAGAAATTTTAGTAAAAATGCATATAAAAGGAGCAGAGTTTTTAAGGGCAAAGAAAACCGATAAAGAATTAGAAAAAGTACTAGAAAACCTTTTTGGAATAAAATATAAAATTGAGTTAATTGAAGAATTATCAGCAGAAGATATAAAAAGAATTAAGGAAAAAATGGCACAAGAGGAAGCACAAATAATAGCACACGTAGAAGAAGAACATAGTAAATTAGTAGCAAAAAAAGAAGATACCACATTAGAATATAATGATGTAGATTATCAAATGCCAAAAGAATTAGAAGGATATATACCAGAAGGAGCAGAAGCATTAGAAAAAATTCCAGAGCTAAATATTACAGCAGAACCTCAAGAGTATATAATAGGTAAACCATCAAAAGCAAAAGAAAAACAAGTTAATATAAAAGATATAACAGCAAATGACGGAAGAGTTACTCTAGAAGGAAGAGTACTTACAAGTGAAGTTAGAGAAACAAAATCAGGAAAAGGGATGATTATCTTTGATTTGTATGATGGAACAGGAACAATTACAATAAAATCATTTGCAAAGGATCTAAAAGAGGCTCAAGAAATAATTGAAAAAATAGAAAAAGCAAAAGCAATTAAAACAATAGGAAAAGCAGGATTAGATACATATGTAGGGGATGTAACAGTAATTGCAAATACTATTATTGAAACAACAAAAGAAGTGCCAGAATTAGAGGCAGAAGTAGAAGATACACCTTTAATACTTGGAACAACGCAAAACATAACAGAGCCACTTGTAAAAGCCCAAGACTTAGGTGTAGATGATGGAAAAGTTGCTTTACAAGGAGAAGTAATTTTTACAGAAGACAGAACATTAAAATCAGGAAAAACATTATTTAGTTTTGATTTATATGATGGAACAAGTACAATTACTTGTAAAGCCTTTTTAAATAAAGAAATTGCTAAAAAAACAATGAAAAGAATCCAAAATGCAAAAGGAATAAAAATCGCAGGAACGGCACAAATGGATGCATTTTCAAATGAACTAACAGTTATGGCAAACACTATTATTGAAACAGAAGGACTTAAGAAAGAATCAAGAAAAGATAATTCAGAAGTAAAAAGAGTAGAACTTCATATGCATACACAAATGAGTCAAATGGATGCAATGACATC
>CALXCC010000094.1 GCA_944386705.1 uncultured Clostridia bacterium | reverse complement strand
ATATAGGAAGACTTCCATTTGTAGTTAAAAAAGGTTTCCAAGAAAATATTTATGCAAGTTATGCAACTAAAATTCTAATGGAGCCAGCTTTGCAAGATAGTCACAAAGTGTTAAGAGACCTTGCAAAAAGAAATAATGTATCACCTTTATATAGTAGAGACGATGTAGTAAAGACGTTGTCGCAAGTTGTTGGTTGCAATTACGATGAGCCGATAGAAGTAAATGCTAATGTAAAGGTAACTTTTTTTAAAAATGGTCACTTACCTGGAGCAGCGCTGATACTTGTACAAATATCTAGTCCATATGAAGAGGATATTAATCTTTTATTTACAGGAGATTATAAAAAAGATAATATTTTCTTTAAAGTTCCAGATTTACCAGATTGGGTATTAGATTTACCACTTACAATTATTCAAGAATCAACTTATGGAGACCAAAATTTACAAGAAATTAATTATTGTTTTACAAATAATATTTTTCAAGCAACTCAAGAAGAAAAGGATATAGTAATTCCTGTTTTTTCGTTGGGAAGATGTCAAAAAATAGCTTATATTCTAAAAACAATGCAAGATTCTCATATGCTTAGTCCAAATTATCCAATTTATTTAGATGGGCCATTGACTCAAAAATATACAGAAATTTATTTAAAATGTGATATTGGTATAGATAGCGCAATGAAAGATTTCTTACCAAAAAATTTACAATATATAAATAACGATAATAGATTAGATATAGTAAGCAGTACTAAGCCTAAAATTGTTTTAACTTCGTCAGGTATGGGTTCTTATGGACCTGCCCAGACACATATTCCAGCAGTACTTTCGAAAAAGAATGGATTAATTCATTTTACTGGATATATGGCAGAAGGCACTTTAGGTCGCAGGCTAAAGGATTCGACATATGGATCATCTGTCATTGTAGGAGGATTAGTAGTTAAAAAATTTGCAGATGTGGAATACACAAGTGAATTTTCTGCTCATTCTAAGGCTGATGAGATGATTGAATTCTTAAAAAAATTTAAAAATCTAAAACTGGTATTAATCAACCATGGAGGAATAGATGCAAAAGCTTCTTTTGCAAAGAATATTCTTGAAAACGTGGAAACAAAAAATGTTGGAATACTAGGAAGAGATTTCTTTTTCAGAGTTAATCCTTATGGATTGGTTAAAACTATGGGAACTAAGTTTTGTTAATCTCGAGAAAAGAACCTAAAATTTATTTAGGTTCTTTTTCTTTATCCTTTAAATTCTAATTTTTTTGTTCTAAATAAGACAAACTATGAATATATATAATTTAGCAAGAAAAATAAACAAGGAGGTAGGGGATATGACAGTTGATGAAAGAAAAACAGTAAGTACGGGAGTTATTCAAAATCTTATTTTAGAAAACAGGGGCAAATTAAGTGTATCAGGAGTATTAGATGTTTTAAGTTTCGATGACCAGGTAGTAATAATAGAAACAGAATTAGGACTTTTAACCATAAAAGGAGGAAATTTAAGAATTAATAAATTAAGTATTGATACATCTGAAGTTATTGTAGAAGGAGATATTTCTTCAATGACATACAGTGATGCAAAAAGTGTAGAAAAAAATAATGGTGGCTTTATGAGTAAAATATTTAAGTAAATTGTACAGAGGAGAAATTGGCTATGGTCGAAAATCAATTAGAATTATTCTTAATATTTACAACTACTGGTATTATAATAGGAATTTTATTTGACATATTTAGAGTATTAAGAAAAACATTTAAAACAAAGGATATAGTTACCTATATAGAAGATATTGTATTTTGGATTTTAACAGGATTTATAGTTCTATATTCAATATTTACCTTTAATAACGGAGAAATACGTCTATTTATGTTCTTAGCAATTCTCATTGGAATTATAATATATATTTTACTTATTAGCTCATATTTTATAAAAATAAATGTTATGATATTAACTACATTAAAAAATATTATATCAAAAACAATAAAAATAATATTAATTCCTTTTAAATATTTATATTTGTTAATTAGAAAAATATTTTTTAAACCAATTTCATTTGTTATCATAAATTTAAGAAAAAGTTCTACAAAATTCTACAATCATTTTACAAAAAACATAAAAAAAGCAAAAAAACTTGAAAAAACATAAGAAATTTAAAAATATAAGAAGGATTTTTTTGAAATATGTAGAAATATATAAATATAGCTTCCGTAAGGAATATTTTGTGTGAAAGAAAGCTGGAGAAAAACTTATGAAGAAAAATAAAAAAATAATAAAGAGAATATTAATAGCAGTTATAGGAGCTTATGTTGTATTTACTTTAGTTAATCAACAAAAAACTTTAAGTCAATATAGTAAAGAAAGTGAAGAAATATCACAAGAAATAGAAAAAGCAAAAGAAAACAAAGAAGAACTTGCTAAGAAAAAAGAAGATGTAAATTCACCAGAATTTATTGAAGAAACAGCAAGAGAAATGTTAGATATGTATTATCCAAATGAAAGAGTGTATGTAAACAATGGAATGTAAAAAAGCGCATTCCTTTTTTTGTAGATTCTTAAAATTTTTTATCAAAAAAACTTCCAATATATTCCAAGGTATGGTATAATAAATATATTATTAATTCGTTAACAATTCCCAATAAAATTAAATAATAAAAAAACTAATAATAAGGAGGTATTTATGTCAAATTTAGAAAAAATGACATTAGCAGACTTAAAAGCATTAGCTAAAGAACATAATATTAAAAATATATCAAAATTAAAAAAAGAGGAATTACTAATTGTTTTAAATCAAGTAATAGGATCAAAAAAAGAATCACCAAAAAACAATTCTGAAAATTTTGAAGAAATTCAAGAAAAAGAATCAATTGAAAAACACTACAATGAAAATGGAGAACCAATAGTTGATTATAAGTTAACAAACGAAGGAGACGAAATTGTAGAAGGAATATTAGACATATTACCAGATGGGTATGGTTTCTTAAGAGGAGAAAATTATCTATCTAGTGATAAAGACGTGTATATTTCAATGGTGCAAATAAGAAGATTTAAATTAGATAATGGAGATATCATAAAAGGAATTTCCAGATACCGTGAGGGAGAAAAATTTCCATCATTAATTTTCGTAGGCGAAGTAAATGGAGAACATCCAGAAAAAGCGATGAAAAGAAAAAGATTTGATGAATTAACTCCTATTTATCCAAACGAAAGATTAAAGCTTGAAACAACTTCTAATGACTATGCTACACGAATTATTGATTTAATGTGCCCAATAGGTAAAGGACAAAGAGGGATGATAGTAGCACCACCAAAAGTAGGTAAAACTACACTGTTAAAGAAAGTAGCAAATAGCATTAGTACAAATAATCCAGAAGTAGAATTAATTGTTTTGTTAATTGATGAGAGACCAGAAGAAGTAACAGATATGAAACGTTCTATTAAAGGACAAGTTATTCACTCTACATTTGATGAATTACCAGAGCATCATGTAAAAGTTGCAGAAATGGTATTAGAAAGAGCAAAAAGATTAATAGAGCAAGGAAAAGATGTTGTTATTTTATTAGATAGTATTACAAGGCTTACAAGAGCATATAACTTAGTTATACCTTCATCTGGAAGAACATTATCAGGTGGTATTG
>CALXCC010000093.1 GCA_944386705.1 uncultured Clostridia bacterium | reverse complement strand
AGAAAAATATTTAAGAGCATATCCAAAGGCAGTTGTAATAGTATCACACGACAGAATGTTTTTAGATAGAATAGTCAATAAAGTATATGAAATTGTATATGCCAGTTTAAAAGAATATACAGGAAATTATACTGAATTTGAAAAACAAAAAAGAATAAATTATGAAAAACAGCTAAAAGATTATGAATATCAGCAAGCAGAAATTAAAAGACTTCAAGCAATTGCAGATAGATTCAGATACAAACCTACTAAAGCAAAAATGGCATTGTCAAAATTAAAACAAATAGAAAGAATGACAATAATAGAAGAACCAAATAAATATGATTTGAAAACATTTCATGCTAATTTTAAACTTGAAGAAAACAGCGGAAAAATGGTTTTAAGTGTAAAGAATCTAGAAATTGGGTATGATAAGCCTTTAGAAAAAATTTCATTTGAATTATATAGAGGTCAAAAGCTTGCAATTATCGGAGAAAACGGAATAGGTAAATCAACATTACTAAAAACTTTAAACGGAAATATCGAAAAATTAAGTGGTGACTTTGAATTTGGTTTTCACGTAAAGAAAGGATATTTTGACCAACAAATGGAATTTACAAATCCTGAAAATACTGTCTTTGACGAAATGAGTAATAGCTTTCCAAATTTAACAACCACTCAATTAAGAACATTGTTAGGTACATTTTTATTCTCTGGAGATGATGTATTTAAAAAAATCAAATCCTTATCAGGAGGAGAAAAAGGTAGATTACAATTATGCAAGATATTAAAGAAAGGCCCAAACCTTTTACTACTTGATGAACCAACAAATCATATGGATATTATTGGAAAGGAAAGCTTGGAAAATATTTTAAAAGAATATGAAGGAACATTGATTTTTGTTTCACATGATAGATATTTTGTAAATAAAATAGCAGATACTATATTAGAATTTAAAAAAGATAAAGTTACATTTTTTGAAGGAACATATGCTGAATATATGGAACATAAGCAAAAAGAAGAACAACTTCAAGAAAAAGAACCGACTAAAAAAGATACATCATCCAAAAATAACGAAAAAAAGCAAAATCAATACTTATTAAATAAAGAAAATAATAAAATAAAAAATAAAATGGGCAAACTAGAAAAGATAATAGAGGAAAAAGAGAATGAAATTAAAGATATAGAATCTGAAATGTTAAAAGAGGAAAATAGTACGAACTATGTTAAATTAAAAGAATTGCAAGACTTAATCCAAGATAAAAATAAAATAATCGAAGAAAAGATGATGGAATGGGAAGAACTTAGTAAAAAGATAGAAATTTGAAAAAATAGCAAAAAAGTGGTATAATTATACTAGATTTACATAAGTAAATCCAGTAATTAACACTTATGACAATACTATACTAAGGAGGATTATTATGATCGACGCAGGAAATTATGTTTTAGTGGAATTACAAGGTTACTCCAAATCAAAGGCGTATGAGAGAATTCGGTTGTTCTACAGCGATTTGCCTGGAGTAACTACATATTACTACAAAGGACTATGGTACATAGTCCAAAGTAAATAATAATCATTAAGTCAAGTGGAGGAGAATAGAGTAATTCTATTCTTCTTTTTGCGTTAAAAACTAAATTTATCTATACAAATTGGTAAAAATATGATAAAACTATATATGGAAAAATAAATATAAGGAGTATGAAAATGAACATAGGAATTGGGCTATTAATCCCATTTTTAGGAACAGTTTTAGGTGCCGCAATGGTATTTTTTATGAAGAATACCATAAATAAGAAAATAGAAAAATTGTTATTAGGTTTTGCGGCGGGAGTAATGATTTCAGCTTCTATATGGTCGTTATTATTACCTTCATTGGAAATGGTAGAAGAGCAAAATGGAATTTCATGGCTACCAGCAACAATTGGCTTTTTGCTAGGTATAGTATTTTTATTAATTTTAGATAGTATAATACCTCATTTACATTTAAATAATAAAGAACCTGAGGGAATAAAAGCTAAAATAAAAAATGAAATAATGTTAGTATTAGCAGTAACACTTCATAACATTCCAGAAGGTATGGCAATGGGAGTAGTAGTTGCAAACATATTAACGCAAGGAACAGGAAATAATATAGCAGGAGTATTAAGTTTAGCCATTGGTTTAGCTATTCAAAATTTCCCTGAAGGGACAATTATATCAATGCCACTTAGAAGTCAAGGAGTTTCTAAATTAAAGGCATTCGGATATGGTGCTCTATCTGGAATAGTAGAGCCTATAGCGGCAGTAATAACAATAATATTATCTAATGCGATTACATCAATATTACCATATTTATTAGCATTTGCAGCAGGTGCAATGATGTATGTGGTAATAGAAGAACTTATTCCAGAGTCACAAGAAGGTAAGCATTCTAATATAGGTACTATCGGTGTAGCATTAGGATTTGTTATTATGATGATATTAGATGTAGCATTAGGATAAAAAATTAGACAAATTTAAATAAGAGGAGAGTGATATTATGATAGAACTAGAAGAAAATACTAGACTTCTAGAAAATATGAAAGAAAAGATAAAAGATTTGGGTGAATCTCTTTGACATACCAAAATTAGAAAAAGAATTATCAGGATTGGAAGAAGAAACACTAAATGAAAACTTTTGGAATGATACAAAAAATTCTACAAAAGTATTATCTAGAATAAAACAATTAAAATCAAAATGCACAGAATTTCACAATGTTGAATCTGAAATAACAAATCTTCAAGAATTAACAGAACTAGTTACAATTGAACCTGACGAAGAACTTATAAAAGAAATTTTAAAAAATACTAAAAAAGTAGAAAATAACTTAGAAAAATTAGAACTTACTACTCTTTTATCAGGAAAATATGATAGTAACAATGCAATTGTTACTATACATCCAGGAGCAGGCGGAACAGAATCTCAAGATTGGGCAGAAATGTTATATAGAATGTATACTAGATGGGCCACAAAAAATAATTATGAAGTAAAAGAACTAGATTATTTAGATGGGGAAGAGGCAGGACTAAAAAGTGTAACCTTTGAAGTGATAGGAGAAAACGCTTATGGCTATCTAAAATGTGAAAAAGGTGTACATCGTCTAGTTAGAATTTCTCCTTTTGATTCTGGAGGAAGAAGACATACTTCATTTGCATCTGTTGAAGTATTACCTGAAATAACTGAAGATATAGATGTAGAAATTAATCCAGAAGACCTAAGAATTGACACATATAGAGCTTCTGGTGCAGGTGGTCAACATATAAATAAAACATCTTCTGCTGTAAGAATAACACATATTCCTACAAATATAGTAGTAGCTTGTCAATCAGAACGTTCACAAATACAAAATAGAGAAACAGCTATGCGTATGCTAAAATCAAAATTATTAGACTTAAAAGAAAAAGAGCAAAAAGAAAAAATAGAAGATTTAAAAGGAGAACAAAAAGATATAGCTTGGGGAAGTCAAATACGTTCATATGTATTTTGTCCATATACAATGGTTAAAGATCATAGAACAAATTATGAAGTAGGAAACGTAACAGCTGTTATGGATGGGGAAATTGATGGATTTATTGAAAGCTATTTAAAATCTAATATTTCAAATAATTAATAAAGGTAATTATTGAAATGATTATGTGTAAATATGTGTAAAACTGTAATGAAATAAA
>CALXCC010000092.1 GCA_944386705.1 uncultured Clostridia bacterium | reverse complement strand
GTTGTAATTCCTATTAATGTTTTATATTCTTTAAATTTTTCGGATAATTTTATCATATTTATTCTTCTCTCCATATTTTTCTTATTATCACTCACACATAGCACTCTTGCTAACTCTCTTTCTTCTTGTGATATTGGGAGTAATGCTACTAATGTTTTTGCATATTCTTTTTCTTCTGACTTATTTATATTATTTAATACCATTTCGTCTGCTTTTAGTTCCATATCTTGTCTAATTTGTTTGAAGCAAAACCATAAAATCGGATTAAACCAATGTATTACACTAATTAAAATTAATACTTTATTTAATAAAATGTCCTTTCTTTTGTAATGTGCAAGTTCATGCATAAATATATAATATATTTTTTTGTAATCTTCTTTTAATATTTCTTCTGTAACTAATATTTTAGGTTTTACGTTTCCATAGATGCAAGGTACTTTTTTGTAATCTTGTAATATTAATTCAATTTTATGTTGTATATGCATATCTTCTTTAGCTTGTTCTAAAATTTCTAGTATTTCTGTTTTTTCTATTTTATTTTTTCCTATTTTTTGTTTCATTATTATACTACTAATTATGTAATATAGGGCTATAACTGTTATTCCAGCTAACCATATATATAAAATAATTTTTCCGTTTTGGTTTGCTATTAGTGTTTCTTTTAAATTTTCTATTTTGTCAATGCTACTGCTTATTATAAATTTGTGCGTGTTTTGCGACTCGATTGTAATTCTTGTTGGTATTAACAAACTTATTAGTAACAATCCCCACATAGCAAATTTCCAGCTAGGAGATATTTTTTTATCAAATGACTTTCTAAAAAGTAATATAATTATAGCTAAGATGCTCGCAATGATTGATACATATATAATATTATAAAATATTCTAAATCCGATATCTGGCATATCTAGTCCTCACTTTCAATTAGATCTAGTAAGTCCTGCAAGTCTTTTTTTGATATTTTCTTTTCTTCTACGAAATTTAGTAATAAATTGTTTGTACTTCCATTATAAAGTTTACTTAAAAAAGATTCGTTTTCTTTTTTTAGATATTTATTTTTACTTATATTGGCTATAAATGTGTTTTCCTTCTTTTTATTTGTTATAGATTTTACACTTTGTTTTTCTATTAAACGATATAATAGTGTCTTTATTGTGCTTTTATTTTTCTTTTCATTTTCACTTAACTTTTCTACTATTTCATTTAGAGTTAGTTCTTTATTGCTCCAAAGTAGTTTCATTATTTCTAATTCTGCATCTGTTATTTCATATTTTTTATTTGACATTTTTAGTCCCATCCTTTCTTGGTTTATTAAAATAAAACATTTCTTATATCTGTAATGTTTCATTTTAATTTTAAAAGTTACAGACGTAAACTTCATATATAGTTTACATCTGTAACTTTATTTTGTCAAGAATATTTCTTAATTTATAAAATTTGACTGCTTTTTATCTTTTATTTCCTATTTTAAATAAAGCATTTATTGTTTTATTCATTATTTTTTTACTTTCCGGATCTAGCTTTTTGTAAGTTTTTATCATAGTAGTTGCATTTGAAAACCATTTAGCTGTAAGTTGTGGCATTGTTTCTGCTTTTGTTGCAGTTAATATTTCATATAAAGTATCAAAGAATTCTTCCCTTTGTTTAGGAGTCACCTCTCTTAACCAATTCGTAATTGTTTTATCTATAATTTCACTAGAATTAGTTATTTTAGCTTTTATAAATTTATCTCCTAATACTTGCCATGAATATAAGTCATGCTGTAAAATTCCGCATCTGAGTACTTTTTAATATAGTTGTTTTTTCTTGGTGGTTCAGTAATCTTCCAATTATCGAAGTTTGTGGAATATATGTATGTACTTTTTTTAATATTTTTTTGTATCCTTCACTATTTACTATTTTTTGACTAAATCCAGGTCCATCATTGTTATATACATTTATAATTCTTTTTTGTATTTCTGGCTTGCAAAATGCTGATGCATAGACTGCTAAATTTCCTCCTTTTGAATGTCCTCCTACTCTTATTTTACACTTATATTTTTTAGCTATCTTTTCTAAATATTCTACTGCATTAGCTTGTGATGGTACTTGCTCTTTAAAGCTCATATTAAAATCTTCTTTCCAACCCACAATAGAATAATCTGTTCCTCTATATGATACATATATTGTATCATCTGGTAAAATTATTGTTATTGCTGAAAATTGCTTTTCTTGGAGTGTATCTATTTTATTTATAAATTCTGTTATCTTTAATTTTCCAAATCTAATACTATTTGCAAGTGTTGGAAATAAATCTATATCTTCTACTTGCAAGGTTCTTCCTGTTGTTCCTAATGTTTTTGTCCTTTCATATGCTTCTTTTATTGTGATTTCTTCGTCTTTGATAATTACTCCATCGAATGGTAGATATGCGAGCCTAGCTAGTATTAAGTTATCTATTTCGTTGAATTCCACTTTTGTTATTTCAATATCTCTCCATTTCATATAGTCAAAGATATTTGGCATAGCTTTTCCTTCTTTCTTTTATTATTTATTGATATTTTCCTATAAATTTTAATATTTCTTTAGCTACTATTTCTTCTTTTCCATCATAACTATGATTTGCCCCATCTATATATGATATGTCTTTATTAGGATTTGCTATTATGTTATTTACTTTTTTTGCCAAATCTTCCGCTTTTTGTATTATCATTTCTTTGTCATTTCCCCATCTTATGAATAATGGTACTTCTATATTGTTTAGTTTTTCTAATTTATTGTCTCTTCCATATCCTGCAAAATCAATTTCTTTAAAATCTTTTGCATATCTTAGAAATGTTTTTGCACTTATTGGATGTATAAATGATGCTTTTGGCATAAGTTCGTTTGTTTCTTTTTTTTCTTCTGCTAGTTTTATGTATTTTTCATAATTATCTCTTGTATATACTTTTACTGCCATTGGAATGTCTATTAATGATAATAATATTATTCCTTTTATCATATCTAAAATTTCTTTTTTTCCTTCTACTTTTAGTTTATTATATGTATATACTATTTTTGTACATCCTAGGCTATGTCCTTGTAAATATATGTTTTTATATTCTAGCTCTTTTAGTTTAATAATTGCACCTAAAATGTCTTCATAGCTTTCTAAAACATCTTCATAACTTGTTCCACCTAAAAATTTTTCTTTTTTTCCATTTATATTTCTTCTTATGTATTTTACTAGTTCACTTCCTCTGTTGTTAAATCCAAAATAATCTATTTTGCTTTCGTTTGCTTCTTTTGCAATAATTCTATCTCTTTCTTTTAAGCAATTACTTGTCATTCCATGTACTGAAAGTATTATTTTATCTGTTTTTATGCTACTTTTTCTTAATATTCCTGTTAGTTTAATTCCATCTGTTGCTAAAAAATCTATTTGTTCCATTTTTTTACTCCTTTTTTACAAATTGCAATTATATTATATTGGTAATTATAACATTAATTGTTTATTTTTTTCAAACTTTTCAATATATTTTTTATCTAAGAATTTACAAAGGACGTTCTTTTTATCTGAAATTTATTTCAAACAAAAAGAACGTCCCTTGTTTAAAGTAAATCTGTAAGCCGGGTTCTGTCTTTTAAAATAGTCATTTATCTAGAATAGATATTGCTATCTATTTCAAGCCACTCAAGTCAAGAAGGCGCCGAGCAGGCTTAATCTTCTTTATTAGGTGTTGCTCCAGATGGGGTTTACACTAACCTGCTATGTC
>CALXCC010000091.1 GCA_944386705.1 uncultured Clostridia bacterium | reverse complement strand
TTTGGAACAACAATAGGTTCAGTACATTATTTTTCACCAGAACATGCAAGAGGAGGATTTACAGATGCAAAATCAGACCTATATTCACTAGGTGTAGTAATGTATGAAATGCTAACAGGAAAAGTTCCATTTGATGCAGACACACCAGTATCAGTAGCTTTAAAACATATGCAAGAAGAACCAGAAGAACCAATTGAAGTTAACCCTAATATACCTGTTGCAGTCAACAAAATAATAATGAAAGCTCTGCAAAAAGATACAACATTAAGATATCAGACAGCTACAGATATGTTAACAGATTTAAGAAAATCCTTAAAAGATCCAGATGGTGATTTTGTAGAAGAAATGGAATATGATCCAACAGCAAGTACACAAGTAATAGATACTAGAATGTATAGAGACGCAAGCAGAAAACAAAATAAAGCTGAAAATGGTAAAAAAGAAGGAAAAATTAAAAGATTTATAAAAAATCATAAAGGATTAAGTATTTTTATAGGACTAATATTATTGTTTAGCTTAAGCCTGGGAGGAACTATTTTAGCATTAAACTTAAGCAACCCACCAGAAGTTGATATGCCAAATGTAGTAGGACTATCTAAAGAAGAAGCACAAAAAGAAATAGAAGCAGTGAAATTAGTATTTGAAGTAGGTGGAGAAGAATACAATAAAGACGTTCCAGAAGGATATGTTATATCACAAGAACCAACATATATGGAAAAATACAATAAAGTAAAAGAAGGAAGTACAGTAAAAGTTGTAATTAGTAAAGGACAAGAAAAAACAACAGTTCCAAAAGTAGTAGGAATGGAAAAAGAAGAAGCAATAAAAGCTTTAGAAGAAGCTAAATTAGAAGCGGAAATAGTAGAAGAAACTAGCAAAAAAGTTCAAGAAGGATATGTTATATCGCAAGAGACTGATGCAAACACAGAAGCATTTGCTGGAGACACGGTTGTTATACATATAAGTACAGGAACAGGAATAAAACAAGTAACAGTATCTAGTGTTATAGGTCAAGAAGAATCTGTAGCAAAGAAAACGTTAGAAGCTTTAGGACTAAAAGTTAGTATTGCATACGATGAAGATGAATCAAAAGAAAATGGAATAGTACTAAAACAAAGCATAGATTCAGGGAAAACTGTAGACGAAGGAACAACAATTACAATTACAGTAAATAAAAAAGATGAAATGAAACAAGGAAGCGTAACAGTAAACCTAAAATCTCTTCTAAATTACACACCAACTAAAGATGAAGAGGGAAATGAAGTTATAGAAAAGGGTAAAGTAAAAATTGTAGTAGGTAGTGATACAATTTACAATGAAGAAAAAGAAAAAACAACAACTAATATCAAAGCATCATTTAGTGCAAAAGGAACTGTTACAATTAAAGTGTATGTAGATGATATTTTAAAAGGAACAAAAGAAATTAATATGAACACAACAACAAATTGTACATTTGAATAAACAGAAAAACCAGCCTGGTAGAAAATATCAAGCTGGTTTTTTTAAACAGATATTAAATAAAAGTTGTAAAAATTTGTTTTGTTTGGTTGAAATTTATTAAAAAATATTGTATAGTAATATTTATAGGAAATGAGAAAAGTAGATTTGTTCGCGTTGCCACCTACATACGCAGTATCACAAATATTGCCTTAATAATAGCTTTAGTTATTATTTTGCGCAAATAATAAAACGGCACATTTGCTTGGCAGAGCGATGTGTCGTTTATCCATTTTTATTTGGTAACCGCATTTCTGCGATTGTCATTTCCTATATTTATTATATTTAAATTCTAAGCATCTGTCAATTAAAAAAATAAAAAGAAGGAAAAGATATATGAAGATAATAAAATTTTATGTACTATCTAAAAATAAAAGGTCTCAAATAATAAAAGCTACAATAGCTATTATTTTAATTATCTTGATTATAATTGGAACTTTTATAATAATAAAAGAAAGTCAAAAACAAAAATACGTGATTTATAATGGGAAAAATTTAGATGAAAACAAATATCCGCAATACAAAGAATTAATAGACAATTTACAAGAAAAACATCCAAATTGGACTTTTACTTTATTTTATACAAAATTGGACTGGAATGAAGTTATTTTAAACGAAGGTCACCAAGATGGAAGAGAATATCCTTTAAACCTAATTCCGGATTCTTCAAACTATCCTGAAGATTGGAAATGTGAAATAGACAAAGACAAAAAATTTGATAATGGAACTTGGCTATGTGCTTCTAATAAGGCGATTTGTTATCAAATGGACCCTAGAAATATTTTAAATGAAGATAATATATTCCAATTTAAAGAATTAAAATATGAAGATGGTGCACAAACTAAAGAAGGTATTGAAAGTATTACAGAAGGAACTTTTTTAGAAGGAAATAGTATTACAAACGCTTTAATAGAAGCAGGGAAAAATGCAAATTTGGATCCATATTTTATAGCATCTAGGCTTATTCAAGAACAAGGAAGAAAAGGTACAACTTTATCTTTAGGGTACGAATATAAAGAAAAAACAGTATATAATCCATTTAATATAAGAGCTATTGGGAATTCTAAAGAAGAAATACTTGAAAACGCAGCTAATTATGCTTATGAAAATGGATGGGACACATTAGAAAAAGCATTAATCGGTGGAGTAGAATTTGTAAAGGAAGGATATATAAACAAAGGGCAAAACACACTATATCTTCAAAAATTTGACATAGTTAATAAAGATGAGAAATTATATCAAAATCAATATATGCAAAACTTATTAGCTCCTACATCTGAAGCTAGCAATATGTTAGAAATTTATGAAATCTCAAATACGGTAGACAAAAAAGCAAATTTTATTATTCCACTATATGAAAACATACCAGAAGAAATATCAGAAAGATAAAATTATAAGATTAAACATAAAATAAAATTATAGTAACAAAAAAATGGGAGGAAAAATGCAGGGAATTATTATTGAAAATATTTCTAATTTATATCGTGTAGAAGCAGAAGATAAAGAAATATATGAAGGCATAGCAAGGGGAAAATTCAAAAAGCAAGAAATTACACCAGTTGTAGGGGATAATGTCGAAATAGAAATTATAGATAAAGAAAATAAAAAAGCTGTTATTAATATGATAGCTGAAAGAAAAGTTTACATTAAAAGACCAAAACTTGCTAATATAACACAAATAGTTCTAGTTATATCTAGTAAACATCCAAAACCAGATTTATTAATGCTTGATAAACAACTAGCTTTTGCGGAGTTTTTAGGAATTAAAGCAATAATAGTGCTAAATAAAATAGATTTAGATAAAGAAAAAGAATTAAAAAATGTAAAAAACATATATGAAAAAATAGGATATAAAGTAATAGAAACAGAAGCAAAAGAAAGAAAAGGAATAGATAAATTACAAAAATTTTTAAATAATAATATTAACGCATTTTCTGGAAATTCAGGAGTAGGAAAATCTACTTTGATTAATGGTATTTTTGATAAAGATGTAACACAAGAAGGAGAAATAAGCAAAAGAAACAGGAGAGGAAAAAATACCACAACAGCAATTAAACTTTATGAAATTGATAGAAATACATATATAGCAGATACACCAGGATTTTCTACTTTTGATATTTCTGAAATAGAAAGTAAAGACCTAAGCAACTATTTTAAAGAATTTAAAAGTTATATAAAGGATTGCGAGTTTGTAGGATGTACACATATAAAAGAAGAAAATTGTGGCATAAAAAAAGCAATAAAAAAAGGGAAGATATCAGAAGAAAGATACGAAAGATTTTGCAAAATATATAAAGAATTAAGAGAGAAGGAGAAAAGAAAAAAATGGTAGAAGTTTCAACATC
>CALXCC010000090.1 GCA_944386705.1 uncultured Clostridia bacterium | reverse complement strand
ATAGAAGTAACATAAAAAGAATTTTAAATGGAACAGAAAACAAATTAAGTTTCAAAAAATAAAGAAAAATATAGTAGAACTTATAGCAGATCAAAAACAAAGGAGATAAAAAATGAAAAAAATAGCAATTATAGGAAGTGGAAGCTGGGGTGTAGCTCTAGCCATACACTTAGCAAGAAATGGTAACATTGTAAAAATATGGTCATTTAGTGAAGAAGAAAAAAGGTTAATAAATGAAGAAAAAAGATGCAAATTTTTACCGAATATAACATTACCTGAAAATATAGAATGCTTAACAAACTTTGAAGAAGTTATAAAAGATACTGAATTTATTTTACATGTAACACCTTCAAAATTTACAAGAGACACATTCAAACAATATAAACAATATGTAGAAGATAAACCAGTTATTATTTGCTCAAAAGGATTTGAAAAAGAAACGTTAAAAACATTAGACGAGGTAATAAAAGAAGAATTACCAACAGCAAAAATTGGAGTTTTATCAGGACCAAGTCATGCAGAAGAAGTTTCATTATCAATACCAACAGTACTTGTAATAGCTTCTAAACATCAAGAAATATTAGATATTATACAAAATACTTTCATGTCTGAAAAAATGAGAATATATACATCAAATGATGTAAAAGGTGTAGAATTAGGAGGAGCCCTAAAAAACATAATAGCATTTTGTGCAGGAGTAGCAGCAGGAATATGCCTAGGAGATAATAGTTTTGCAGCATTAGTAACAAGAGGACTAAGTGAAATTTCAAGGTTAGGTGAAAAATTAGGAGGAGAAAAAGAAACTTTCTATGGGCTAAGTGGATTAGGTGATTTGATCGTTACATGTCTTAGTGAACATAGCAGAAATAGAATGGCTGGAAAATTAATTGGGCAAGGAAAAACGCTAGAGGAAGCTAAAAAGGAAATAGGAATGGTAATAGAAAGCATTGATAATATAGATGTAGCGTACGAATTAGGAAAGAAAAATGATGCATATATGCCAATTATAGAGACAGTATATAATGTGATTTATAATGAATTAACACCAGAAGAAGCTGTAAAAAATTTAATGACAAGAGAAAAGAAAAGTGAATAAATATTGAAAAAATTTCTAATAATATTAAATAAAGAGTATAAATTAAAGGGAAGTAAACCCGTAAAAACTTAGTTTAAGTAAAGAAAGGAAGTAATAGTATGGATTTTTTTGATAAATTAGGAAAAAAAGCTTCAGAAGCATATAAAATAACAGCAGATAAAACAGGAAAAATAGCAAAAGAAACAAAAATGAGACTTAAAATTAGTGAATTAAAATCTCAAATAAATGATCTTTATGAAGAAATAGGTAAAAAAGTATATGAAAACCACGTAGAAAAAGAAGAATTAAAAAAAGAAGAACTAGAAGAAGTTTGCGTGCAAATAGATGTACTTAGTGATGAGATAGAAAGTCTATTAAAACAATGTTTAGAACTAAAAGATAAAAAGCAATGTCAAAAATGTTTTAAAGAAATAGATAAAAACGTAAAATTCTGTCCAAACTGTGGAGAAAAACAAGAAGAAGCAAAAGAAGTTGAAATATTAGAAGAGGTAGAAACAACAAAAGTAGAAGAAGATAATATAGATATACCAGTAAACCAAGATAGTATAGAAGATAAAGTAGAAACTTTAGAAAAAACAATAGAAATAGAATCAAATGTAGAAAAAAATAAAGAAGAAAACAATCTAGAAAAAACAGTTGAAATAGAATCTAATGTGGAAGGAAAAAAACAAGAATAATATGAAAATTTTAATACAAAGAGTAAAAAATGCACAAGTAGAAGTAGAAAATAAAGTAGTGGGAAAAATAAAAAAAGGATTTTTGGTCTTACTTGGAGTAACACATACAGATACTAAAAAAGAAGCAGACTATTTAGTAAAAAAACTATGTAATTTAAGAGTTTTTACAGATGAAAATGATAAAATGAACTTAGGATTAAAAGACATAAATGGAGAATTACTTATAGTTTCACAATTTACATTATATGCAGATTGTACAAGTGGTAATAGACCATCATTCATAAATGCTGCTAAACCAGAAATAGCAAATGAACTATATGAATATTTTTGTATGGAATGTGAAAAAAATGAAATAAAAGTAGAAAAAGGAATTTTTGGAGCAGATATGAAAGTAAATCTTATAAATGATGGACCTGTAACAATTTTAATAGAAAAAGAAGCTAAAAATAAGCATTAATAAGGAAACCTTTCATATAAATAACGAATAATATTATCAGCATTTTTTTCTGTAACACTAATAAAAACATCTTTATCAAGGCTAATCCACATAGTAAGTAAATAAGAATCAGAGTTATCAATAAAAACACCAATAATTTCTGCTAACTCAACAGGGTTAGCGGATTTTTTTTCCCATTTTAAACTATTATAAATATCTAAATTAGTATTATAAAAACTACTTAAAAAACGATTTAATTCACCTTTTTTATTACTAAATAAATTAATAGTTGCAACCATAAAAAAACTCCTAAAAAATTTCTTACTATTAGTATGAAAAATATTAAAAAAATTATACTTAAGAATAAAGTAAAATAAAAATGCAAATACTAGAAAAAATAGAAAAATGGAGGTTAAAATTTTGAAAAAATATAAAAAAATAGTCTACCTATTTTTAGTATTTGTAATTTTTGCTTTGGTAGTTATTTTATATTCCAATATAAATAGTAATGCAAATAAAAAAACAGTAAAAGAAAAAGGTCTTGCAGAAGTTAAATATTTAGAAAATAAAATTGTTACACTTTTTAATGAAATGAACAATATAGATACAAGAAATTATACTATATCAGTAAATGAAATTTCAGAGCAGTCAAAAAATCAGAAAAATCAAAGTTCTAGTGAATCAGAATCAGACTCGGGTTCTGGAAATTCAGATTCTGGTTCGGGAACAGATTCAAGTTCAAAAGAGGAAGCTTCTTCTAATACAAGTACAGAAGAAACTAGTAAAAAATATACTTTAGAATCAACCTCACTACTTACAAATACTAAAGACATTAATTGGAATTATGTAAAAAATGAGGTAGAAATGTTATACTCATCAATTCCAACAATTACTTTAGATTTATATCAGCTTAATTTGAGCCAAGAAGAAATTTTAGGATTTAATAAAGAATTTGATAATTTAAGCATAGCAGTAAAAGAAGAAAATAAAGAAAATACACTAAATGAATTATCAAAAATATATAATTATATTCCAAAATTTATATTAAAAGCAACAGATGAAGAATTAGAAAAAACAATTGTAGAAACAAAGGCAAATTTATTTAAAGCCTACTCTAAGTTAGATTCAAAGAATTGGACAGAAATAGAAAAAGATGTAGCAAAAACAATTGACACATATCAAAAATTACTAACAGATACAAATATACAAACTAATAAACAATATGCTATTAGCAAAGTATATGTTATGCTAAATGAACTGCAAAATGCAGTTAAAATGCAAGATCAAACTCTTTTTTTAATAAAGTACAAAAATATACTAGAAGAAATCAACAATATATGATATAATAAACATCGAAAGTAAATTGAATAGTCGCTGGTAAATTTCGAAAGGAATTACGAGAGGAAAGTCCGGGCTCCATAGAGCAAAGATGCTAGATAACGTCTAGTGAGGGTAACCTTAAGGAAAGTGCAACAGAAAATAACCGCCTTCTAAATAGGGTTCCCGCAAAGTTTACTTTGTGGGAAAGAGGAAAAACAACGGAATTATAGTTTAAGTTGAGTTTACTCAACCTTAAATATAATGGAGTTTGTTTTGACGAGGTAAGGGTGAAAAGGCGAGGTAAGAGCTCACCGCTGCTATGGTGACATAGCAGGTCAGTGTAAACCCCATCCGGAGCAACACCTAATAAAGAAGATTAAGCCTGCTCGGC
>CALXCC010000089.1 GCA_944386705.1 uncultured Clostridia bacterium | reverse complement strand
TATGGTTAATTGTGCAATTTAATTATATAGCTTAAATTTTTATATAATTTTGTTTCACATCATTGACACAACAACAAAATAAGAATTTACAGAACAAATATTATATTGACATAAATATTGAATTATGATAAGATATTCATTACATAAAAGGCAATATAAGCCTTCCAAAATAGGAGGGCTAGTTTGTGTAAGTCCTCCATATTAGAAAATTAAAAGGAGGACGAAATTATGATTTATGTGATTGCTGTTATATTGAGTATTCTGTTGTTTAGTATTACATTATTATTTGAACGCAAATATTCAGAAGGTAAAAAAATTAAAAAAATAAATTTGGCTTTACTAATAATATTGATATTTCTGATATTATTCCGAAGTTTGCGTATTGCTAGTATAGTATCTTCTTTTGGAGATGGATATTTCTATGAAAAAATAGAAATAAAACCAATAGAGAAAGAAAATACTAAAATTGTATATTTGGAAAAAGCAGAAAACAATGATAATGCTTATAAATATATAAATAGTAAGGGTGAAGAGGAGCTAATCTACACTAAAAATATAAAATCTATAACTAGTGTTAAAGGAGAAAAAGCTTTTATAGAGATATTTAGGAAAGATCAAAAATATAATATATGGACTTTTGGATATGGACCAATAGCCCATAAATATGAATATTATATATATTTACCAACGAACTAACAGCAAGAAAAGTACAAGTTTTTTACAAAAAAGCTTGTGCTTTTTTCTATTTATCGATATAATGTAGCAGAAAACAAGGAGGTAGAAAAATGTCATTTATAGAACAAATAAAGAAAAGAGCAAAAGAAAATATTAAAACAATAGTACTTCCAGAAGCAGAAGATATAAGAACATTACAAGCGACAAGAGATGTACTGAAAGAAAAATATGCAAAAATCATTTTAATAGGAAACAAGCAAAAAATAGAAGGAAAAGCAGAAAGTAATAATATTGATATCTCAGGTGCAAAAATCGTTGATCCAGAAAATTCTGAAAAATACGAAGAGTATGTTAATTTACTATATGACTTAAGAAAACATAAAGGTATGACAATAGAAAAAGCAAAAGAATTAGTAAAAGATCCAGTATATTTTGGAATGCTAATGGTAAAAGACGAAAAAAGTGAAGCGGATGGACTAGTTTCAGGGGCAATTCATTCAACCTCTGATACATTAAGACCAGCACTTCAAATATTAAAAACAGCACCAGGTACAAAATTAGTTTCTGCATTTTTTGTTATGGTAGTACCAAACTGTGAATATGGAGAAAACGGAACATTTGTATTTGGAGATTGTGGATTAAACGAAAACCCAGACGAAGAAGCTTTATCAGAAATTGCAATATCATCAAGCAAAAGTTTTAAACAATTAGTACAAAAAGAGCCAAAAGTTGCAATGCTTTCATATTCAACTCACGGAAGTGCAAAATCTGAATTAACAGAAAAAGTAATAAATGCAACAAAAAAGATAGAAGAAAAAATGCCAGAACTATTAGTAGATGGAGAACTTCAATTAGATGCAGCAATATTGCCAGAAATAGCAGAATTTAAGGCACCTAACAGTAAAATAAAAGGAAATGCAAATGTATTAATATTTCCTAACTTAGATGCAGGAAATATTGGATATAAATTAGTACAAAGACTAGGAAAAGCAGAAGCATATGGACCACTTTGTCAAGGAATTGCAAGACCAGTAAATGACCTATCAAGAGGTTGTAGTAGTAAAGACATAGCAGGAGTTGTAGCTATAACTGCTGTTCAAGCACAAAATGGCTAAAGCAAAACATTTTTTAAAGAACATATATAACTGTCCCAAAAATAACCAAAAATGGCTAATTGGTACCTGTCCCCAAACTAACCAAAGTGGCCAAAAGAAGGAGGAAAACTATGAAAGTTTTAGTTTTAAACTCAGGAAGGTCGTCATTAAAATATCAAGAAATTGATATGGAAACAGAAGAAATGTTAGTAAAAGGATATTTTGAAAGAATAGGGCAACCAAATTCTTTCCTAACACACAAGGTAAATGGTGTAAAACACAAATTTGAACATCCAGCTAAAAATCATGAAGAAGCAATAAAATTTGTACTAAGCAGAATTACAAATCCACATTATGGAGTAATAAAAGATTTAAAAGAATTAGCAGGAATTGGGCATAGAGTGGTACATGGTGGAGAATATTTTAAAGAGTCAACACTGATAACAGACGAAGTTATTGAAAAAATAAAGGAATGTAGAAAATTAGCACCATTACACAATCCAGCAGCAGCTTTAGGAATGGAAGCTTGTAAAAAAATAGTGCCAAATATGAAAATGGTAGCAGTATTTGATACAGCATTCCATCAAACATTACCAAAAGAAAGATATATTTATCCAATACCATATGAATATTATGAAAAATATAAAATAAGAAAATATGGATTTCACGGAACTTCGCATCAATATGTAGCCCAAAGAGTAGCCAAGCTTTTAGAAAAAGATGTTAAAGATTTAAAAATAGTAAATTGCCACTTAGGGCAAGGCGCAAGCGTTTGTGCTATACAAAATGGAGAATCAGTAGAAACAAGTATGGGATTAACACCATTAGGTGGAATTGTAATGGGAACTAGAAGTGGAGACTTAGATCCTTCAGTTGTAACATATATGATGCAAAAAGAAAACTTAACACCAGAAGAAACGGAAAATATTTTAAATAAAAAATCAGGAGCATATGGAATATCAGGGGTATCAGTAGATTTTAGAGATATAGAAGTAGACGCGGCTTCAGGAGGACATCACGCAAAACTTGCCTTAGATATATTTCACAATTCAGTAGCAGGATATATTGCTAAATGCATTGTTGCTATGAATGGAATAGATGTACTTACATTTACAGCAGGAGTAGGAGAAAAAGGGCAAGACTCAAGAGAAGAAATATGTAAAAAACTAGAAGTATTTGGAGTAAAAATAGACAAAGAAAAAAATCAAAAAATAAAAGGAGAAGAAGCAAAAATATCAGTGCCAGAGTCAAAAGTAAAAGTATTTGTAGTTCCAACGAATGAGGAACTTATGATAGCAAGAGAAACGATAAAACGCTTAGAAAAGTAAAAATAGTTTATAAATAAAGAATTGGCAATTAGGAAGATAAACAAAGACAAAAAACAAAATGAAATATTTTTTCTATCCTACTTGCTAATGCTAAAAAGGGAGGATTAAAATGAAAATATTAGTATTAAATTGTGGTAGTTCATCACTTAAATATCAATTAATTAATATGGAAACAGAAGAGGTTTTAGCTTCTGGAAAATATGAAAGAATAGGAGAAGAAGAAGCTTTTATTACACACAAAGCTAAAGGGCAAAAAGTGGAAATTAAAAAGCCTGCATATGACCATAAAGAAGCAATTGAATTTACTTTAGCACAACTTACAAATCCAGAATATAAAGTAATTGATAGCCTAGATGAAATTGAAGCAATAGGACATAGAGTTGTTCACGGCGGAGAAATTTTTAAAGAGTCAGCTGTAATTGACGACAAAGTAATAAAAGAAATTGGAGAATGTGGAGAATTTGCACCATTACATAATCCAGCAGCAGTTTTAGGAATGGAAGCATGTAAAAAAGTAATGCCAGGTAAACCAATGGTAGCAGTATTTGATACAACATTCCATCAAACAATGCCAAAAGAAAATTATATTTATCCAATTCCTTATGAATACTATAAAAATTATGGAATTAGAAAATATGGAGCACATGGAACATCCCATATGTATGTCTCACAAAGACTTGCTGAAATTATAGGAAAAGACGTAAAAGACTTAAAAATAGTTACTTGCCACTTAGGACAAGGTTCTAGTATTTGTGCAGTTGATGGAGGAAAATCAGTAGATACAAGTATGGGATTAACACCACTTGGAGGAATTCCAATGGTAACAAGAAGTGGAGATTTAGA
>CALXCC010000088.1 GCA_944386705.1 uncultured Clostridia bacterium | reverse complement strand
AGAACACAGTGTTGTATTAATAAGAGGTGGTAGAGTAAAAGACCTTCCAGGTGTTAGATACCATATTATCAGAGGAACATTAGATACAGCAGGTGTTAAAGATAGAATGCAAGCTCGTTCTAAATATGGAGCTAAGAAACCTAAAAAATAGAATATTTAGATTTAAAGCAATAATTTGCATATTTTGGTTATCGGTTCAGATTTCGACGTACAGCGTACGTTTTAACCTGCTCTGACTAATCCAAAATGCACACCTTATCACTTTAGATCAAAATATTAATTAGGAAAAGCTTAATTTAGTAAAAAAATTAAAACAAAGTGCTTGTAATTCTTACTAAACTTAAGGTACTTAAATTTAGAATAGATTTATATAGCACTATACGGGAAAGAAAAAACTTTTCAGAGTACCTTTAGAATATTTTTTTAAGTATTCAAAGAACATTAAATAAAATTTAAGGAGGGAAGAATAGTGCCAAGAAAAGGATATATAGCAAAAAGAGAAGTATTACCAGATCCAATTTATAATAGCAAAGTTGTTACAAAATTAGTTAACAACATAATGTTAGATGGTAAAAAATCAGTTGCTCAAAAAATAGTTTATGATGCATTTGACATTATTAAAGAAAGAGAAGGAAAAAATCCATTAGAAGTTTTTGAAGCAGCTTTAGAAAATGTTATGCCAGTACTTGAAGTAAAAGCAAGAAGAGTAGGTGGTGCAACATACCAAGTACCATTAGAAATTAGACCAGAAAGAAGACAAACATTAGGTCTAAGATGGATCGTAACATATGCTAGAAACAGACATGAAAAAACAATGGCTGAAAAATTAGCAGGAGAATTATTAGATGCTGTAGCTGGAAACGGTGGAGCATTCAAGAAAAAAGAAGATACACATAGAATGGCAGAGGCTAATAAGGCGTTTGCTCACTATAAATGGTAAAATTCTGATTGAAAACGGTAATCTGCACATTTTCGCTAAATAATACAAACCTCGATGTACAAAACGTACACCTTCGGCTTGTCTTATTTATCAAAAATGCACATCTTACCATTTTGAATCAAAATTTAAATTAGATGTAAAATGCACATCTTATAACTTTTAATCAAAATCTCAGATTAGATGCATAATATACATCTTAACGATTTTAATAAAAATTTAAAACCGATAAATAAAAGAAAAACCGGAAGGGGGAAAATAGAAATGGCAGGAAGAGCATACCCACTAGAAAGAACTAGAAATATAGGAATTATGGCACACATTGATGCCGGAAAAACAACAACAACAGAAAGAATTTTATTCTATACAGGAAAAACTCATAAAATAGGGGAAGTTCACGAAGGTGCTGCTACAATGGACTGGATGGAACAAGAACAAGAAAGAGGTATCACTATTACATCTGCTGCTACAACATGTTTCTGGAACAATAATAGAATCAATATTATTGACACACCTGGACACGTTGACTTTACAGTAGAAGTACAAAGATCTCTAAGAGTTCTAGACGGTGCTGTTACAGTTTTAGCAGCAAAAGGTGGAGTTCAACCACAAACAGAAACAGTTTGGAGACAAGCTGATAAATACAGTGTACCAAGAATGGTATATGTAAATAAAATGGATATAACAGGAGCTAACTTTATGCTTTGCGTTGATCAATTAAAAAATAGATTAAAAGCAAATGCAGTTCCAATCCAATTACCAATAGGAGCAGAAGACCAATTTAAAGGTATAGTAGACCTAATTAAAATGAGAGCCTTTATCCATAAAGACGATTTAGGAAAAGAAATCGAAGAAACAGATATACCAGCAGATATGGTAGCTGATGCAGAAAAATCCAGAAATGAAATGATTGAAGCAGTAGCTGATCAAGACGAAGAATTAATGATGAAATACCTAGAAGGTGAAGAATTAACAGAAGAAGAAATCAAAAAAGGACTAAGAGTTGGTACAATTGCTAACAAAATAGTTCCAGTAGTATGTGGTTCTTCATACAAAAACAAAGGTGTACAAGAATTATTAAATGCAATAGTTGACTATATGCCATCACCATTAGATATACCAAATATTAAAGGTGAAACATTAGATGGAGAAGAAACAGAAGCAAAAACTTCTGACTCAGAACCATTTGCAGCATTAGCATTTAAAATTGCAACAGACCCATTTGTTGGAAAATTATGTTTCTTCAGAGTTTACTCAGGAACTTTAGAATCAGGTTCAACAGTATTAAACTCAAGCAAAGATAAAAAAGAAAGAATCGGAAGAATTCTTCAAATGCATTCAAACCATAGAGAAGATATCGACAAAGTATATGCTGGAGATATCGCAGCAGCAGTAGGAATGAAAGATGTTACTACAGGAAACACACTATGTGATCCAGACCATCCAATTATCCTAGAATCTATGGAATTCCCAGAACCAGTTATTGATATAGCAATTGAGCCAAAAGATAAAGCAGCTCAAGAAAAAATGGGTATCGCATTAGGAAAACTAGCAGAAGAAGACCCAACATTTAAAGCTTATACAAATCAAGAAACTGGACAAACAATCATCGCTGGTATGGGTGAATTACACCTAGATATCATTGTTGATCGTTTAAAAAGAGAATTTAAAGTAGAATGTAATGTAGGTAAACCACAAGTTGCTTACAAAGAAACAATTAGAAACAAAGTAAAAGTTCAAGGTAAATTCATTCGTCAATCTGGTGGTAAAGGACAATACGGTGATGTATGGTTTGAAATGGAACCACTAGAACCAGGAAAAGGAATCGAATTCGAAAGTAAAATTGTCGGAGGAGCTGTTCCAAAAGAATATATTAAACCAATTGAACAAGGAATGAGAGAAGCTGCAGAAAGTGGTATCCTTGCTGGTTACCCAGTTACAGACTTCAAAGTAACATTAGTTGATGGTTCATACCACGAAGTTGACTCTTCAGAAATGGCCTTCAAAATTGCAGCATCTATGGCATTTAAAGAAGGTATGAGACAAGCAAAATCAGTTATCTTAGAGCCAATTATGAAAGTTGAAATAACAGTTCCAGAAGAATATATGGGAGATGTTATTGGAGATGTAAATTCTAGACGTGGTAGAATGGAAGGAATGGACGGAACAGATGGAATGCAAGAAATTCATGCATTTATTCCACTTTCAGAAATGTTTGGTTATGCAACTGAATTACGTTCTAGAACACAAGGTAGAGGAACATACTCTATGGAACCATCTCATTATGAAGAAGTTCCAAAATCAGTTTTTGAAGCCATTGTTTCTTCAAGAGCTAAAAAAGACTAAAATTTAATCTAAAATTAGCATCTTGCACATTTTTGATATTACCCTCAAACTTAGATGTACCAACGTACACAATCAGCTTGGTTGTAATATCAAAAATTTACAATATACCAATTTTTTATTAAAAATAAATAAGAAAAATAAATAAGAAAAACAAAAAGCTTGCATTTTTAACAAAAATGTTATAAAATGCTTATGCAAAATGAAATAGTTATTAAATTTATTAAAATAAAAGTAACCTGCGAAAGGTTAACTAAAAAAAGAGGAGGAATTAAAAAATGGCAAAAGCAAAATTCGAAAGAACAAAACCACACGTTAATATCGGTACAATTGGTCACGTTGACCATGGAAAAACAACAACAACAGCAGCTATTACTAAATATTTATCATTATTAGGAAAAGCTAAATATGAAGCATATGATCAAATCGATGGTGCTCCGGAAGAAAAAGCAAGAGGAATTACAATTAACACAGCTCACGTAGAATACGAAACAGAAAATAGACACTATGCACACGTTGACTGTCCAGGACACGCTGATTATGTTAAAAATATGATTACTGGTGCAGCTCAAATGGACGGTGCTGTATTAGTAGTTTCAGCAGCAGATGGCCCAATGCCACAAACAAGAGAACACATCTTATTAGCTAGACAAGTAGGTGTTAAATACATCGTTGTTTACTTAAATAAATGTGATATGGTTGACGATCCAGAATTATTAGAATTAGTTGAAATGGAAGTTAGAGAACTATTATCAGAATATGGTTTCCCAGGAGATGATATTCCAATTATAAAAGGATCTTCATTACAAGTATTAGAAAGCACATCAACAAATCCAGATGACGAAGTTTACAAACCAATGAAAGAA
>CALXCC010000087.1 GCA_944386705.1 uncultured Clostridia bacterium | reverse complement strand
GTGCCAACAGGCAGAATCGAACTGCCGACCTACGGGTTACGAATCCGTTGCTCTACCAACTGAGCTATATTGGCATTAAAAAGATTTTGGTTTATCTCCCATTAGTTTTGACAACTTTTATTTTACTTTTTGGTTGTTTATTTTGCACAGTTTGTCCCATTTTGTATTAAAAAGTTATCAAACACATTATAATATATCTAATAGTAAAAATCAATATTTTTTATTTCCTTAAAGTTTGATAAATTTTGAAATAATAATAATTCCTATACTTAAAATTTTTTAACACTGTAAAATATAATATGTTTTGATATTCAAAAACATCGTGTATAATATATTAATAATCACTATACACGATGTTTGAAATTTTTATTTTTGTTAGTGTATGCACTTCAGGCATATCTAGTATAACATATTTCTCTATTTTATTAAATTAATACATTCCATCCATTCCAGCTGGCATTCCTTCTCCATGTCCTCCACAGTTACAGCCTTTTGGTTCTGGTGCATCTGTAACTAAACTTTCTGTTGTAAGTACCATTGATGCTATTGATGCTGCATTTTGAAGTGCACTTCTTGTTACTTTTGTTGGATCTACAATTCCTGCTTTTTTCATATCTACATATTCTTCTTTTGCTGCATCAAATCCAACTCCTACTTCTGAATTTTTCACTTTATCTACAATTACCGCTGGTTCTAATCCGCTATTTCTAGCTATTTGTTTTACTGGTTCTTCTAATGCTTTTAGAACAATTTCTGCTCCTAATTTTTCTCCTCCTGTTAATTTTTCTACTAATTTACTTACATTTGGAATTACATTTATTAATGCTGTTCCACCACCTGCAACTATACCTTCTTCTACTGCTGCTTTTGTTGCAGATAATGCATCTTCTATTCTTAGTTTTCTATCTTTCATTTCAACTTCTGTTGCTGCACCTACTCCAATTACTGCAACTCCACCTGCAATTTTAGCTAATCTTTCTTGTAATCCTTCTTTATCGTAATCACTTTGTGTTTCATTTATTTGAGCTTTTATTTGTGCAACTCTATCAGCTATTTGCCCCTTATCTCCTGCACCATCTACTATAATTGTATTTTCTTTTTGTACTTTAACTTGTTTTGCTCTACCTAATTGTGCAATTGTTGTATCTTTTAATTCTAGACCTAAATCAGAAGTTATTACTTCTCCTCCTGTTAATGTTGCAATATCTTGAAGCATTGCTTTTCTCTTATCTCCAAATCCTGGAGCTTTAACAGCTACAACATTTAAAACACCTCTTAATTTGTTTAAAATTAATGTAGATAAAGCCTCTCCTTCCATATCGTCACAGATAATTAATAGTTTTCCTGATTCTTGCATTAAAGCTTCTAATAAAGGTAATATTTCTTGAATATTACTAATCTTTTTATCTGTAATTAAAATATATGGATTATCTAAAACAGCTTCCATTTTTTCTGTATCTGTTGCCATATATGGTGATAAATATCCTTTATCAAATTGCATACCTTCTACTACATTTAATTCTGTATTAGAAGTTTTAGACTCTTCAATTGTAATAACACCATCTTTAGAAACTTTTTCCATAGCTTCTGCAATTAGATTTCCAACTTCTTCATTATTAGCTGAAATACTTGCAACTCTTGCAATATCTTCTTTTCCATTTACTTCAGAACTAATTTCTTTTAATCCTTCAACTGCAACATTTACCGCTTTATCAATTCCTCTTTTAATTGCCATTGGGTCACTTCCTGCTGCTACGTTTCTTACTCCCTCTTTAATCATACTTTGAGCTAAAACTGTAGCTGTTGTTGTACCATCACCTGCAACATCATTTGTTTTAGTTGAAACCTCTTTTACTAAACGAGCTCCCATATTTTCAAACTTATCTTCTAATTCAATTTCTTTTGCTATTGTTACACCATCGTTTGTAATAAGTGGAGCTCCAAAGCTCTTATCTAGCACTACATTTCTTCCTTTTGGTCCAAGTGTTACTTTAACTGTATCTGCTAATTTATTTACACCCTCTAATAAAGATTTTCTAGCATCTTCACCAAATTTAATTATCTTTGCCATTTCTATCTCTCCTTCTATGAACTTTAGGGACGTTCCTTAAAGTTCATTTTTCAAATTTATTTTTTTCATTTAATCTTGTGAACTTTAAGGAACGTCCCTAAAGTTCATAGTTCAAAGTTTATTCAACAATTGCTAAAATATCATCTTGTTTTACAATTATATACTCTTCTTGGTTATATTTAATTTTAGTTCCTGCATATTCGCTAATCATTACATTGTCACCTTTTTTTACAAGTAAGGTTTCTGGTTTTCCGTCTATTATTTCTCCAGGACCTACTTCTATTACTTCTGCTATTTGTGGCTTTTCTTGTGCTGAACCAGCAAGTATTATACCACTTTTAGTTGTTTCTTCGCCTTCTTTCATTTTTATTAATACTCTACTTCCTAATGGTTTAATCATTATTCATTACCTCCCTCTAGTATTTTTGTTTTTTAGCACTCTCTATGCTTAACTGCTAATAATTTATACCCTTTTTTTATAAAAGTCAATAGTATTTTTATAAATTTCACATAAATTTCACATATCTATTTTATTCATTTAGATTTTAATATATAACTTCTATTTTTATTTTTTTGTTTCTTTTTAATTTCAGCTTGAATCAAATTTTTTACTACTTTGGCATTAATTTGCCATTTTCCTAACTTGCTGTTTAACTATTGTATTTTTGTCTATAATTCGTTATAATACTGATATGAAAAAATTAATAGTTGATAAAAATAACAGTGGAAAAAAATTGAATAAATTTTTATTTAATAATATACCAAACCTTACATCTAATTTGTTTTATAAAACTTTAAGAAAAAAAGATATAAAAATTAATGGTAAAAGAACTACTAAAGTTGTTGATGTTTTTGAAGGTGATGTTATTGAAGTTTATATTACTGATAAATTATTAGAAAACAAATTTGATATAGATGTTTTTTTTGAAGATGAAAATATTTTAATTATCAATAAGCCTTACAATCTAGAAGTAACTGGACAAAATAGTTTAACTACTTTTGTTCATCAAAAATACGCAAATTTTAGTAGTTTTAAACCTATGCCTTGTCACAGATTAGATAGAAATACTACAGGGCTAATTTTGTTTGCAAAAAATCAAATTTCTTTAGATATTCTTTTGAATAAATTTAAGAATCACGAAATTGAAAAACATTATTTGGCCTTAGTTTATGGAATTCCACCTGAAAATCATAAAAGATGTGAAGCTTATTTGTTTAAGGATAATAAGAAGTCTATTGTTTATATAAGTAGCTTTTTTAAAAAAGGGTATCAAAAAATTATCACTACTTATGATGTTTTAGAAAAAAGAGATAATAATACTTCTCTTTTGGATGTAGAAATTGAAACGGGTAAAACACATCAAATTCGCGCACATTTAGCTCACTTGGGATTTCCTATTGTTGGTGATCGGGAAATATGGGATAAATGAAATTAATAGGATTTTTGGCAAAAAATATCAGATGCTTCAAAGTTATATTTTAAAGTTTAATTTTAAAACGGATAGTAATATTTTGAATTATTTAAATGGAAAAGAATTCATCCTTAAAAATTCTAATTCCCAGAAACTATTTCTTCGAGATAACTCATATTAGAAAGCCCCAGGGGTGTAAAACACTCCCTGGGGTATTTCTAATTTACTATTCTATTCGACCATAGGTAAAGAATAAACAATTTCCATAGTGATATTGTTTTCTCATATATAAGAGTTTTTCAGGATATATTCATTATATGAGTTTCCAGTTCTGTTTACTCTTATCTTTGCCTGTTCAGCCCAACTTTGCTTTTCTTCATTGTCTCTGAACTTATACTGGTCATAACTTGCTACTTCTGTCTTGTATGAAGCAATCATTAACCTAGCAATATCTTCTACTTTTTTTATATTTTACTTGAACATTTTTCATATCATCTTAAATTTATAATATAAAAAGTGCACACTTCAAAGTGTACACTATATATTAAAATGTAACATTATTTTTGAAATGATTAGATAATGCTGTTTTTGATTCTTGGGATAAATTTATGTTTCCCGATAAATTTATCTTTGTATTTGGATTTAACACTAATAGTGCACTTGCATCTATTATTG
>CALXCC010000086.1 GCA_944386705.1 uncultured Clostridia bacterium | reverse complement strand
AAATTTATCAATGTGGACTTCCAAAAGAAATGGCAGTTGAATTATTTAAGCCATTTGTTATGAGAGAATTAGTAGGAAGAGGAATTGCACAAAACATAAAAAATGCAAAAAGAATGGTAGAAAGATTAAGACCAGAAGTATGGGGAATCTTAGAAGAAGTTATAAAAGATCATCCAGTAATGCTAAACCGTGCTCCAACATTACATAGACTTGGTATCCAAAGCTTTGAACCAGTTTTAGTAGAAGGAAGAGCAATAAAACTTCACCCATTAGTTTGTGAAGCCTTCAATGCTGACTTCGACGGTGACCAAATGGCAGTTCACTTACCATTATCACCAGAAGCACAAGCTGAATCAAGATACTTAATGCTTTCAACAAACAACTTACTTAAACCACAAGATGGTAAGTCAGTTGCAGTACCAAGACTAGATATGATTTTAGGAAGCTATTACTTAACAATGATATTAGATGGAGAAGAAGGAGAAGGAAAATACTTTAAAGATCCTGAAGAAGCAATTATGGCATATGAAAACCATGATGTTGGAATTCATGCTAAAATCTATGTAAGAATAACAAAAGAAATTAATGGCGAAATAAAATCTCAAAAAATAGAAACAAGTGTTGGAAGAATTATATTCAACCAAGGAATTCCTCAAGATCTAGGATTCATTGATAGAGAAAAAGATCCATTTCAATATGAAATTAGTTTCCCAGTTATGAAAAAATCAATGGGAACAATAATAGAAAAAGTAATTAGTCGACATGGATTAACAGAGTCAGCAGAAGTAATTGACTATATTAAAGCACTAGGATTCAAATATTCTACTCTAGCTGGTATTACATTCTCTATGGATGACGTAAAAGTGCCAGAAGCTAAAAAAAGTTTATTAAAAGAAGCAGATGAAAAAGTAGAAACAATAAGAAAACAATATGCACGTGGTTTAATTACAAATGATGAAAGATATAATGCAGTTATCAACGTTTGGGAAGATACAACAAATAAAGTAAGTAAAGCAATGGAAGATAATTTTTATGAATTAAACCCAATATATATGATGGTTAAATCTGGAGCCCGTGGAAATATGAACCAATTAAGACAAATTGCAGGTATCCGTGGTCTTATGGCAAGTACAACAGGTAAAGCGGTTGAAATTCCAATAAAATCATCATTTGCAGAAGGACTAGATGCATTAGAGTACTTTATTTCAGCCCATGGAGCTCGTAAAGGACTTTCAGATACAGCTTTAAGAACAGCAGACTCTGGATATTTAACAAGAAGATTAGTTGATGTATCACAAGATATAATCATAAGAGAACATGACTGTGGAACTCACGACGGAATAGTAGTTTATAACATTAAAGACGGAAACCAAATAATTGAAAAAATGCAAGAAAGACTAATAGGAAGATATGTAGTAGAAGACGTATATAATCCAGAAACAAAAGAATTAATTGTAGATACAAATACTATGATTAATGAAGCAATTGCAGATAAAATCGTAGAAGCTGGAATTGAAAAGCTAAAAGTACGTTCAGTACTTGGATGTCGTTCAAAACGTGGTGTATGTCAAAAATGTTATGGTATGGGACTAGCAAGAAGAGACTTAGTATCAATTGGAGAATCTATTGGTATTATTGCTGCACAATCTATTGGTGAACCTGGTACACAGCTTACAATGAGAACTATTCACTCTGGTGGTGTTGCAGGTGTAGCAGATATTACTCAAGGTCTTCCAAGAGTTGAAGAATTATTTGAAGCTAGAAAACCAAAAGGATTAGCAATTATTTCTGAAATTGATGGTAAAGTAAAAATTAAAGAAACAAAGAAGAAAAAAGAAGTTATTGTAACAAGCAAAGATAATTCTAAAACATATACAATACCATTTGGTTCAAAAATGAAAGTAAAAGATGGAGATATGGTAGAAGCAGGAGACCCTCTAATAGAAGGATCAATCAATCCAGCAGAAATCTTAGAAATCAAAGGACCAGAGGGAGTATACGAATACTTAATTACAGAAGTACAAAAAGTATATAGAAACCAAGGTGTTGATATCAACGATAAACACATTGAGGTAATAGGAAGACAAATGCTTAAAAAAGTAAGAGTCGAAGATAATGCCGATACAGATATGTTCCCAGGCTCATTAGTGGATATGTATGAATTTGAAGATAGAAACAATAAAGCTATAGCAGAAGGAAAACGTCCAGCAACAGGTAAGAGAATATTACTTGGAATAACAAAAGCATCACTTGCAACAGACAGCTTCTTATCTGCAGCATCATTCCAAGAAACTACAAGAGTATTAACAGAAGCAGCAATAAAAGGAAAAGTAGACGATTTAGTTGGATTAAAAGAAAATGTTATAATTGGTAAATTAATCCCAGCAGGAACAGGAATGAAAAAATATCAAAATATTCATATAAGTACAGAAAAAGAACTTGAAGAAGTTTCAAACGTAGAATAAAATAAAAAATAATAAAGCTCGCATTAGATTTTCTAGTGCGAGCTTTTCTTGACAAAAGTAGTATTTGCTAGTAAAATAAAATAGAAAGATTATAAGGGAGAAGAGTTATGCAAAACAACAACAGAAAAGTGTTTGAAACATTATTATCAAGAACAAAAATATATTTGGTACTTATTTTATTATTACTAATAGTTATAAGTATTTTAAATATTAAAATGATTATTCCATCTATAGTATTATATATAGTAGTAGTAGTTTATACATATTATACAAATAAAAAAAGGAAGAGTGAGATTTCAGAAACTTTACAAGACCTTACTCTAACGGTAGATTCAGCAGCTAAAACAAGTTTAATAAATTCACCATTTCCTTTGATTATTTTGGAAACAGACGGAAAACTTATATGGAAAAGTTCTAAATTTGTATCAGAATTTGCAAATATAGATATTAATACATATATAAATGATTTAATATTCGATATTAAAGACGAAATACAAAAAAGAAAAGAAAACATAAGTAAAGACATTTCTAGAGAAATGAAAATAGGAAATAAAGTATACAAAATTGTTGGAAGATATGTGAATTTCAAAAACAAAATAAAAGAAAAGAAAAATAAAAAAGAATATATGATTATTTTATATTTTATAGACGATACAGAAAATATTAAACTTCAAAAAGAATATAAAGATTCAAAATCATGTGTTGGAATCATTATGGTAGACAATTATGAGGAAACTATGCAACGTCTAGATGCTAGTGAAAAACCATTAATTACAGCAGAAATTGATAAAGAAATGTTTGATTGGGCAAATAAAACAAATGGAGTTTTAATAAAATCTGATAGAGATAGATATGTATATCTATTTGAACAAAGATATTTAGATGATATAAAAGAAGATAAATTTAGCATTCTAGATAAAATTAAGGAAATTGATACAAAAGAAAAAGTACAATTTACTTTAAGTATAGCAATATCAAATGAAGGAGCTACAGATAAAGAAAAATACAAATCAGCACGAGGAGCAATGGATGTTGTTTTAGGTCGTGGAGGAGATCAAGCAGTAATTCGCGAAAACGAAATATATAAATTCTTCGGAGGTAGAGCTGAAGAAGTAGAAAAAAGAACAAAAGTAAAAGCAAGAGTTGTAGCACATGCTTTAGAAAACTTAATTAAAGAATCAAATAAAATAATGGTTATGGGACATACAAATCCAGATATGGATAGCATTGGGTCTTGTATGGGAATTTATCGTTTAGCAAAAACTCTTGATGCAAATGCATATATAGTATGTAGTGAAAATACACCAGCTTTAGAATCCTTTAAGAAGTCTGTAAGTAAAGAGCCAGAATATGAAGATGTAATAATTAATAAAGAAGTTGCATTAGAAAATGTTGATGAAGATACATTACTAGTAGTAGTTGACACTCATAAAATCAACTATGTTGATGCACCAGAATTATTAGAAAAATGTAAAAAAGTAGTTGTAATTGACCATCACAGAAGAAGTGCAGATTTTATAGAAAATGCAACATTAATGTTCCAAGAAGTTTATGCATCTTCAGCAGCAGAACTAGTAACAGAGTTATTACAATATGCTGAAGCAAAAATTAATTTGAAAAATATAGAGGCAGAAAGCCTATATGCGGGAATTATGATGGATACTAAAAACTTTACATTTAAAACTGGTGTAAGAACATTTGAAGCGGCAGCATACTTACGTAGATGTGGTGTAGATATCA
>CALXCC010000085.1 GCA_944386705.1 uncultured Clostridia bacterium | reverse complement strand
TGATGGAGGAAAATCAGTAGATACAAGTATGGGATTAACACCATTGGGAGGAATTCCAATGGTAACTAGAAGTGGAGATTTAGACCCATCTGTTTTAACTTACATTATGAAAAAAGAAAATATCACAGCTGGAGAAATGGAAGACATATTAAATAAAAAATCAGGAGTAGCAGGAATTTCAGGACTAGCACCAGACTTTAGAGTAATCGAAACAGCATCAAACGAAGGAAACGAAAGAGCAGAAATTGCTATGGAAAGCTTTAAATATGCTGTTGCAAGTTACATTGCAAAATATGCAGTTGTTATGAATGGTGTAGATTATATTATCTTTACTGGTGGAGTAGGAGAAAACCAAATTAACATACGTAAAGGAATTTGCGAAAAATTAGCTTTTATGGGAGTTGAACTAGATGTAGATGCAAACAACATAAGAGGAGAAGAAAAGGAAATTTCTACAGCTAATTCAAAAGTAAAAGTATATATTGTTCCAACAAATGAAGAATTAATGATAGCAAAAGAAACTAAAAGGTTAACAAATGAACTTTAAGGAACGTCCCTAAAGTTCATTAAAATCTTGTAATAAAAAAAGAAACGTGATAAAATATTAAAAAACAAAAAAGAAAAGGAAAAGAAATGGAACAAAAGAAAGAAAAAATAAAAAAATATATTTCAAAAAACTTTAAATGGATAATATTTGCTATTTGCATAATAATATTTACAGCAATAGCAGAAGATGTATTTGAAAAAGAAATAATGAAAAAAGATATAATAGGATACTACTTAATATCAAAATATCTTATCTCCGACAGTTTAACACCAATAGTAAAAGTAATAACTAACCTTACAGGAACAATACCACTAATAATAATAACAGCAATCCTAATAGTAGTAATAAAAAACAAAAAAATAGCAATTGCAATAGCATTAAACCCAATAATTGCATTAATATTTAACCAAATATTAAAATTTATAGTAAAAAGGCCAAGACCTTCAGAATATCAATTAATAACAGAAAGTGGATATAGTTTTCCGTCAGGTCATTCAATGGTAAGTATGGCATTTTATGGCTTCCTAATTTATCTAGTGTATCATTATATAAAAAATAAAAAATTAAAAATAACATTAATATCAATTTTAGGTATATTAATTTTCTTAATAGGAACAAGTAGAATCTACTTGGGGGTACATTACACAAGTGATGTTATTGCAGGATTTGCATTTTCAATAGCTTACTTAATAGTGTACACTACGATATTTAAACAAGTTATAGGAGAAAAGAAAAATGATAAAGAAAACAAAGAAAATAATAAATAGTTTTAAATATGCATTCCAAGGAATAATAACATCATTTAAAACAGAGCGAAATATGAAAATACATATTGTAATTATGATACTTGTTATTATAGCAGGAATAGTCTTAAAAATTAGTAAATCAGAATGGATAATCTGCATAATATTATTTGGTCTTGTAATTTCAGCAGAATTATTCAATACTGCAATTGAAACTACTATTGATATGATAACAACCGAAAAAAATGAAAAAGCAAAAGTAGCAAAAGATGTAGCAGCAGGAGCAGTATTAGTTATGGCAATTGCAAGCGCTATTATAGGGCTTATGATCTTTATACCAAAAATAATATAAAAACAAAATAGTACAAAAATGAGCTTTTTTGTGCTATTTTTTCATAATGATTGAAAAATAAAATAAGAAAAGATATAATTAGATTAGCAATTTAGAAGATACACAAAAGAAAAAATAAGGGGGAATTTAAATGGAAAAAGAAAAACAAGAGGTAAAAACACCAAAAGAAAAGAAAGATACCAAAAAAACAAAAAAAGTACTAAAAGTGATTTTAATAATACTTGCTTGTTTAATTGCAGTAGTTTTGATTTATGAAGTAGGAATTTATTCAGATGGACATTTAGACAAAAGTAATCCTATGACAAAAGAAGAGGTAGTTGCTTTATTAGAAAAAGGAAAAGAATATCCAAATTATTACTATTGTTCTGTTCAAGAAGTATTATGGGATATGGAGCAAAATAGAACAGAATATTTTATAAAGGATGGTGTTGTAAAAGTTGTAAATAATGAAGAAGTAATTTCATGGCGCAACTATAATACATTAGAAGATATTCAAATAATGGGACAAATTAATGGAGAGAACTATGCAAGTGATGCAAAAATAACTGAAAGTCAATTAGAAGAAATGAACAAATATAGCCAATATGGATTTGATTATTCTTTAATTGCAGATGAAGAACATTTTGACTATGAATTTGAGTATTTAGGAAGACAAGAAATAGAAGGAAGAAGCTATGTATTAGTAAAAGTATGGAACAAAGAAGGTAGTGAATTATTTTCAACAAAATTTTTAATTGACGAAGAAACAGGACTAATTACAAAGAGAATTGATTATGTGCCATTAGGGATAATATTTAAAATGGAAACAAATAGAAATGTAATGATTGATTCTGTAACAGATGAAGATGTAGCTAAACCAGATTTAACTGGATATAAAATTTTAGGCGAAAATAATTAAAAAATAAAACAAAAAGAAAAAAGGAGAAAAAAATTGTCAACAATACAAATAAAAAATTTAACATTTGGATATGACGGAAGTCTAAAAAATGTATTTGAAAATGTATCATTAAACATAGATACCAATTGGAAATTAGGACTAATTGGTAGAAATGGAAAAGGAAAAACCACTTTTTTAAAATTATTACTAGATAAATATAAATATAGTGGACAAATATTAAAGACAGTAGATGTAGATTACTTTCCATTTGAAGTCGAAAATAAAGAACAAATGGCAATAGAAATAGTAAATAAAATAGCACCAAATGCAGAAGATTGGGAAGTTATAAAAGAATTAAATTTGTTAAACACAGACTGTGAAATTTTGTATAGAAATTATAACTTATTAAGTGGTGGAGAACAAGTAAAAATACTTTTAGTTAGCCTATTTTTAAAAGAAAACAATTTTTTATTAATAGACGAGCCAACAAACCATTTAGATATAGAAACAAGAAATAATCTTGCAAAATATTTAAGTAAAAAGAAAGGATTTATTCTAGTTTCACACGATAGAGTATTTTTAGACAAAGTAGTAGACCATATTATTTCTATAAATAACGAAAGCATATCAATAGAAAAGGGAAACTTTACATCTTGGCAGGAAAATAAAGACAAGCGTGATAATTTTGAAATAACACAAAACAAAAAATTAAAGCAAGATATAGCAAGATTAGAAATTGCCTCAAAAAATACATCAAATTGGTCAGACAAAGTAGAAAAAACAAAAAATGGAACAACAAATTCTGGCTCAAAAGTAGATAAAGGATATATAGGACACCAGGCAGCAAAAATGATGAAAAGGTCAAAAGCTATAGAAAATAGAATTGAAAAACATATAGAAGAAAAGAGGCAACTATTAAAAGAAATAGATAGAAATGATAGTTTAACAATAAAACCATTACAAAACAAGAAAAATCCATTAGTAGTACTAAATAACTTACAAATAAAGTACAATCAAAAGCAAATATGTAAAAAAGTATCATTTGAAATAAACAATGGAGATAGAATTTGCCTTGTAGGAAAAAATGGAGCAGGGAAATCAAGCATATTAAAACTAATATTAGGAGAAAAAATAGAATTTGATGGAGATTTAAAAACTGTAAACAATATGAAAATATCCTATGTTCCACAAAATACTGAAAGCCTAAAGCGGAACACTAAGAAATATAGCAAGGAAAAATCAAATTGACGAAGGAATATTTAAAGCAATGCTTGTAAAAATGGGAGTTTCAAACTTAGAATTTGAAAAAGATATACAAAATTTTAGTGAAGGACAAAAAAAGAAAGTTTTAATTGCTAAAAGTATAACTGAATCAGCGGACATATATATTTGGGACGAACCATTAAATTACATAGATATATTAACCAGAATACAAATAGAAGAAGCTTTGCTAAAATATAAACCTACATTAATATTTGTAGAACATGACGAAACATTTGTAAAAAAAGTTTCAACAAAAATAATTGAGATAAATCATTTAGATTCTTAATAATAAAAAAGCGACACATTATACCGAAAATAATGTGCCGTTTTTTATTTATATATTAGGAAGTCAAAGCTATACAAACTAAAAGCAGTTTGATTTGCTTTATTAAAAAGCAAACCTTACAAAAATGTAAGATTAGTGTAAGAAAAATCTATGGAAAA
>CALXCC010000084.1 GCA_944386705.1 uncultured Clostridia bacterium | reverse complement strand
TATGTTATAATAAAGCATATCTGTTTTTTTGCGTTGTAAATCTTTACACTTATTTGAAAACTTAAATATATATGATTAAATTTGGAATTTAAAGTTAGGAGAAAATATGGAAGAAAATTTAAAACAAAAAATAAAAGAAAAATTAATAGCTATGCAAGATAAAAAATACAAAGAATTCCATAAAGGATTATGCCCAGGAACAGAAAATATAATAGGAATAAGAGTCCCAATTCTTAGAAATTATGCAAAAGAATTATTAAAACAATATGATTGGAAAACTTTAATTAAAAATATTGATAATGAATATTACGAAGAAATAATGTTACAAGGGATGGTAATAGGACTTGCAAAAGATGACTTTAATTCTATTACACAAGAAATAAAAAAATTTGTACCAAAAATTGATAATTGGGCTGTTTGCGATACTTTTTGTGCAGGACTTAAAATAACAAAGAAACATAAAAAAGAAATGTGGAATTTTATTCAAAAATACATAAATTCTAAAAAAGAATTTGAAGTTAGATTTTCTGTAGTTATGATACTAGATTTTTATATAGAAGACGAATATTTGGAAAAAATTTTTGGAATTTTTGATTCAATCAAAAGAGAAGAATATTACATTCAAATGGCAGTAGCGTGGGCGATTTCCATTTGCCTTATTAAATACTATGATAAAACACTAAATTATCTAAAATATGCTAAATTAGATAAATTTACGTATAATAAAGCATTGCAAAAGGCGATAGAGTCATATCGTATAACAAAAGAGCAAAAACAAACCTTACGTGATATGAAAAAATAATATTAATTTTTTATAAAATTCCTTTGCTAAAAAAAGTTTTTATGATATAGTAAAGTAGCAAATAAAAAATAAGGAGAAAAAACATGAGAAAAGGAAGAAGAGAAATAACAAAAGAATCAAAATATAAAAAAACTAAAAGAAAATTTTCAAGAGAAGAAATAGAAAAGAAAAAGAAAGTTATAATAAGAACGTTTTTTACAATAATTGCTCTTATTATTCTATTTACAGTAGCAATGATAGCAAACAACTATATAATTTTAGGAAAAAACAAGACTACTAACCTAGTTATTAACAATAAAAATGTTACTTCCGACTTAAAAAATGACGTATTAATAGAAGATAATATTATTTATCTTTCAGAAGCAGATGTAGGAAATTTTTTTGATAAATATATTTATGAAGATAAAGAAACAAATAAAATAATAACAACTTATGAAAAAAAAGTTGCTACAATTGGATTTGATGAAAATAAAATAACAATAAATGGTTCAGAAAAAGAAATATATGCTCATGCAATTGAAAAAAACGGAGAAGTTTATTTACCAGTGTCTGAAATGGCAGATGTATATGATGTAGAAATTGCAAATATTGAAGAAACAAAAGTAGTAGCAATGGATTCTTTAGATAGAGAGCAAAAACGAGCAATTGTATCATCAAATCTTGCTGTTAAATCTTCTACTAATTTCATTTCAAAAACAGTAGATAGAGTAAAGAAGGGTGATTGTGTTATAGTAGTATCTTCTGACAAAGGATATTCTAAAATAAGAACAGCAAACGGGAAATTAGGATATATAAAAACAAACAAATTAGAAAATGAATTTACAGTAAGAGAAAATATGGAAGAAACAAAACAAGTTGAAGGAAAAGTAAATTTGACTTGGGACTATTTTTCTGAATATGGTTCAGCACCAGACAGAACAGGTACAACTATTGATGGCGTAAATGTTGTGTCACCAGCATTTTTCTATTTAGGAACTGATGGAAAATTAAAGGAAAATGTAGGAAGCAAGGGACAAGCATATATCGAATGGGCACATAGCAATGGCTATAAAGTATGGCCAATGTTATCAAATGCAGAAGCAGCAAAAGAAAGTTTAAATATAACATCTGAAATAATGAACAGCTATACCAAAAGACAACAACTAATTGAAAGTATCGTAGAAAAATGTGTAACATATAAATTGGATGGAATAAATGTTGATTTTGAAAATATGAAAGCAGAAGACAAAGATATGTATTCAAGATTTATTATAGAATTAACACCACGCCTAAAAGAGATAGGTGCCGTAACTTCAGTAGATGTTACAGCTCCAGATGGAGGAGAAACTTGGTCAATGTGCTTTGATAGACACGTAATAGGGGATGTAGCAGATTACATTATATTTATGGCATATGACCAAACCGGAGTATCTAGTACAAGGCCAGGAACAACAGCGGGATATAATTGGGTAAAACTAAGTTTAAACAAGTTCTTACAAACAGAAGTAATAGACCCAGACAAAATTATTTTAGCAGTACCATTTTATACAAGAATTTGGACAACTAACCAAGATGGAAAAATAATTGGTAGAAGTACAGTAAATATGAAAGATATAGATAGCATAATTCCAGCTGGAGTAGAAAGAAAGTGGGATGACGAACTAAAACAAAACTATGTAGAATATATGGATGGAAATAACAAAAAACAAATCTGGATCGAAGACATTGAATCGTTAAAAGCAAAAGTATCTTTAATAAAAGAAAACAACTTAGCAGGTGTTGCATCTTGGCAAAAAGGTATGGAAACAGAAGATGTGTGGCAAATGCTAAAATCAGAACTTGGATTATAGTGTAACTCTTAAGGCTAGTATAAAAAATAAAATAAAACAAATGAAATTGAGAAAACAGCTTGACATTAGTATTTTTGACATATATAATACATTAAAAGCGCTTTTGGAGGTATTTTGACATATGCAAAACGAACACATATTTTTCACCACAGACAAGTATAGCAATTTAACAGACGAAGAAGTAGTATTTCGGAGTTAAACAAGGAGACGAAGAGGCTTTAGGATATCTATTAGAAAAATATAAAGAGCTTGTTAATATAAAGGTAAGCAAATATTTTATGATAGGAGCTGAAAAAGAAGATATTATACAAGAAGGTATGATAGGTCTATTTAAAGCAATAAAAAACTATAAGCCAGATAAACAAAATTCTTTTAAATCATTTGCAAATATCTGTATAGAAAGACAACTAATAACAGCAATAAAAACATCAAATAGACAAAAACATATGCCACTTAATTCTTACTTGTCATTAAATACAGCAGCATATGATAACAATGAAGAAGATAGTGTAGAATTAATAGACACATTTAATAGCGAAACAACAGAAGATCCATTAGAAACTATTATGAAACAAGAATACTATACAGAAGTAGAAAATGCTGTAAACAAAAACTTAAGTAAATTTGAAAAACAAGTTCTAGACAGATTTTTAAAAGGAGAAAGCTATGTAAAAATAGCCGAAAAATTAGATTCCCCAGTAAAATCTGTTGACAATGCAATTCAAAGAATTAGAAAAAAAGCAATAAAAAATATATTTAATGAAAACCACTCTTAAATAAAGAGTGGTTTAAAATTTGAAAAAATTTTAAAAATGTGCTATAATAAAAAGTACAATGCTAAAGGCATTAGTAAGTAGGATGATGTACAACTAAAAGCATAAGGAGGAATACAAAATGAAAAAAATAGTTGTAATATTACTAGGTGCACCTGCATCTGGAAAGGGAACATTTAAATCCCAAATTATAAAGTATCTTGAGAAAAAGAATCTTAAGTATACTGCTATTGAAACTAGTAGTCTTCTTAAGAAAAAATTCCAAAAAACAATTGCAACTGGGGATTTAGTAAATGACCAGGATGTAATAGAGGTTGTAAAAGAAAAATTAGCGACAACTGAGAAAGTTGTCGTATTAGATGGCTTTCCCAGAACTTTAGTACAGGCTGAGAGTTTATTATCATTAAAATCTTTTGATTTTAAGATTATTAAACTCGAAGCAACTAAAGAGGAAATTATAAAAAGGGTAGAATATAGAAGAATCTGCCCAAAATGTGGTACCACATATAATCTTTCAAAGAAAGATTTATGCCCTAAAATAATAGGTATTTGTGATCGTTGTACCACACCGCTCACAAAAAGAGATGATGATAAGAATATATCTAAACGTTTAGATATATATTATCAGAATATAAAGGATGTAGAAGACTACTTATTAAAATTACAAAATACTACTTTTTGTAATTTTGATTCGAGGTTATTATTTACCTCGGATGCAATAGAAGGACTATTGAAAGTAATAGTTCCAACTATCTAGTAAAAAATAAAAAGAGACAACTTAATAGTTGTCTCTTTTCTTTAACTTCAGGGGTAAACCACGGGCTATGCCCGTGGTAACGGAAAACTTATAGTTTTGAACAAAGTAACAAAAATACCCACTCCAAA
>CALXCC010000083.1 GCA_944386705.1 uncultured Clostridia bacterium | reverse complement strand
TTAATTGTAAAATCCAAACAAATAGAATAATAAAACTATTTTCAAAATTAAAAGGCCTCTTTTATAAAGAAGCCTTTTTGGTTATATTTTATACATTTCTATATTCTTTTATTTTTTTATACGCATATATTGCAGATATACCAAATACAAATACTAATGCTACAACTGGAACTGAATCTCCTATACCTGTTTTTGGTAAGTTAGCATTTGTATAAACGCTTGAATTATTTGTATTATTTGTATTACTTGAATTATTTGAAATATTTGTGTTATTTCCTGTTGAAGAATTATTTGCAGAGTTATTTGCTGATGTATTAGGATTTGTTAATGTATTTGTTAAATCATTAAATCCTCCTGTATTGTTTTCTGCATGTACTGTTGTTGCAAAACATATTATTATTACACTAATAACTAAAATTGAAAATACTTTAAATAAATTTGAATTTTTCATTTTTGTTTCTCCTCTACTACATATTTATTATTATTATTTATATAATCGCTTATTATTATACCACTTTTAATAATATAATTCAAGTAGTAAACATAAAAATAAATAAAATAATATATTCTTTTGTTTTTCTTAATATATTTTATACTTTAAATAATCTTTAGTCAATAGTTTTTTTATGTTTTTATTTTACATTTTCATTACAAAATCATTACATTTTTTAACTTAAACATTAAATTTAAATAATACTATATCTCCATCTTGCATAATATATTCTTTTCCTTCTTGTCTAACTAATCCTTTTTCTCTAGCTAGCACCATACTTCCTTCTCTTATTAAATCGTCATAAGAAACAACTTCTGCTTTTATAAATCCTCTTTCGATATCTGAATGGATTTTTCCAGCAGCTTGAGGTGCTTTTGTTCCTTTTTTTATTGTCCACGCTCTTACTTCTGGCTCTCCTGCTGTTAAAAATGACATAAGTCCTAATAAATCATAAGATTTTTTAATCACCTTATCTAGCCCTGATTCTTCTAAACCTAATGCTTCTAACATTTCTTTTTTATCTTCGTCTTCTAAGCCTGATAGTTCTTCTTCTATTTTTACGCATAATGGAATTACTTCTGCTTTTTCTTTTGAAGCATATTCTTTTACTTTTAAAACTAAAGGATCATTATCTGCGTTTTCTATTTGTTCTTCTGAAATATTTGCAATGTATAAAATTGGCTTTGTTGTAAGTAAAAACATATCTTTAACAAGTAACTCTTCGTCTTCGTTAAAATCTAAACTTCTAGCAGATTTTCCTTCTTCTAAAGCACTTTTGATTTTTTCTAGTAAATCAATATCTTCTTGGTATTTTTTATCAGCCTTTAGATTTTTTCTTGCTTTGTCTAGTCTTTTATTTACTGTTTCTATATCTGCGAAAATTAATTCTAAATTTATTGTTTCTATGTCACGTATTGGGTCTACTGAACCATCTACGTGTACTACATTTCCATCTTCAAAGCATCTTACAACTTCTACTATTGCATCTGTTTCACGTATATGAGATAAAAATTTATTTCCTAGTCCCTCTCCTTTGCTTGCACCTTTTACAAGGCCTGCTATATCTACAAATTCAATAACTGCGTGTGTTGTTTTTTCTGGTTTATACATTTTTGTTAACATATCTAATCTTTCGTCAGGTACAGGTACTACACCAACATTTGGTTCTATTGTACAAAATGGATAGTTTGCACATTCTGCACCTGCTTTTGTTATACTATTAAACATCGTACTTTTTCCTACATTTGGAAGTCCTACAATTCCTAATTTCATTTTCTTCTCCTTTATTTTTCAAATTTTTATAAAGTATATTCACGCCTCAATTAGTCAATCTAAACTTTTTCTTCGATTTCTTTTAAAATTTTATTTTCAAATTCTTCTACTAATATAGCTCCAATGTCTCCTTCTGTATGAGAACGAACTGATACTTTATTTTCTTCTACTTCCTTCTTACCAACAATTAGCATATATGGAACTTTAGATAATTGAGCTTCACGTATTTTATATCCTGTTTTTTCGTTTCTGTCGTCAACTTCGACTCTTAATCCTTTTGCTACAAATCTTTCTTTTAGGCTATAAGCATATTCTTGTTGGTCGTCAGTAATTGGTAATATTTTTACTTGAACAGGCGCAATCCATACAGGAAGATTTCCTTTTGTTTCTTCTAATAAGAATGAAATAAATCTATCAGAAGAACCAAGTATTGCTCTATGAATAACAACTGGTCTATGTGCTTTTCCATCTTCTCCTATATATTCCAAGTCAAATCTTTCTGGTAAAGCAAAGTCTAATTGACATGTTGGTATTGTAATATCGTGATTTAGAGCTGTTTTTATTTGAATATCTATTTTTGGTCCATAGAAAGCTGCTTCTCCTTCTGCTTCGTAAAAGTCAATATTTAATTCTTTTAAAATTTCTCTTAATTGACTTTCTGCTGTCTCCCACATTTCGTCATTATCAATATATTTTTCTTTATTATTTTTATCTCTTAATGATAATCTATATTTAAAGCTTGATGCTGGGAATCCAAAGTCTTTTTGATATACTTCTTTTATTAAATTTAATACTCTTCCCACTTCTTCTTTTATTTGGTCAGGTTTTACGAATAAATGTGCATCATTTTGACACATTTGACGTACTCTTTCCAATCCACAAACACTTCCACTTGCTTCATATCTAAAATCGTGAGCTAATTCTCCTATTCTAATTGGTAGATCACGATATGAATGCATATTATGTTTATAAATTAACATATGATGTGGGCAGTTCATTGGTCTTAAAACCATTTCTTCATTATCCATTTTCATAACAGGAAACATATCATCTTTGTAGTGATCCCAGTGTCCACTTGTTTTGTATAGTTCTACATTTGCAAGTGATGGTGTATATACGTGATTATACCCTAATGAGATTTCTTTGTCTTGAATATATCTTTCTAATATTCTTCTTATTGTTGCACCATTTGGCAAATACATTGGAAGTCCAGAACCTACCAATTTATGAGTCATAAAGATGTCTAAATCTTTTCCAATTTTTCTATGGTCTCTTTCTTTAGCTTCTTCTAGCAGTTGCAAATGTTCTTCTAACATACTTGCTTTTGGGAAAGAAATTGCATAAATTCTTTGTAGCATTTTATTTTTTTCGCTACCTCTCCAATAAGCTCCTGAAGAAGATAAAATTTTAACAGATTTTACTTTTCCTGTACTCATTAGATGTGGCCCTGCACAAAGGTCAGTAAAATCACCTTGTTTGTAAAAACTAATTTCTTCTCCATCTTCTAAATCTTCTATTAACTCTTTTTTATATGGTTGGTCAGCCATTAATTTTAATGCTTCTTCTTTTGGTAAGACAAATTTTTCAATAGCTATATTTTCCTTGATTATCTTTTTCATTTCCTTTTCAATTGCAACCTTATCTTCGTCTGTAAAAGGTTTTTCTACATCAAAGTCATAATAAAAACCTTCGTCAATTGCAGGTCCAATTGCGAATTTCACATCTGGAAATAATCTTTTAACTGCTTGTGCCATAATATGTGAAGTTGTATGCCAATAAGCCTTTTTTCCTTCTATATCTTCTTGATTAAAAGTATGAATTACAAGTCCGCAATCTTCTTTTAGCTCATATCTTAAGTCTTTAACTTCTCCATTTACTTCTCCACAAGTTGCATTTCTTGCTAATCCTTCACTAATTTTTTGTGCTACTTCTAAAATAGAAGATCCTTTTTGTACCTCTAAAATTGAGCCATCTTTCAAAGTAACTTTAACCATAAAAACTCCTCCTTTTTTCCATTGGATAATTTGGGTAATTTGGGGACGTTTCCTTTTGGACATTTTGTCCAATTGGGGACACATCTTATTTTATAAAAAACAAAAACACTCCAATGGATTTTTCTTAATCCATAGGAGTGCTATTATAACACGGTTCCATCCTATTTTTAACTTGATTTTTCAGATTATAACGTATCTTACCACGTCTAGCTTATTCACTAGAAACCCTAGAAGAGTTAGTTTTTCAAGTAGCTTTTCTGGAATCAGCTTTCAGCCTATGACCGATTCTCTCTAACAGCAAGTTTTACTTTACTTTTCTCTTACTCGTTTTTAACCTTATGTTAATAGTTTAATATTTTTTTTATAAAAAGTCAAGTAAAATTCTTTACTTTTTACAATTCTTAGTATATAATTTTTTAAGATATGTCCCCAATTGGACAAAATGTCCAAAAGGAAACGTCCCTAATTTTGCTTCCATAGCTCAGTAGGTAGAGTGCTACCTTGGTAAGGTAGAGGTCACGGGTTCAATTCCCGTTGGAAGCCCCATATATAATAACAATCCACGGGTAGAACCCGTGGATTTTCATATAGGCCTATAAGGCCTTGTTACTAGCTACCGCTTAAGCGGTTTCGTTTGACGGCTTTTCGCCATTCCTTTCGCGTTCTTTTTACTTACCACCCTTAAAAGGGTCTTTATATTCTTTTATTGTCATTTGGTCTGACATCATATCTTCTTTTAATTGATTTTGTACATATCTATATACTGCTGTCTTGTTATTTCCTACCGTACTTACATAATATCCTGTACACCAAAA
>CALXCC010000082.1 GCA_944386705.1 uncultured Clostridia bacterium | reverse complement strand
TTCACCAGAGAGGAGGTTTTATGGTAGATACAAATACAATAATTTCAAAATTTTATGATTTTCACGAAAAGCCTAATGATATAGCTAAAAAGTTAGAAGTAAGCTCATCTTATATTACTAAAATAATAAAAAAGGATGGTAGATATTCTAGTGAAAAAGCTTACAGACAGAAAATTAGTAAAGAAAATCGCAAAGTTTCTAAAAGAGAATGGATTAAAAACAAAAGAAAAACTGAAGCTGACAAACAATTAGATGAAATGTTAAAGAAACAACATATTGAAGCTAGTAAAGAACTTTCTTATTCTTATGAAATGTCAGATTTAGCATATGTTAAATGGAATAGAAGTGCTTTTGTTTATGATAAGAATTCTAGCGATTTAGTTTTAAATAAAAAATTAAAATGTGGTGCTGATGTTCCTAAAAGGGTAAGTAATGTTATTAGCCCTAATTTTATTAAGAGTAAAAAAGTATATGTATAATACTTTTTATTTTTTGACCTTATGGTCTTTTTTTATGCAATTTATTATGAAAGGAGGTTTTCTATGCAAAATGTGAAAGACAATTACAAATTAATGTTTACTACCTATCCAGATGTAGTAACTGTAAGAGAGTTAAAAGATATGCTTGGCATTGGTATTACTCTTGCCTATCGTTTAGTCAAAAGTAATAATATAAAGTCTTTAAAAATAGGTAGAGAATATAAAATACCGAAAGCAAATGTCATATCTTATCTAACAACAAACAATTAAGACTGGATTTTGTATTGATAAGATGTTAATATATATTTATATCAATAGTAGGTTAAATCTAGTCTGTTATATCAAAGAAAGGAGTTTTTAAATGGTAACAGTAAGCCTACAAGAGAAAAACGGCATTTATCAAGCTGTTTTAAATTATAAAGATAAAGACGGAAAAAGGAAACAAAAATGGGTTTCCACAAAATTAAAAGTTAGAGGTAATAAAAAGCAAGCTTTAGCAAAAGCTGAAGAATTAAAAACAGATTTTGAAAAACAACTAAATATGGAATTTTTTAAACAATTTCCTACTAATAAAAACAATAATGTATTATTTGTAGATTTTATAAACGATTGGTTGGAAACTGTAAAACAAACAATAGAGCCATCTACTTATACCTCATATAATCAATTAATTAGTGGTAGAATAACTAAATATTTTTCTGAAAATCCTATTAGATTAATTGATATAGAGCCTATAAATATACAAAATTATTATAATGTTTTATTTTCAGAAGGACTATCTGGTAACACAGTTATTCATCATCACGCACTTATTAGAAAGTCTTTAGACTATGCATATAAAATGAATTTGATACCTAGTAATCCTGCTGATAAGATTCAAAGACCTAAAAAATAACAATATATTGGTGGTTTTTATAATGAAAATGAACTAAATGAGTTATTTGAAAAATCTAAAGATGATCCAATGGAACTTATGATTTTAATGACTGCTTTTTATGGTTTAAGAAGAAGTGAAGTTTTAGGTTTAAAATGGGATGCATTTGATTTTGAAAATAATACAATAACTATTAAGCATACAGTTGTTATTGCTAAACTCGATGGAAAAAGACAAATCGTAGCTAAAGATAGAACTAAAAACAAATCTAGTTATAGAACTTTACCTCTAGTAAAAGAAATATCTGAAAAATTATTAGAAACTAAAAAGAAACAGCAAGCTTTTAAAGAAGCTTTTGGAAAAACTTATATAAATGAATTTAAAGATTATGTTTTTGTAAATCCACAAGGAAAACTTGTACGACCTGACTATGTATCAGAACATTTTAAAATATTATTAAATAATAAAGGATTAAAACATATTCGCTTTCACGATTTAAGACATTCTTGTGCTAGTTTATTACTTGCAAAAGGAATCCCTATGAAAGCAATTCAAGAATGGCTTGGACATTCTAACTTTTCAACTACTGCAAATATATATGCACATTTAGATAGTAAGTCAAAAGCTTTATCTGTTCAAGCATTATCAAATGCTATAAGCATAAAAAAAAAAAAATGAAGAAGTGCAGTCTTCAAATTCTTAAAAATCAATTAGCCTTATCAAACTAATTTGTGGTGCCGTTGGTGGGACTCGAACCCACATGAAGAAGCTTCGCAGCATTTTGAGTGCTGTGCGTCTGCCAGTTCCGCCACAACGGCATATATTAAATTAAAATTTGGCAAATATCACTTTGGTTAGATTTTGGTTAGATATTTAAGTAATTTTTATATCTTCCCAAAACCTAAACCTCTTATTTATCAGTATTTTTAAGATTTTACACTAAAAAAATCCATTTAGATTTTGAGACCATCCTGTCTACCAGTTCCAGCATACCTGCATATATTTTGTAATGATTTTCTGAACCATTACAAAATCTTTTTAAAGACTTATATATATTAGCACATATTTTTTTAATTGTCTAGTTTTTATCAATTATTTTTCTTCTTGTTTTTTCATTGTCCATTCAAAATTCTATTGCAACAAAAACCTAATATATATTTTTCTATTAAGCTACACCTTTTATTCTATTTATTTCTATATTAAATAACTCTTCTGCTGACGTAAAATTTAATATTTTTCTTGGCTTTCCATTTATTTTTTCTAATATTAATTCTAATTTATATTCACTTATTGTCTCTAAATCCGTTCCTTTCGGTATAAACCTCCTTAGTATTCCATTACAATTCTCGTTCATTCCTTTCTGCCACGAACTATATGGATCTGTATAATATATTTTTGTTCTTTTCTTTCTTCTGTCTTTTTTTGACCTCTCTATATTATCATAGTTTAAAAACTCATGTCCATTATCTGTTGTCATTGTCTTAAATATTTCTTTAAAATATTCTCCGTATTTTTCTTCTAACTTATCTATAGCCTCTTTTACACATCTATTTGTATGTTCTCTCATTTCTATTACTATATATTTCTTTGTCTTTCTTTCTAGTATTGTTAAATACGTTTTCTTTTTCTCTTTTACTCCTTCTACGCAATCTAATTCCCAATGTCCAAATTCTTCGTTTTTATTTATCTCTTCTGGTCTATTGTGTATACTTTTTTCTTTATGTTTTGGTCCTTTCTTCGCTTTTTCTACTTTTTCTTCCTTTTGCTTTAACTTACTTTTATGTGTTAAATCTTAACTTTTTATTTTTAATTGTTTCATCTCTATCCAATAATATATTTCTTGGAAACTTGGTTGTATTTCAAACTTCATATCATGTTTCTTTATATATCCTGCTACTTCTTCTGGTGACCATTTATCTATTAATATTCTATCTTCTATATATTGCTTTAACTTTTTATCTTTACTTACTGCTGATTTTCTTCCTGCATTCTTTCTTTTATTTTCATAATCTCCTTGTGCTCTCCCTGCTGAATACACTTTCTTATATGTTGCTGTCCTTTCATCCCATTTTAGATAACTATTTCTGTTTATTTCTCTTGATACTACTGACTTATCTCGTCCTAATTCCTTTGCTATTTCTGTTACTTTCATTTTCTTTCTTCGTCTCAACATTGATTCTATTTCTATTCTCTCTTCATAACTTAATCTTGAATTTCTTTTTCTTTCCTCTTTATTTTCTGCTTCAATTATGTTACAATTATTTTGACACATATATTAACCTCCTAATGTTTAGTTTCGTCACTTAACATTATATATTAGGTTTCTATATGTGTCTATTTTTTTACATATTTTGTTGCATTAATTTTTTGAATCTAAGCTTGTTTTTTCATTTCAACATCATATTCAAAAACATTAATTGTTTTTATATCTATTTTTGAAAAATCATCTTTTTCATTTTCAAATTTTGCTATTTTAAAAGTTGTTTTGTTTGTTAAATTTAAATCTAATTTAGCTATGTCAACAAGTATTTTAGTTGATAAGTCTTGTCCAATTGGTAACGTTTTATTTTGATTATCATAAAAAATACTATTTGTATAACTTATAGCATTAGAACCTTCTTTTAAATTGATTTTATAAAAGTTAATTTTATTTCCTTCTTTTGCAATTATTTCTTTAACTTCTTTTTCTGGATTAATATCAAATATGTTTATTTTTCTATCGTCTAAATTATCTTCTACTATTGCTTTATATACAGGTATCGCTTCTGTAATAACAACTTTTTCTAAAGCATTTTTTATATTTGTAATTACTTTTTCTAAAGATAGTTTAAATCCTAATTGTTTTGTATTTTTATTAATTTCTAGTATATTAAATTTGTCTTTAGATAACTCTCTATGTTTCTTGTTTTTTATTTTAGACACTTTAGTAGAATCTTGAAATATACCACCAAATATATCAAATTCTTCTTGTTCTGATAATGTTTTTTCACTTATTGCATCTTTTTTTATTTCTTTTAATGCTGTTTCAATGTCTTTTGGCAAAATTTCATTTATTTTCATCTTATTTAATAATTCTATTAAATTTGTTGTTGTAATATAAACGCTGTCTGTTTCTTCTTTGTTTAGAAGTTTTCTTTGTATTTTATCCATATTTTTCCCAAAGTTTTCTAAGTCTTCTTCATAATCAAATGTTTTTGTAATTTTCTTTATAATATTAATTTCTTCTGCTT
>CALXCC010000081.1 GCA_944386705.1 uncultured Clostridia bacterium | reverse complement strand
ACTACTATTTTAACTATAGTAGAGCAAGTGAACGAAGAAAAAGTGATGTTACTGCTGTAGATAACATTTCTTTCCGCACAGTATTATATATGATGTAGAACTAAATGTGAAATAACATTAAACGGCATAAAAATTAGCATATAGAAAGGCGTGGTAATATGAAAGTAATCTTAAAAGCAGATATAAAAGGAGTAGGAAAAAAAGACCAAATAATAAATGCATCAGATGGATACGCAAGAAACTTTTTATTTCCAAAAAACTTAGCAGTAGAAGCAAATAAAGAAAATATGAGTAAATTAAAGGCAAAGCAAGATTCGAATGCTTTTAAAAAATCACAAGAAAAAGAAGAAGCAAAAAAAATAGCAGAAAAACTTTCAAAAATCCAATTAAAGATACCAGTAAAATCAGGAGAAAATGGTAAAATATTTGGAGGAGTTTCAGCAAAAGAAATAGCAGAACTATTAAAAGAGAACTATAAAATAGAAATAGATAAAAAGAAAATAGAATTAAAAGAAACAATAAAAACATTAGGAGCAAGAACAATACAAATAAAATTATACGAAGGAATAACAGGAAACTTAAAAATAGATGTAATTAGTAAATAGTAAATTAGGAGATTTGTTCCCAAATAGGACAAAAATGTCCATTAGAGACAGATTAAAATGGACACGAAATACCCAAGGAGGAAAAAATGGAATTAGGAAAGGTGCCACCACATGATTTAGAAGCAGAACAAGCAATTATTGGTAGTATGCTTACAGATAGAGATGCTGTTGTTTCGGCTATAGAAGTACTTAAAGAAGAGGATTTTTATAGAGAAGATAACAAAGCAATATATCAAGCTATTTTAAATTTATATAATCGTGCAGAACCAGTTGATATTATTACAGTAAAAGCGGAATTAGAATCAATGGGGAAATTTGAACAAGTAGGTGGATTAGAATATTTAGCGGAATTACCAGAAAAGGTACCAACAACTGCAAATGCAACGAAATACATTAAAATAGTAGAAGAAAAATCAATATTAAGGAGACTTATAAAAACAGCAAATGAAATTATAGAGTTGGGATATGATCCATCAGAAGAAGTAGAAGACATTATGGAAGGTGCAGAAAAAAAGATATTTAACATTATGCAAGAAAAAAACCAAAAGGGGTATGCTCCAATAAAAGATGTTTTAGTAGAAAGCTTTACAAAATTAGAAGAATTATATAATCGTAAGCAACATATAACAGGAATTCCATCAGGATTCGTAGAGTTAGACTATAGAACAGCTGGATTTCATGGTTCAGAATTGATACTAATTGCTGCAAGACCTGCTATGGGTAAAACAGCATTTGCACTAAATATTGCAACAAATGCAGCTATAAAAGCAAATGTACCGGTAGCAATGTTTAGCCTAGAAATGTCAAAAGAACAATTAGTAAACAGAATTTTATGTAGTGAAGCAATGGTAGATAGTAATAAGGTAAGAACAGGAAAATTAGAAGAAGAAGATTGGACTAAACTTGCATCAGCAATAGGACCACTATCAGAAGCAGAAATTTATATAGACGATACACCAGGAATAAACATAACAGAAATAAGAGCAAAATGTAGAAAACTAAAGTTAGAAAAAAATATAGGTCTAGTAGTAATAGACTATTTACAATTAATACAAGGTAGTGGAAAAAGAAATGGAAGTCGTGAACAAGAAATTTCAGAAATAAGTCGTTCTTTAAAAATACTGGCAAAAGAACTAAATGTTCCAGTAATAGCATTATCACAATTATCAAGAGCTGCAGAACAAAGACCAGACCATAGACCAATGCTATCAGACCTTCGTGAATCTGGAGCTATAGAACAAGATGCCGATATAGTAATGTTTTTATACAGAGATGATTATTACAATCAAGATAGTGAAAAAAAGGATATTGCAGAAGTAATTTTAGCAAAACATAGAGGAGGTTCAACAGGAACAGTTGAATTATTATGGCTTGGAAGCTATACAAAATTTGTCAATTTAGAAAGAAGATTTGATGATTAAAAATAAACACCTACATACAAATAAAGTGTAGGTGTTTTAATATTTTATGTTCCAAACTTAAATTTATTTTAAATTTTCTATTTCGTCTTTTGCTAGTCCTGTTGCAACAATAATTATATTTAAATCAACATTTTGGGATAATAATTCTTTAGCTATTTCTTTAGCTTCTTTATTTGACATATCAATCACCTATGGATTTTTTACAGACGACACAAGTACATTCTTGAAAAAAGCGCTAAAATATAGTAAAATATTAATGTTTAATAAAAAAGGAAGGAAATAAAAGTGAAAAATAAGGTTTTAGAAACGATTAAAAAATACAACTTAATTGAAAATAGAGACAAATTAGTATTAGCTGTATCTGGAGGTCCAGATTCTATAGCAATGTTAAATATATTAAGAGAACTAAGAAACGATAAAAAATTGAATTTGGACTTTGAAATAGTAGTAGCTCATATAAATCATATGATTAGAAAAGAAGCAAAAGAAGACGAAGAATATGTAAGAGACTATTGTAAAAAAAATAAAATACAATTTTATTCAAAAAGTATAGATGTTCAAAAAATTGCCAATAATAATAAAATAGGAACAGAGGAAGCAGGAAGAATTATTAGATATAAATTCTTTGATGAGATATTAGAAAAAACAAATTCTAATAAAGTAGCAATAGCACATAATAAAAATGATAAAGCAGAAACAATAATAATGAATTTATTACGTGGTAGTGGAGTTTCAGGACTAAAGGGAATAGAACCAAAAAGAGGAAAATATATAAGACCACTAATTGACTGTGAAAGATACGAAATAGAAAAATATTGTGAAGAACAAAAATTAAATCCAAGAATTGATAAAACTAATTTTGAAAATGAATATACTAGAAACAAAATCAGGAACATCGCTATTCCGTATGTAAAAAAGGAATTTAATCCTAACATAATTGAGACTTTAAGCAGAATGTCAGAATTAGTAACAGAAGAAGAAGAATATATAGAAAAACAAGTAAAAATAGAATATAAAAAAATATTAATAGAAGAAAATAATAAACAAATAATATTAGACTTGAAAAAATTTAATAATGAAGAAAAAGTAATAAAATCAAAGCTAGTGTTATATACTATAACAAGGCTTTTTGCTACTTCTAAGGGAATAGAAAAAATACATATAGAAGATATTATTAAACTTTGCAAAAGAAATATTGGAAATAAATATCTAACACCAAATAAAAATATAAAAGTATTAGTAAAAAATCATAAAATTTATTTTTTAAAGCAAATATGAGTAGCCGTAATAAAATCCACGAAACGTGCTTGATTGTAATAAAAAAGAAACAAAAAAAATGTTTACAAAAGAAAAAATATATGTTATAAAAGCAATATAAAAAGACAAAGGGGAAACATAAGGAGGAATTATTTTGAAAAACGGAATTAAAACATTAGCTATGTGGCTAATAATAGGAGTCATATTTATTGTTGTGTTATCATCAATTGTTGAAAATAGTGATTCTAAATTAAAATATTCTGAATTAATTGCAGACATTAATAGTGGGAAAGTAGAATCAATACAAATAGAGTCAAATGGTAAAACAGCAGTTGTACAATTAAAAGATGACAAACTAAAAAAAGAAGTAAATATTCCAAATATGGAAAATTTTATGAACTATTGTGAAGATTATTTAAAAGAAGGGGCTTTTACATTAGAAGAAAAATCGCAATCAATATTTGTAACAATACTTAGCTTGCTAACTCCATTTGGATTATTAATTATATTCTTTATATTCTGGTTCTTAATGATGGGAGGAGCAGGAAATGGTAACCCAGGAAATAAAACAATATCATTTGGAAAAAGTAAAGCCAGAATGATGACACCGGCAGATAAAAACAAAGTTACATTTGAAGATGTTGCAGGTGTAGACGAAGAAAAAGAAGAATTAGAAGAAATAGTAGAATTCTTGAAAAATCCTAGAAAATTTACAGATATGGGAGCAAGAATCCCAAAAGGAGTTTTATTAGTAGGTCAACCAGGTACAGGTAAAACATTACTTGCAAAAGCAGTAGCAGGAGAAGCGGGAGTACCATTCTTTATAATAAGTGGATCAGACTTTGTAGAAATGTTTGTTGGTGTTGGTGCATCAAGAGTAAGAGATTTATTTGATCAAGCTAAGAAAAATGCGCCTTGTATCATATTCATAGACGAAATTGATGCAGTAGGACGTCAAAGAGGTGCAGGTCTTGGTGGAGGACATGATGAAAGAGAACAAACATTAAATCAATTGTTAGTAGAAATGGATGGATTTGCAGCAAATGAAGGAGTAATAGTTTTAGCTGCAACAAACAGACCAGACGTATTAGATAAAGCATTATTAAGAGCAGGAAGATTTGATAGACAAATCGTAGTAGGATTACCAGATGTAAAAGCAAGAGAACAAATATTAGAAGTACATTCAAGAAAGAAAAGATTATCAGACGATGTAGACTTAAAAGTAATTGCAAAAAACACATCAGGATTTGCAGGAGCAGACTTAGAAAATGTATTAAATGAAGCAGCATTACTTGCAGCAAGAAGAAACTTAAATGAAAT
>CALXCC010000080.1 GCA_944386705.1 uncultured Clostridia bacterium | reverse complement strand
ATGTTTATAATTTTAGGAGTACCAGCACTAAGAAACATATTTAGCATACCAGTACTTCCAACTGCAAACATCATTGAACTAATTTGCCTAGTATTTGCACCAGTAGTTATAGTAGAAATATTCAAATTATTAAAAATAAATGGAAAAGGGTAAAGAGTTGGCTAAAGAGGGACTGTTCTTCTTTAGCCATTTTTATATAGACAATAAAGTAAAAATGTGGTAATATATAAGCTATAAAAAAAGGATGTGTCCCCTTTTGGACATTTTGTCCAATGGGGACAGGTACATTTGGACATTTTGTCCAAAAGGAAACGTCCCCAAATTACCCAAAAAGGAGTTGAGATTTATGAGTAACAAATTTTATGTAACGACACCAATTTATTACCCAAGCGGAAAATTTCATATAGGAACAGCATATTCAACTGTGCTAGCAGATAGTATGAAAAAATTTCATGAATTAAAAGGCGAAGATACATATATGCTAACAGGAACAGATGAACATGGACAAAAAATACAAGAAAAAGCTCAATCTATAGGAAAAGAGCCACAAGAATATGTAAACGAAATGGCAGATATGGCAAAAGAGTTATGGGCTAAAATGAAAATTGATTATAATGATTTTATAAGAACAACAGATGAAAGACATAAAAAAGTAGTTCAAAAGATATTTGATAAATTTATGGAACAAGGAGATATCTATAAAGGAGAATATGAAGGATGGTATTGTATACCTTGTGAAACATACTTTACAGAGACACAATTAATAAATGGAAAATGCCCAGATTGTGGTAGAGAAGTGAAGTTAATGAAGGAAGAGGCATATTTCTTTAATATGAAAAAATATGCAAATAAGCTTTTAAAATATTATGAAGAACATTCGGATTTTATCAAACCAGCATTTCGTAAAAACGAAATGATTAACAATTTTATAAAACCAGGATTAGAAGACTTATGTATTACAAGAACTTCATTTGATTGGGGAATTAAAGTTTTAAAAGATCCAAAACACGTAATATATGTATGGTTAGATGCTTTGACAAATTATTTAACAGCACTTGGTTACTTATCAGAGGATGATACATTATTTAAAAAATACTGGCCAGCAGATTTACAAGTTGTTGGAAAAGATATAGCAAGATTCCATTTGATTTATTGGCCAATATTTTTAATGGCATTAGATTTGCCACTTCCAAAAACAATATTAGTTCACAACTGGATAATGATGAAAGACCGGTAAAATGTCAAAATCAAAAGGAAACGTCATTTATCCAGAAACACTTATAGAAAGATACGGCTTGGATAGTGTAAGATATTTCCTATTAAGAGAAATGCCGGTTTCACAAGACGAGATCTTTTCACCAGAAAGTTTTGTGGAAAGATATAACTTTGATTTGTGCAATGACCTAAGCAACCTTTTAAACAGAACTGTATCAATGGTAAATAAATATTTTGAAGGAAAAGTGCCAGATTATAATGGAACACCAAATGAAGTAGATAAAGAGTTTGAAGAATTTACATTAGAACAAATTTCTAAATTTGAAGAAAAAATGAAAGAATTAGAAATCGCAAATGCTTTGCAAGAAATTTGGGGCTTAATTTCAAGAACAAATAAATATATAGATGAAACAATGCCTTGGGCGTTAGCAAAAGAAGAAGAACAAAGAGAAAAATTAGCTTCTTCTATGTATCATTTGATTGAAAACCTAAGAAAAATAGCAATTTTAATAAAACCATTTATGAATGATACAGCAGAAAATATTTTTAGACAAATTGGAGTACAAGAAAAAAATTTAAAAGTGTGGAATTCTCTAAAAATACAAAATGGATTAAAAGATATAAATGTAATAGAAAAAGGAGAACCAATTTTTATGAGATTAAAACCAGAAGAGGAAATTGACTACTTGAAGAGTATTATGAAAAAATAAACAAATGAACTTTATTGAAGTGAACCTAAATTATTAGACAAAAAGTTTAATAATTTGGGTTTTTTATACAATAACGTCATTTTACTTTAACGATTGTACACAAATTTTATTTTTATATATAATACACGAACAGAGTCCCAAATCCAAAATTTAAAATTTTTTAAAAAGGTACTATCAAAAACTAGAAAAATAGTATATAATATTTCTAGCACAAAAATAATACTAAAAAAAGTAGAAAAAAGGAAGCAAAATATGGTAAGAGAAGGATATCAAATAGATATATATAAAATTGACACAAAAGAAAAAATCGATAAAAGAAAAATTCTTATGCTTATATTTATAATATTATCCATTTTTTGCATAATTTTATCAGCTATAGTTATTGAAAAAGCCATAAGAAGAAACAAAATATATAATCAATACATAGCACAAATTCAAGAAATGAAAAAACAAGAAGAAGAAAAACAAAAAAGAATAGCAGAAGAAGCAGAAAGAAAAAGACAAGAAAAACTTCCAAAATTAACAGAAACTGGAAGACAAAATATGGAAAGCATATACCATTCTGACACAAAACAAGCATTTTTAACATTTGATGATGGGCCTTCAGCAATAACACCAAAGATATTAGACATTTTAAAACAAGAAAACATAAAAGCAACTTTTTTTGTTTTAGGAAATAAAGTAAAAAATAACCCTGAACTAGTTAAGAAAATATATGACGATGGACATTTTATAGCAATTCATGGAACATCGCACGAATATTCACAAATTTATAGTTCAGAACAAACAGTTCTAGATGAATATAATCAGTGCGTAGAAGAAATAAGAAAAGCAATAGGAGAACAAGAATATAATCCACACTTATTTAGATTTCCAGGAGGATCAGTAGGTGGACAATATGCAGATGTAAAAATACGAGCAAAAGAATTATTATCACAAAACGATATTTTAACAATAGATTGGAATGCTCTAAATGGAGACGCAGAAACAAATAAACTTTCAAGTGAGTTTGAACTAAAACGACTAAGCGAAACAACGCAAAATAAAAATAGTATAGTAGTTTTAATGCATGATTCGCCAACAAAAAGTGTAACAGCAGATACTTTGCCACAAATAATTTCAAACTTACGAAGCCAAGGATATGAATTTAAAAATTTTTATGAAATCATTAAATAAAATAGAAAAAACAAAAAAGAGGGGGAGAAATTAGTTTTGCCTAAGAAAGTAAATAAAAGTATAAAAGAAAAATTAGAATATCTAGGACTAGATCTAGATAACATACCAAAAGAAATAAAAAAATACGAACCATTAGAATTTAGGATTCCTAAAGTATATGATGAAAATCATTATAGACAATATAGATATGTGCCAATTAAAAATATTCAAATATTACTATCACCAACACGCAGGTTAGATGAAATTGAAGAAAAATATAAAAAAGCGAAACCATTGGCTGAATATTTAGATAATCAAACAGAAGAAAACATTGTAAATCATACTACTTTTTTAAATATGTTAAATCAATTTAAAATAGAAGATGTAGAAAAAATAGAAAAAGAGCAAGAAGGTTTGAATAAGAAAATACCAGCTAAGGTAAAATATGAAAACAATTATTTATGGCAAATATATTATTCTGAAAATACAGACCAATATTTTATGTTGGTACCAACAGAAGACTCAGATTATTCAACATTTTTCTTTTTACTAAAGAAAAAATTAGAAAAAAAGAGAACAGGTAAAATATTTGTACCAATAAAAAATGTAGAATATACAAATACATATTTAAAAAAAGCTGAATTTGGAGATATAGAAAACTATTTATGGTTGTTTACAAAAGATTGGCCATTAATCTATGAAGTATATGACAAAAGTAATAAATTAAGCATACAAATAGTAGGGGAAACAGAAGTATATCAGAAAGTAAAAACATTTTATAAGATTAAATTAAAAGATCAAGTTGAAGCTACTAACTTTTACAAATTACTTAAAGCAATGTTCATACTACAAACAGAATTACCAAATTATTTCAATTTTAAAACAAATATTAACAAAAATGCAGAAATAGAATTCTATATGGAAGATAAAAAAATAGAATATGAAAATATTGCAGAATGGATAAAAAATGAATATTATTTAGGGGAAGATAAGAAAAAAATTGCAGAAGAATTAATAGAAGAAAATACGAAAAAATTAGAAGATTTAAAAATAAAAATAGCATCACAAGAAATCGAATATTTAGCCAAAGAAAAACAAATTTCGACTTTCTTAGAATGTAAAAAAACATTTTTTGGCAAATTTAAATATTATTTTAAATACAGTAAGAAAAACAAAAAAAATAAAATAAAACCATATATGGCTAAAGAAAACGAAGAAATAGAAGAAATAGAATTACAAGAAGATGTAAAAATGCCAAAAAAGAGAAGAAAGAAAGCAAATTATAATTTAGAAGAATTATTAGAATTATATAAAGAAATTGCAAAAGAAGAAAATACTCTAAAAAATATGTTAATGGATATAAATAGTTTGAAACTTAAAAATAAAAATATGCAAAAGAAAATAGAAAATGCAACAGCATTTATTGAAGAAATAGATAACCACAAAAAGAGCATATTTGAATTTTGGAAATATAGTAATAAAGACGAAATGGCTACACTTCCTGAAGGAGAAGCAGAAGAAATTAATATTATAAAGAAAATTACAAAAAAATTTGATTATGAAGAAGAATTAGAAAACTTTGGGAAAA
>CALXCC010000079.1 GCA_944386705.1 uncultured Clostridia bacterium | reverse complement strand
TCAGATAATTTTTTTTCATTTTCTAAAAAGTCAAAAAAGTATTTTAATTGTCTTTCCATTTATTCTCCCTACCTCTATATTCAAAATAATATATTTACATAAACTACATATGTTATATCAAACATTTTTCAAAAAGTAAATAGATTTTTTGGTTTTTTTAAAAATATTTTATTAAAAATTTTAAAAGATTTGTGCTTATTAGTATTTCAACTACAGAAGCTAATATTAATATTCCTAACATAATAACAGAAAAGATTGTATGTCTTAATATTTCTAATTTTATATTTTCCTTACAATTGTTCTTTACAATTGATTTATAAAGTTTAAATCCACTTACAGCTAAAGCTAGTATTGCTGGTATTACAAGTACACTTGATAATAATAGATTTATTAAAACAAAACTTAGTCCTTTTGTCATCCCCAAAATCGCTATGCAAGTAGATATTGTATATCCTAAACAAAATCCTCTATATATTACTATTCCAAAAACTACTGGTATTCCGAATTACTGTTGTTCCAAAGAACCAAATTATAATTGCTAAGAAAATATTCTGACCTATACTTGTTTTTAATAAACTCATATAATCTAGTTTGTCAGTTTCTTTCATAGTTTGTATAAAGCTATTTAGATATGTTTGTATTTCTTTTTTCTGCTCTTCTTGTATGTGATTTATAAACATTACTCCTAAAAATATTCCTATTATAAATAGCAATGCTACTATTATGTATTCTTTCTTGTTATTTATAATATGCTCTGTCACTATCTTTTTTATTTTTGTTCCTTTGTTTATCATAAAAAAAATTCTCCTTATCATTTATACATAATGTGTATTCGATAAAGAGATTTTTAGAACTCTATTTTTATTTTTTATCACCTACAGAAATTTTACCATAATTTCCGCCTCCGCCAGAATGAACTTCGCAGTTTCCATTTCTTGCGCTTTCTATGTGGTTTGCTATTTTTTCTCCTACAACTGTTTCTATATCGTCTTTTGTTATTCTATGTAAGATATTCATTTCTGTTTCGAATGTATCTAGTAATTTACCTATTGTTTTTCCTCCTACTCCTGGAATAAATCCAAGTGGTATTTGGTAAATGTATGGTGGTCTATTTTTAGGACTTTTAGTTTCTTTTTTATCTTTTATTAATTCAATTCTATCATATACTCCAAAAGTGACATTTTTTCCTCCACATTTTGGGCAAGTTTCAACAGGTTCTTTTGTTTCTATTGATTCTTCACAATCATCACAATAAGTTCTATGATATTTACCTAGTTTTGGGTCTAATCCATAATTGGCCACAACCCTTCTTCCATCTTCATTTTTTAGTGCTTTTACAATTTCTTTAAATGAAATATCATTTACTTCCATCTTATTATATTCTCTTGCTATTTTTGGTAAAGAATGCGCATCTGAATTAGTCAAAAATGTTCTTGTTTCTAATTCTGAAATAGTATCTGCTAAATATGTATCTGAGCTTAAACCTAGTTCTACAGCAAATATTTTATTAAATTTTTCTTTAAATATATTTCCTAATCTATCTGTGCAATTTCCATAGTAACTTTTATGTGGTGTAAAAATATGAGCTGGAATTAAAATCCCATTATATTTTTCTACTATATCTATTAAATCATAACCTGATAAATCTGTTCTTTGGGTACTTAATGTAATATTTTTTAGATGCATTTTAAGTTCATTTGAGAACGCTTTTATATCACTTAGATGTGGGAAAAAACATATATTGTGAGCACTTCCTGATTTTCCATTTCTTCCTTTTTCTGAAGTTTCTACTTCACTTCCTAGTAATATACATACTTTATCTTGATAGATGATTCCTCCATCTTCTAATTCGTAAGCTTCTCCTGTTTTTAAAAAGTTTTCTATATCTTCTATTACATAAGGTGATGCACAATCTATAATCCCTACAACATTAATTCCTTTTCTTTCTGCACATTCTTTTGCAATATTTGCAAAATTAAGTGACCTCGCTGCTGTTATTTTAATTGGTTTTCCATTCTCACTTCTTCCTATGTGTACGTGTAAATCTGCAAATATTTCATACATCGTTTTTTGCTCCTTCTATTTGTTTTTCATTCATATGACTCATTATTTTTCTAGCTGTTTCTTCACTAAATAATGGTCTATTAGGATTATCCAAATTGCAAAACATTCCATCTGCCATATTTTCCATATATTTATTCATTAATTTATCAATTTTTGGTTCATATTTTGAAATTACTTCTGTAATAAATTTTGTTGTCTCTTCTGTTTCATTATAGAATTTTACTAATCTTCTTAATGCTGTCATATTCACTAATTCGCCCATTTCTATTTTTTCTATAAAATTAACAAAATCTATAAAAGTTTGTAAATACCTATTATATTTATCTTTTAAGTTTCTGTGTTCTAACAAAACTAGTGCTTCATCAGGTTTGAATCCTATTCTTTCTGGCCTATCTAAAAGCATTCCTCCAAATTGATCTACTAATTCTAAAATATCACTTTCTCTTTCTCTAGGAGTACTTCCACTATATCTATTAATTTCTTCACAAATTTTGCAAAATCTCTTTCCAAAACCTAAAGAACTTAAGTAATCTGCTCCTTTTTTTGCATAAGTATGCACACTTTCTATGTCTTGTGCATTATCTATTTTTTTGCAATTACACAAAAGTGATGCAGTTAACATTAAATTCCTATCTGCATCTATTTTAGAATATTTTAAAAACATCCTCAATATTTCTGTTTTAAAAATAACTGATTTATCAAAAAATATTTTTTTCTTCTTGGATAAATAGTATACTATTTCCATTTTTGCAGCTAACTCTTCTTCTTCTAAAATATAATCTGCAAATGTTTCCATACTGCTCCTCCTTGATAATTTCTACTCGATTTTATTATAATGTAAAAAAAAAAATATTTCAATATTTTTTAGTTATGTCATAAAATTGTAATATATAAACTTTGGTTGAACTTTGGGGACGTTCCTTAAAGTTCATTAAAATTCTTAAAATATACTAAAGTTTATTACAAAATAAAATTAAAAATAAAAAATGAACTTTAAGGAACGTCCCCAAAGTTCACCCAAAGTTGCCTAAAGTTCATAGATAGCATTTCTTGCTAATTCATCACAACGATTATTATACTCATTGTCGCTATGCCCTTTCACTTTTATGAAATTCACCTTATGAATTTTTATTAATTCATATAATTCTTTCCACTTTTCTTTATTTTTTACTGGCTCCTTACTAGCTGTTTTCCAATTATTTTTTATCCAATTATAAATCCATCCTTGTGTAAAGGCATTTACAACATAAGCACTGTCGCTATATAAATCCACTTCACAGGGATATTTAAGTAGCTTTAAAGCTTCTATAACAGCTGTTAATTCCATTATATTATTTGTAGTATCTTTTTTTCCTCCAGAAATCTCTTTTTTATTATCTTTATACATAAGTATTGCTCCCCAGCCTCCTGGACCCGGGTTCCCTGAGCAAGCTCCATCTGTATAAATAACTACTTTTTCCATAAACTCTTCCTTTCTGGACATTTTGGAATAATTCTTTAGAAATATTTTGTTAAAAGAATTATATCTTTATTCATATGTAATTTTGTGATTTTTATCTAGTTAAACTTATATTATACCCACTTGTCCATTTTTTATATTTATGGTAATATTATAACAGTTAAATAAAAAATATACAAGGAAGGCGTAAATTATGGGAAAAGTTCTAGGTATTGTTTGTGAATATAATCCTTTTCATAATGGTCATTTATATCATTTGGAACAATCTAAAAAGATGACTGGTGCTAATTATACAGTTGCTATTATGAGTGGTAATTTTACTCAGCGCGGTAGTACTTCTTTAATTGATAAGTGGTCAAAAGCTGAGTCTGCTATTAATTGTGGTGTTGACTTAGTACTTGAGCTTCCTGTTCTATATGCTACTTCTAGTGCGGAAAATTTTGCGGAAGGTGCTATTAAAATTTTAGATTCTTTAAAAGTTGTTGATTATATTTCTTTTGGTGCCGAAACTTCAGATACCGATATTTTAACTAAGTTTGCTGATATTTTATATAAAGAGCCAAAAAAATATAAAACTTTATTGTCTCATGAACTTGGAAAAGGTCTTTCTTATCCACAAGCTCGTGAAAATGCACTTTTAATGTATTTAAATGACATTAGAAAATATGTAAATATAATCTCTTCTCCTAATAATATTTTAGGAATTGAATATATAAAGGCTTTGAAAAAATATAAGAGTAATATTATGCCAATTTCTATTGCACGTTTTGAATCTGGGTACCATGATACTGGATACACCTCTAATATTGCTAGTGCTACAGCTATACGTAATATTGTAAAAAATGGTGGTTTTGATATTTTAAGACAATTACTTCCAGCTCCAAGTTATAGTATTTTAATGAATAATATTAAACAAGGACATATTATTCCAGATTTGTCTGTTTTCGAAAAACAAATTATTTATAATTTAAGAAAAATGGATGTAACTGAAATTTCTGAACTTCCCGATGTTTCTGAAGGTTTAGAATTTGCTATAAAAAAAGCAGCAAACTCTTGTAATAGTATTGTTGAATTTTTAAATATCATAAAATCAAAACGTTATACTTCTACACGTATTCAAAGAATTTTACTATATTCTTTGTTAGGAATTACAAAAAAAGATATGGCTTTATCTAGAAAGCAATATCCTTATATTCGTGTTTTAGGTTTAAATAATAGAGG
>CALXCC010000078.1 GCA_944386705.1 uncultured Clostridia bacterium | reverse complement strand
CCAGCTTTGAATACTGGAGCTTTTGATGCAGGTATTTTGATTTCTTCTTTAGTTTGTGGGTTTCTTCCTTTTCTAGCTGCTCTTTTTCTTACTTCAAAAGATCCAAATCCAACTAATTGAACTTTGTCTCCTTTTTTTAATGCATCTGTTACAACTTCTACAAAAGCGTTTACTGAGTTTTCAGCTGCTTTTTTTGTTTCACCTGTTTTTGCAGCCATTGCTGCGATTAATTCAGCTTTGTTCATTTAAATTACCTCCTATAGATATAATGTTTATGTACATTTTTGTCTGAACGAAACAATAAATGTACTACTAATTACTTTTATTCGCCAAAAATCCCTAAAATCCTTCTTTTTTTTATTATTTTTAGATAAATTTTAGTATATTTTTAGTTTTGTTAAAATATTACATATTTTTTCACCAGCTGGCATCATAAGTATTTCTTCTTTTGTAAATATTTTTAATGCTATAATTGCCAATGCATAAATCACTACTGCAATAATTATTGATATTATTGTAGCCAATTTTACTGCAATTATTCCTGAAAGTGCTAAATAAGTATAATATGAGCATATTCCCATAATTGCTGTTGCTATAATTGGTTTTATTACAAATTTTGAAAATGTTAAATCTAATTTTATATTTTTTATAAGTGCGGTTATTGCAATTGAAAATGCTACTACATGACAAGCAACAGATGCCCACGCAGCACCATTAACTCCTATTTCTGGAATTGGAACTAAAATTAAATTTAAAATTAATTTTACAATTACTCCGGCATCCTAGCGATATTGCTGGTATTTTTAATTTTCCAAATCCTTGCAGAGCTCCATTTATTGTTTGATCTAATATGGTAAATAAAATTGTTAAAGAACTTATTTGCAAAATTATAGTACCATCACTTGCATTAGGATATAATAAATTTAAAATTGGACCTGCAAACACACACATTCCTATTGTGCAAGGAAGTCCTATTAGCATAGAAACTAATAAAGAAAATGAGGTTTTACTTGTAATTGCTTTTTTATCTTTTCTAGCTTTAGCAGCTGATATTGCTGGTACTAGTGCTGTTGCAAAAGCTACGTTTATAGATAGAGGCAGACTTGTTAGTGTATCTACTTTACCTCCTAATATTCCATATTGACTAACTGCTACATCTTCTGGCAAAAATTGTTTTAAGCTTCTTACCACTGTAAAAGAATCTATGTTTTTATTTAAAGATGACATTATTGCAGTTAATGCAATTGGTATAGAAACTAATAAAATTTTCTTTATTATTGTTCTTACTCTTTCATATTTATAATTTACAGTTGATTTTATTTCTAACGCTATTTCTTTTCTTCTTATTTTATAATATAAATATAAATATCCAAATCCTGCCATAGTTGCTAAAGTAGTAGCTAGTGTTGCTCCTCCTGCCATCCATTCTGTTGAAACATTTGAAGCTATTGCAACTATTTCTACTAATATAATTGTAAGTGCGGTTTTAAATACTTGCTCTATTGTTTGAGATCTAGCTGTTGCTTTTATATTTTGTCTTCCATTAAAATATCCTCTCATAACTGCTGATATCGCAACAAAGAATATCGCTGGGGATAATGCTACTAGTGTCATTTCCGCTTCTGGTATTTGTAACCACTCTTTAGCAATTAACCCTGCTCCTAAAAATAACATTAAGCTTCCTACTAGACCTATTACAGCAAATGTAGCAAATGCAATTTTAAATATCCTATGAGCTCCTTTATGGTCTCCGCAAAGCTACTCTTTCAGATACTAATTTAGAAATAGCATTTGGAACTCCAATTGAAGAAATAGTAAGTAACAAGGCATATATTTGATAACTTGCTGCTACAATTCCATTTCCTTTATCTCCAAATCCCTCTCTATTAGTTAAATATAAGTTGTAAACCAATCCTAATAATTTAATCAAAACTTGGGAAAATATTAGTGTTATTACACCTTGCATAAAGGTTTCCTTTTTTACGCCTTTATTTTTTTCAACTGTTTGTGTCATTAAATCACTCCCATTATTTTATCTTTTATTTAATTGTACTTTCTTATTATAAATTTAATTACTAAATTATTCAATAGTTTTTAATATTATAAAGGGAATTGGTTCTTTTTTTCCAATTCCCAATTATTATATTTTGTATTGCTATTACAACATTATAGTTTTTTATCAATGTTTGGTAATAATTGTTTTTTTCTTGAAACTACACCTTTTAAGAATGCTCTATTATTTTCTAGTTTAGTATTAAAACCTTTTTCTACTATTTCTACTTTATCTCCTAAGGCTATAATTTCTGAATTGCTATTTAGAATATCTGTAATTGCTAGTACGAATATATTTAATCCATTTTTATCAATTTCATTTTTTATCGCTGTTTCTAATTCTTCTTGCCTTTTTAAAACTTCTGGTATACTAACTGTATTTACTTGTGCAATTACAAATTTTACACCATTTTTATCTAAACTTTTAGCATCTAAATTTACTAATTCTTCTGCTGTAAAATCATCTAAATCAGTCCCTGCTTTTAACATTTCTAATCCATATTCTTTTATATCAATTCCAACTATTTTTTCTAGTTCTTCTAATGCTTTTATATCATATTTAGTCGTTGTTGGTGATTTTAGTAGTAAAGTATCTGATATAATAGCACTCGCCATTAATATTGCTTCTTTTTTATCTATTTTATGATTATGTGTTTTGAATTCTTCAAATAAAATAGTTGATGTACAACCATATGGTTTTGCATTGTAATATAGTGGTTCCACTGTTTCAAAATTTGCTATTCTGTGATGGTCTGTAACAGATAAAATTTTTGCTTTTCCAATTCCTTCAACACTTTGACCAAATTCATTGTGATCTACTAAAATGACTTCTTGCCCTTCTTCTACACTTTCAATTAATTCTGGTGCTTCAATTCCTAAGTAATTTAATACATATTGTGTTTCTTTATTTATATTTCCTAATCTTACTGCTTTTGTATCTTCCCATCCATTTTTCTTGTCTAAAATTTCACGTACTATACTTGAACAAATGCTATCTGTATCTGGATTTTTGTGTCCAAAAATTAAAACTTTTTCTTTCATATTTTTACTCCTTTTCTATTATAAATATTAATACATTATTTAAAATTTGTTTTTATTATATGATGTTTCTTTACTCTTGTCAATGCCTACATTCTTTGCTATTTCTTCTAATTCTTCTTTATTGAATTCATATTTTTTATTACAAAAATGACATATTAGTTCTGCTTTTCCTTCTTTTTTTATTATATCATTTATTTCTTCTTTTCCAATTGTTGCTAATCCTTCTTCAAATCTTTTTTTGGAACATTCACATTTGTATTCAGGTGTACTATTGTCTTCTATTATCCTTACATTCTTATCTCCTGTTACTTTTTTAGCAATTTCTAATAAGCTTAAATTTTCATCTAACATTTTTGAAATTGCTCCTGCTTCAAATATTGCTTTTTCTACTTTAGTTATTTCTTCATCTGTTGCATCTGGCATTGGATTAATTAAATATCCACCAGCTTGTTTTACTCCGTTTTTGTCTACTAATACTCCTAATGCTACTGCTGATTGTCTTTGTTCAGAATTTATAAAATAGTTTGTAAAGTCATCTGCTATTTCTCCTGATGTTAATGGTGAAATTCCAATATATGGTTCTTTTAATCCAATGTCTTTTATTACATTTATGTATCCTTCTTGTCCTACAGCTTTTCCTACATCTAATTTGCCAAACTCATTTAGTGGTAAGTCTATATATGGATTTGCTACATAACCTTTTATTTTTGGAGTATTATCTGCTGTTGCTAGCATTGTTCCAATTTCTCCATTTCCTTTTATTTGGATTGTTAATTTATCTGTTTTGTTTTTCATTTCATTTGCCATAATTGCAGTTATAGTTAATAATCTTCCCAATGCTGCTGTTGCTACTGGGCTTAATTTATGTATTTTTCTTGCTTCTTCTACTAAATTTGTTGTATTAGCACATACTATTGATATTTTTCCATTATATGCTAAAAATCTTGTTATTTTATCTTTCATTTTCTTCTTCCTTTCTTTTTTCTTCCTCTTGAAATTGTATTTATGCTTTTAAAATGGATTCTTCTCCATATTCCTTTAGCCATTCAACTATATCGCCATCTTTAAAATAATACTCTTCGTATTTATCAATATAATCTCCTTTTTCTATTTTTCATTTTTTATTCCTCTTTGCTATTTCCGAAAATATTATACTATATTTTACATAAGATAGCAAGAAAGAAGCGTAGTTTATTTCTACGCTTCTTCGTTTTTTTAATCTTGTTTTTGGAACATATCTTTTCCAACTCCACATACTGGACATACCCAAGTATCTGGTATATCTTCAAATGCTGTTCCTGGAGCTATTCCACTATCTGGATCTCCTTTTTCTGGATCATATACATATCCACATGCTAAACATACATACATTTTAATTTCCTCCTTTAATTTTTAATATTTTATTGATGTATTTGGAACATATCTTTGCCTTCTCCACATACCGGACACTCCCAAGTATCTGGCAAATCTTCAAATGGTGTACCAGGTTTTATTCCCGCTTTTTCATTACCAAATTTTGGATTATAAATATATTTACATTCTACACATTCATATCTTTGTGTTTCAGAGCGTTCACCTTGAAAGTTTTTATATCCAAGTCCTATTGCTACAATTACCATTAGTAAAAATGATAAGGCTTTCCATATCCCACTATCTAATAGTATAACCGCAAATATT
>CALXCC010000077.1 GCA_944386705.1 uncultured Clostridia bacterium | reverse complement strand
AGGCACACAAAATGCTAGGATTTGATAATCCAGATATGAAAGTTATTTATGGAGTTGAAGCATATTTAGCACCAGACAAAAATCCAGTTGTAGAAAATGCAAAAGGTCAAGACTTAGATACCACTTATTGTGTACTAGACTTAGAAACAACAGGATTTTCAGCAACTACCGAAAAAATAACAGAAGTAGGAATTATGAAACTAAAAGATGGAGAAGTAATTGACGAATTTAGTTGCTTCGTGAATCCAGAAAAACATATTCCAGAAAGAGTATCAGAAGTAACAAATATTACAGATGATATGGTAAAAGATGCTGAAACTATAGATAAAGTATTTCCAAAAATATTAGAATTTATAGAAGGTTCTGTAATAGTAGCACATAACGCAGGATTTGATGTAGGCTTCTTAAAACAAAATGCAAAAAACTTAGGATATGATTTTGACTATACATATCTAGATACTTTAAGTTTGGCAAAAGATTTATTTCCAGAATTTAAAAAATATAAATTAGGAAAAATTGCAGAAAAATTGGGAATAAAAGTAGAAGTAGCCCATCGTGCATTAGACGATGTTGACACAACAGTAAAAGTATTTAAAGTAATGCTAGAAATGCTAAAAAAACGTGGAGCTAAAAAAATTGCAGATATAGATAAAGTTAGCCGTACAGAAGAAGCAAAAAAGGAAGAATATAAAAAACTAAAAACATATCATGCAATAATACTTGCAAAAAACTATATAGGACTAAGAAACCTATATAAATTAGTTTCACTTTCACACCTTCATTATTTTTACCGTAGACCTCGTGTATTAAAAAGTTTACTTGAAAAGTATAGAGAAGGTTTAATTATAGGAAGTGCTTGTGAAGCAGGAGAATTATACCAAGCAATAGAACTTCGGAAAAACAGACGAAGAAATTGAAGAAATTGCAAATTTTTATGACTATTTAGAAATACAGCCAATTGGAAATAACAATTTCTTAATTAGAAATGGAATAGTAAAAGACGAGGAAGGTCTACGTGATATAAATAGAAAAATAGTAGCTTTAGGAGAAAAATTAAATAAACCAGTAGTTGCAACTTGTGATGTACACTTTATGGATCCACAAGATGAAGTATACCGTAGAATTTTAGAAGCGGGACAAGGATACAATGATGCAGACAATCAAGCTCCTTTATATTTAAGAACAACAGAAGAAATGTTAGAAGAATTTAAATATTTAGGAGAAGAAAAAGCATATGAAGTAGTAGTAACAAATACTAACAAAATCTCAGATATGTGTGATAGAATAAGCCCAATATCTCCAGAAAAATGTCCACCACATATACCAGGTTGTGAGCAAACAATAAAAGATATTGCATATAACAGAGCTCACAAATTGTATGGAGAAGAATTACCAGAAATAGTACAGACAAGATTAGACAAAGAATTAGATTCTATTATAAAAAATGGATTCTCAGTTATGTATATTATTGCACAAAAATTAGTATGGAAATCAAATGAAGATGGTTATATAGTAGGATCTAGAGGTTCAGTAGGATCATCATTTGTAGCAAATATGACAGGAATTACAGAGGTAAACTCACTTCCTGCACACTATAGATGTCCAAACTGTAAATATTCAGATTTTACAGACTATGGTTATAAAAATGGATTTGACTTACCAGATAAAAACTGTCCAAAATGTGGACATAAACTAGACAAAGATGGAATGGACATCCCATTTGAAACATTCTTAGGATTTAACGGAGACAAAGAACCAGATATAGACTTAAACTTCTCAGGAGAATATCAAGCAAAAGCACATAAGTACACAGAAGTAATCTTTGGAAAAGGAACTACATTTAAAGCTGGAACAATAGGAACAATAGCAGACAAAACAGCTTTTGGATATGTGAAAAAATACTTTGAAGAACGAAATATACCAATAAATAGAGCAGAAACTCAAAGGTTAGCTACAGGATGTACAGGAATAAAAAGAACAACAGGACAACACCCAGGAGGAATTATAGTTGTACCAAAAGGAAGAGAAATATACGAATTTTGTCCAGTACAACATCCAGCAGACGACCCTAACTCTGACATAATAACAACACATTTTGACTATCACTCAATAGACCAAAACTTACTTAAACTTGATATTCTAGGGCACGACGATCCAACAGTAATTAGAATGCTACAAGACATAACAGGAATTGATCCAACAAAAGTACCACTAGACGATAAAGAAACAATGTCAATATTTAGTTCAACAAAAGCTTTGGGAGTAACACCAGAACAAATACACTCAGAAGTAGGAAGTTTTGGTATTCCTGAATTTGGAACAAAATTCGTAAGAGGAATGCTAGTAGATACAAAACCAACAACATTTGACGAATTAATTAGAATATCTCGGACTATCACATGGTACAGACGTATGGCTTGGAAACGCGCAAAGTTTAATTGAAGCAGGAACAGTAACTCTGCAAGATGCAATTTGTTGTCGTGACGATATAATGATATACTTAATAAAACAAGGATTACCACCAAATCCAGCTTTTAAAATAATGGAAACAGTACGTAAAGGAAAAGCATTAAAAGACCCAGCAAAATGGGAAGAATATAAATCGCTAATGAAAGAACATAACGTTCCAGACTGGTACATAAAATCTTGCGAAAAAATAAAATATATGTTTCCAAAAGCCCATGCAGCAGCATATGTAACAAATGCATTTAGAATAGCATGGTTTAAGGTACATCAGCCGTTAGCATATTATGCAGCATACTTCTCAATAAGAGCAGACGAATTTGATAGTGACTGTATGATATTTGGAAAAGAAAAAGTAAAAAACAAAATGAAAGAAATAGACTTGCAAGGAAACAGTGCAACAGTAAAAGATAAAAATATGTATGCAATATTAGAATTAGTACTAGAAATGTACGAACGAGGATTTAACTTCTTACCAATGGACTTATACAAATCACATTCAACAAAATTCTTAGTAGAAGATGGAGCAATTAGACCACCATTAAACAGTATACCAGGGCTTGGAACAGTTGCTGCAGAAGGAATAGTAAAAGCGAGAGAAGATGGAAAATTTATGTCAATAGACGATATGAAAATTCGCTCAAAAATAGGAAATTCAGTAACAGACTTGCTTAAAAAATATGGATGCTTAGATGGTATGAGTCAAAGTAACCAAATGAGTTTATTTGCTTAAAACTTGCATAATAAAAATTTAAATATGTTTCGTTATTCTTGTGTTAATGTTTTCAAAACAACTGCTAGAAATTGACATAAGTTTAAAAATGAGGGAATCTGATTGGACTGCCTCATTTTTTTATATCAAAAAGAAATTATTTTTGAAAAAAACAGTTAAAATAACTATAAATAAAATCTAAAAAACTTGATATAAATTTTTAAATGTTATATAATTAAAATTGTAATAAGGGAGTAGCAATATACAAGGCAAAATAAAAGTAAGTATATTGAAAGCAAATATTCAATAAAATAAGGGGGAAAATAAAAATGGAAGATTTGAATAAAAAGAGGCAAGCACTCTTAAAATTATTAAATGATGATAATCCAGACTTAGACATACCATATGTATATATGGAAAAGCTTTATAGACAACTTATGACAGGTAGAACATATAGATATTTTAAAAATGTGCCAGGTCCAGATAGAGCAATACCATTATTAAAAGAATTAGTGAATGAGGGAACGGAAACAGGAAAATTACATTACATTTATATAACCGATAAAATAGTAACTGAAAGAGAATTAAGAATTAAGGAACTTTTAAGAAATAGAATTACTTATGACTATAACAATTTGATAAAAGTCGATTTGGGAAAAGAAGGCAATGGAGAAGATGAAGGTAGTGCTATATTTGTAAAAGCTTTAAATAGACAAGAAGCAACAGATTATGAGCAATATATACCAGAAACAACTAAAGAAAAATTAAGATTGCGTGCAGAAGAAATAATGAACTTAAAAAATAATAAAGGATTGGGATTGAATAAAAAAGTATTTTTAGGAGAAGAATTGTCTAGGCATTTTTGTCCGCATATTGAGGATCGTCCGCTAGTAGTTAAAACTACTGAAAAAAAGGCAATACTTGCTCGACAGCCTTATGTAGATAAGAAAAGGCTACAAGAATTGATAGGTAACAAAGGATATAGAGACCTTATGGAAATAAATAATTTGGATAGTAAAATATCTTTAAAATCAATAAAGAATGCAATACAAAAACATAAAAAAATAGAAAGAGAGGATGAAAGATAAAGTGTTAACGAAAGAAAAAGCATTATATCAAGTAAAATTAATATTAGATTACTTACCAGAAGAAGAATACAACTTAGTTCCACAAAAATATATTGATTATATTGAAGATAACTTTGAGTATGATGAGAATATTTCAATAGATTCAGAGTTACCATTAGAAAATCAAGATATTGATGAACAAACATATGAAATTTTAGATGAAATTATGAAAAACATAGAAAGTACAAAAGTAAATAGAAGTTTAGAAAAAAACAATATACAACCTGAAGTAGCTGAATATGTAAAAAAGATAAAAGAATCTAATAAAAACTACGAGATAAAAATTGAGAATATTAGATTAAATAATTTAATTGAAATATTAAAAAAAGAAAATAGTAAAATTCCAAGAGCAAAAGAATTATTGGAAGAATACAAAGAAATATTAAAACAAAAAGAGAGGGAAATTATAAAATTAAAAGAAAGTAATCAATATTTGTGCGAAAATATACAAAAAATACCAAAAATAGTAAGACGATTTTTTATAAAAGATATTGAAATAAAATTATTAAAATAAGTGATAGAAAAGGGGGATGAATGCAATGGATTCGAATATGTCACAAACAGTTAGAAAATTTATAGAAGAATATGAAAAAAAATATCCAGAAAAAGTATGGAATGAAGAAGCGGAAAAAATTTGTTCAATAGAAGAAGAAAATTCAAATAAAAAAACAACA
>CALXCC010000076.1 GCA_944386705.1 uncultured Clostridia bacterium | reverse complement strand
CTATAGGGCTCGAACCTATGACCCCCTGCTTGTAAGGCAGATGCTCTCCCAGCTGAGCTAAGCGACCGTTTGTCCTTTCGACGAGATTTATTATACTAATTTTTTTTGCTCTTGTCAATAGATTTTTTCATTTTTTTTGTTTTTTTTATTAAAAATCTTAAAGCCCGCTTTTTTCTAAGGATTCATTGTTAAATTTTATTTGTTTTTTATTTAAATATTTATGTTTTTATAAAATTTTTTTATTTTTTCTTCCGACAACTGCAAATCTTCCATCTTTTACGTGATAAGAACATGTAGATAATGTAATTAGTTGGTCCCCATATTTAGCTGTTTCTTCTATTTCATATAGAGATGCTTCTTTAGCATCTTTTACAAACTTATTATACTCTTCTTCTGTATTTGCATTTATAAAATAGTAATATCTAAATACATTTTCTTCTGATTTATAATATACTCTTGATTTAAAAACAGAAATTATTTCATATTCTGCATCTTCTTTTTCTGTAGTAAAACGTATTATTGGGTGGTTCATATAAAATTCTTTATTTTGATATTTTAATAATTCTTGAAACATTGTTCCATTATTTAAATTATGACCATATATTAATAAATTACTACTTGGAATATTCCAGTCATAATCTTTGTTCAAAAATATTGAGCCATTTTTGGATTTTTGTTTTTTATAGTTATGTGTCATATAATATTCATTGTCTTCTCCTTGTAAAACTGGATAGTTTATACTTGTATTTTCTATTTCAAGCCATCCTACAACGTCTTCATTTTCTTTTTTAAGTTCTTTTACTTTAATCATCCTTTCAGTTTCTATATTTTCTATTTCATTTTTTTGTTCATTTAATTTATCATTTTCTTTTGTTCTTTTTTCTTCAGTATTTTCTTTTTCATTGTTGTTAATTTCCACTGTATCTAAAAGTTTACTTTCATTTTTTGCTTCCTCTTTTAATAATAAAAAGTTAATTATATATATAGCTGATATAATAATTAAAATGGATAAAAGAAGGTATCCAAAAATATATATTATTCGTTTTTTACTTTTTACATTATTTTTCATAGAATCCCCTTTTTGTGTATTATGTAAGGATAGACTTTTTTGTCTATCCTTTAATCTATTATTTTATTTCTCTTTTTTTCATTAAAACCATAGCCCCTGTTGAAATTGCTATTGTTAAAATTGCTATTCCTATGTGATTTTCTATACCTGTTTTTGGTGTTACATCTTTTTCTTTTTTGTTTGTTGTAGTATTTTCTACTTTAGAAACTTTTGCATAGATTGTTGTATCAGAATTTATTGCTTTGCTAAAATCAAATTTATTAGCATAGTTAGCATCTGTATAGAATCCATCTATTTTTTGATTTTTGTCTAAGTTGATGTGTGATTTTACTAAATCTTCCGTAATTGTTTTTCCTAAATCTACTGTTATTTTGTTTGTTTTATTATTTGCAACTATTGTTAATATTACTTTTTGTTGGTCCGCATTTACTGTCACACTACCTGGCACATTTGTTTCAGAAATAATATTATTATTTGCATCTGTTAGAGCAACTTTATTACCTGCTAATACTACTTTATTTGTTGTATTTGCTGTATTTGTTATTGTAAACGTTTTAAGGCTTCCATTTTCTGCAACTCTAACCACATTTTCATTTGAAGTACTTGTTAAAACTCCATTCATTACTAGAGTAGGATTATTAGTAGCTGCAGAACCTTTGTCTATTTCAATACCATTATTTGCCTTTGTTCCATTATAACCTAATTTTAAGTTTCTTACTTCAACTTTTCCTCCATTTGCAAGAACTCCCCCATATTTAAATCCAGATACAGAAACATTATCTAATATTACTGTTGCACCGTCATATGATTGTACTCCATATTTAGGTCCATTTTTTAGTTTTATATTTTTTAAAGTAAGTTTTGCATTAGATAATTGCGCTGTAAACATTGTTTGATTTCCTGATGTTGATGTCCAAGAGTTATCTCCTACTACATTGTGACCATTACCATCAATTATAAGTTCCTTGGCTATAACAATAGGTTTTGTTACTGTTATATCATTTTGTAATGTAATTGTCGCTCCTGAATTTGCACTTGATACCGCATCATTTAAAGATGTTTCGTCATGAGCTGTTGTTGCTGCATTACTAAAATTTGGTATTATTAATAAAGCTCCAAATATTGCAATAAAGAATAAAATTAGTTTAATTTTTTTATTCATTTTTTCACCTCCATTTAAAATTATTTTTTCCTTTTTCTTTTTTATTATTTACACTTTTTTGATAAATTTTTTCCAAAAATATTATTTTTTTGCAAAAAAATAAATCAACTTTTTAGCTGATTCATTTTTTATATTGATTATTTTTTATTCTTCTAATCTTTTTATTACTTTACAAGGATTTCCTACTGCAATACTATTTTTAGGTATATTTTTATTTACTACACTTCCAGCTCCTATTACACAATTATCTCCAATAGTAACTCCTGGAAGCACACATACATTACCACCAATCCATACGTTATTTCCAACTTTAATTGGTTTAGCATATTCTAATCCTTTATTTCTCGTTTTATAATCTAATGGATGTCCAGATGTATAAAATCCACAATTTGGACCAATGAATACATTGTCTCCAAATTCTACTAGATTAGCATCTAATATTACTAAATTATGATTAGAATAAAAATTTTCTCCAAAAGTTATATTAAATCCATAATCACAATAAAAATTTGGTTCAATAGTAAATTGATTTACCTTTTTTTGTAGTAATTTTTCAATTATTTCTTTTTTAGAATTAAATTCTCTAATATCTAATTCATTATATTTTTTACATAACGCTTTTGCTTTTAGTCTTTTTTCTAACAGTTCTTTGTTATAATTAGCATCATATATTTCTCCTGCTAGCATCTTTTCTTCTTCTTTCATTAGTAATATCCTTCCTATTTTTATTTAGTTTTTAGCGCATTTTTCATAGAAATCTGCACTAGTGATTCTATTTAATCTTTTTTAATTTTAGAGTTGTTGCCACTTCACAGTGTTTACTGAATGGAAACATATCAATAGGCTTCATCCTATCAATTTCATATTTTTCTTCTAACTTTCTTAGGTCTCTTACCAAACTTGCTGGATTACAGCTAATGTAAATTACTTTTTTAGGCGCTATTTTTAATATATTTTCTATACTCCTATTATCTAAACCTTTTCTTGGCGGATCTACCATAATAATATCTGGGATTATTTTATCTTGGTTTATTAACTTATCTAAAATTATTTCTACATCTCCTGCTATAAATTCAGTATTTTCTACTTTATTCATTTTTGCATTTTCTTTTGCGTCTTCTACCGCTTCTTCTACAATTTCTATACCAAATACTTTTTTAGCATATTTTGCTATAAATAATGATATTGTACCAATTCCACAATATAAATCAAACACTATATCGTTTTTGGATATTTCTGCATTTTCAATTGCAAGATTGTATAGCTTTTCTGCTTGTATAGGGTTTACTTGGTAGAATGAATGCGGAGATATTTTAAATGTAAATTCTCCTAATTTGTCTTTAATATATCCATCTCCATACAAGTTAATATTTTCTTTTCCCATTATAACATTTGTATTTTTCATATTAATATTTTTTACTATTGTTTTTACCTCTGGAAATTTTTCTGTGATTTTACTTACTAATTCTTTTTCTTTTGGAATATTGTTCCCATTTATTACAATTATACACATAATTTCATTTGTCTTTATTCCAATTTTAGTAACAATGTGTCTTATTAAACCTTTACCAGTTTTTTCTTCATAAATACTTATGTTATTTTGTATAATAAAATCTAATATGAATTTTGCTAATTTTTGACTATTTTTATTCTGTATAAAACATTCTTTTATTGGTATTATTTCATGTGTTCTATTAGCAAATACTCCAATTACTGGTTTTCCTTCTTTATTAATTCCTACTGGATATTGTGCTTTATTTCTGTAGTTATATGGATTTTCCATACCTAAAGTGCTTTGCACTTCTACTTTTGATTTTAATGTTTTGTTTACTAAGCTTTGTACTGCATTTTGTTTCATTTTTAATGTTTCTTCGTATTTTATATGTCTTAAATCACATCCCCCACATCTTTTATATGTGGTACAGTCTGTTTCTACTCTATTTGGTGATTTTTTTAAGATTTCTATTATTTTTCCAAAAGCATGAGATTTTAGTACTTTTACAATTAGGATTTTGACTTTTTCTCCTTTTATGCAATTTGGTATAAATATTGTAAATCCATTAATTTTTGCTATTCCTTCTCCTTCGTATCCGTTATCTATTATTTCTACTATATATTCTTTGTTTTTTTCTACTGGCATTGCTTCCTCCTTGTTATTAAATACTATTTATTAACTGGTTTGCTTTTTGCATTTCTAATCTTTCGTCATACTGAGCAATTCTTTCATCATCATCACTATATTTCAATCTCATCTCAATTCCCCATCTTAACACAAAAGGATTTGAATTTATTGTTTCTTCCACTATTTTTTCAAACTATAATATTATCTAATAGTATTCTAGCATATTAAATATCCTTTAAACTCTTTTTTCTTCTATTTATATCCTCTCTTATGTTTCTTGATGATTGATGCGTTAATGATGAATTTGTATAAAATCCAATTGCTCCAATTTTTATAAACTTTTCTCCCTCTTGGTACTTTTTTGATGTATTTACTACTAATTTTTTTATTATATTATAAATTTGCCACCAGTGGTAAATTTCGTATTTTCCTTATTTATATCATACAATCTGTATAAAAACAATTATTTCCAAAAATTAATATAAAAGAGATTTGGTCAAAAAAAGACCATTTCATTTTTTGAAACGGTTAAAGTTTTTGTATTGTCAGATTCTTATAATATTGAAATCAAGTTATATCTAGTATTATAGAGAGTTCGACAAAAATTTGTCTTGGTGCCAACGAAGAGTTATCTACAACTTTTTTGGCTCTCAGAACGATTGGTACAAATATCAATCAAGTTATATATAGATTACCAGATTATTTAATAAAAATCAAGTAACTTAATAAAAATCTTTTTT
>CALXCC010000075.1 GCA_944386705.1 uncultured Clostridia bacterium | reverse complement strand
TGTACAGAAGTTTATACTTAAATCAATTATTAAAAGAGATAAAAGGAACAGAAATAACTAAAAGTTTTGAATATAAAAATATAGTAAATAAATTAGATAAGGAACAATTAGATGAAAACATATGTGTTCCAGAAAACTTGAATACTACATTAAGATACTATCAAAAAATAGGATTTAAATGGCTAAAAACCTTAGATCATTACCATTTTGGTGGAATTCTAGCAGATGATATGGGACTTCGGAAAAACAATTCAAATGCTATCTGTTATAGTAGACTATGTTTGCAATAGTGAAAAAGAAAATAAAGCAAAAAGAGCAAGTTTGGTTGTATCACCAAGTTCATTAACACTAAACTGGCAAAACGAAGCAAAAAAATTCACAAATGGTTTAAAAGTATTAGTAATAAGAGGAACTTTAGCAGAGAGAAAAAAACAAATTAAAGAAATAGACAATTATGACTTAGTAATAACATCATATGATTTATTAAAAAGAGATATTGAGTACTATGAAGAAAAAAACTATATATTTAGATATATAATTGCAGACGAAGCACAATACTTAAAAAACAGTCATACACAAAATGCAAAAACAATAAAACAAATAAAAGCAGATACAAGATATGCATTAACAGGAACACCAATAGAAAACTCTTTATCAGAATTATGGTCAATATTTGACTTTATTATGCCAGGATATTTATTTAATTATAAAAAATTTAAAAATATATACGAAGTACCTATAGTAAAAGATAATGACGAAAATGCAATGAAAAAATTAAAAATGCTAATAGAGCCATTTGTTTTAAGAAGAAATAAAAAAGAAGTATTAACAGAATTACCAGATAAAACTGTAACAATATTAAACAACGAAATGGGAGAAGAACAAAGAAAAATCTATCTAACATATCTTGCAGAAGCAAAACAAGAAATTGCAGAACAAATTGAAATAAATGGTTATGAAAAAAGTCATATACAAATACTTGCAGCACTAACTAGACTAAGACAAATTTGCTGTCATCCAGGCTTATTTATTAGTAACTATCAAGAAGGAAGCGGAAAATTAGAACAATGTATGGAAATATTAGAAGAAGCTACAAAAGGAGGACATAAAATACTATTATTTTCAGGTTACACATCAATGTTTGAAATAATAGAAAAAGAATTAAAAATAAAAAACATAAAATACTTTAAACTTACAGGAGCAACTAAAGTAGACGAAAGAATTGAACTGGTTGAAGAATTTAACCGTAATCCAGAAATACAAGTATTTTTAATATCATTAAAAGCTGGAGGAACAGGAATAAACTTAACAGGAGCAGATATGGTAATTCACTATGACCCTTGGTGGAATATATCCACAGAAAATCAAGCAACAGATAGAGCCTACAGAATAGGTCAAAAAAATAATGTACAAGTATATAAATTAATAACAAAAAACTCAATAGAAGAAAAAATATATGAATTACAAGAAAAGAAATCAAAATTAGCAGATAATATGCTAGACACAAAAACAACGTTTATAAATAAATTATCAAAAGACGAAATAATGAACTTATTTGGATAAATTGGGTAAATTGGGGACGTTTCCTTTTGGACAAAATGTCCAAATGTACCTGTCCCCATTGGACAAAATGTCCAAAAGGGGACACATCTTAATATAAAAATATATCTAGAATAGGTAAAAATAGCGTTGCTTAGATAGTTTAAACTGAAAGGAAAAATATAAAAATTGGGTGAACAAAATATGAAAGATTATATTACTATAATAGGTGGAGGGTTAGCTGGAAGCGAATCGGCTTACCAAATAGCAAAAAAAAGAATAAAAGTAAGATTATATGAAATGAAACCGGAAAAATTTTCTCCTGCGCATTCTAACAAGAATTTGGCAGAAATAGTTTGTAGTAATTCATTTAAATCTAACCTTTTAACAAATGCTTGTGGCTTATTAAAAGAAGAACTAAGGAAATTAGATTCTTTATTAATTAGAATTGCAGATGAAACTAAAGTACCAGCTGGACAAGCTTTAGCAGTGGATAGAGAAGAGTTTTCTAGAAGAGTTACAGAAGAATTAGAAAACAATCCATTAATAGAAATAATTAACAAAGAAGTTACAAGTATAGAAGAAATGGCTAAAGAAGGGATTGTAATTATAGCAACCGGACCTCTTACTTCAGAAATTTTAGCAAAAGAAATTTCTAAAATTACAGGAGAAGATAAGCTATATTTTTATGATGCAGCAGCACCAATTGTAGAAAAAGATAGTATTAACTTTGAAATTGCTTTTTTTGGAGATAGATATAGTCAAGAAAAGAAAAAAGATGAAAGCATAGAAGAATGGAAAGAAAGACTAAAAAAACAAGACAAAGAAGAACAAAGTTATATTAATCTACCTATGAACCAAGAAGAATATGAAAAATTTTGTAAGGAACTAATAGAAGCAGAAGTTGTAACTTTACATGAATTCGAAAAAAGAGAAATATTTGAAGGATGTATGCCTATTGAAATAATGGCAAAAAGAGGATTAGATACTTTAAGATTTGGACCACTAAAGCCAGTAGGATTTGATGATCCAAGAACAGGAAGAAGGCCATATGCACTGGTTCAATTAAGACAAGATGATAAACAAGCAAGTATATATAATTTAGTAGGTTTTCAAACAAATTTAAAATTTGGAGAACAAAAGAGAGTGTTTAGTTTAATACCAGGATTAGAAAATGCAGAATTTGTAAAATATGGTGTGATGCATAGAAACACATATATTAATTCAACAAAGTTGTTAGATGAAACATATAATTTAAAATCAAATCCAAATATATATTTTGCAGGACAAATAACAGGAGTAGAAGGATATGTTGAATCTATCTCTTCTGGAATGGTTTCTGCGTTAAATGCTATAGAAGCTTTTATGAAAAAGGATAAAAAAAGCCAAAAAAATAAAATTATTTTTTCAGAAAACACAATTATAGGAGCATTAGCAAAGTATATTTCTACACCGAACGAAAAATTTCAACCAATGAATGCAAACTTTGGAATTTTACCAAGTTTAGAAGGGAAGAAAATAAAAGATAAAAAACAAAGATACCAAAAACTAGCTAAAAGAAGTCTATTAGAATTTAAATAAAAAAGTAAAGGAGCCAAGCAATTTGGCTCCTTAAATATTACAAATGTTACTAAAATATTACAATTTAATGAATAAATAGCTAAATTTACATAAAATGGTTGAAAACAAACATAAATTATGCTATAATAATTTATAAGTGAAAATTTAAATTATCCAAAATTGAAAGGGGTAAATATGGAAAATTTACAAAGATATGAGAATAATATTAAAATATTAAGAGAAACCATTGAAAACAAACAAAAAGATTATGAAGAACTAAAAGTGACAGTTTCAGACGACAATATTAGATTAGAATCTCTAAGAAAAATGCCAGATGATTCTATAAAAAATGAAGTAATGATAAATACAATTAATAAATCTAATGAGTTGCTTGATAAAGCAATTGAAGAAAATAATAAGAAAATTGAAAAAGCAAAATCAGAGATCGAAAAATTAGAAACAAAAATAATTGAAAATAAAAACAACTTAAAAGAAGCGATTTATCAAAACAGAAAAGAAGCAAAAGATAATAAAGCAAAAGCATTTAATAAATATGCTATGATGAATAAAAAATTCAATTTAAATATTGAAAAAGGAAGAAACATAAAATTAAAAATGAAAGCATTTTCAGCTGATCATAATAATAAGGAAGTATATAAAACTGTTACAAAAGAACATACTGAACATTTAAAAGATATGAAAGAAATAGCAAAAAAAAGAAATCAACTATGGGAATTATATAATGAGGCTTCAAAAGAAAACGAAAAAGTATTAATAGATACAGAGGGACTATTACACAAATATAATTTAGAAGAAATAAAAAATGAAGATATTTGGGATAAAAAAGATAATTCAAGCGATATAAAAATAGAAACTTTAGATCAGGAAGAACAAGAGGAAAATGCTGAAGAAATAATAGATCAAAATGTTGAACCTAAAACACCTACATTTAATCAAGATAGTATTGATAGCAATAAAATGACAGAAGGATATGGAGTTGGTCAAAGACGTACACAGCATAAAGAAATTATTAATGAAGATACACAAAATATGGACAACTCCAAAAGTAATAAAATACAAAAAATTTATATCTCTGAAAAAGATAGGACAATAAGAGTATATGACGATTCAGACAACGTAGAAGAATTATGGACAATAAGTGGAATACTAGATAAGAGCGAAAAAAGAAAACTTTATAAAGATTCAGGTGTTAAGGAAATTTGCAAAAAAATTATGAAAGGCAAAAATAGAAGAGAAATAAAACGATTAAGGAAAAAAATAAATCCTAATATTGTGAATGCTATATGTAGTAAAAATGAATTTTCTGATACATTAGAAAAATACATAAATTGTATAAAAAATGAAGAAGAATTCCCATTTGAAGTAGTACATGATTTAGGAAAACTAAATATAATATCAAAAATCTTTAGACAGAAATCTAAATATATGAAGGCAGAAGAAAAATGTGGAGCAAAGATTTTAAATAAACTGTTCAATAAAAATCAAACATTAGAAACTGGAAATGCAGAAGAAATGATTGAAGAAGTTGAAACTGCTGAAACTGCTGGAAATAATGATGGAAGGACTAAAAAAGATATTTTCAGAGATTGGTTGAGTCAAGACAAATATATGCCTAATAATCAATATTATCTAAAAAAGACAGAAATCGAGTATACTCCTAAGCATACAGATGACCATATAAATGGTGATGAAGTACAAGAACAAGATGATATAGAAAAATAAAAATGATAAAAGAAAAACTTGGAAGAAATTCCAAGTTTTTCTTGACTTAAAAATCAAAACATGATAGAATATTATTCGTTATAGTAAATTGCTTGTATTATGCAATTCCGTAACAAAAACAAGATTTTTTAGAAGTTATATTATAAAAATATAACAAACTAAAAATAGAAAATAAAAACAGGAGGTGAAATTTAAGTGCCAACAATTAATCAATTAGTAAGAAAAGGAAGAAAAACAGGAGTAACAAAATCAACAGCTCCAGCTCTTCAACACGGATGGAACTCTAAAAACAAAAAGTTAACAAACAACAGAGCACCACAAAAAAGAGGAGTATGTACAGTTGTAAAAACAGTTACACCTAAAAAGCCAAACTCAGCTTTAAGAAAAGTTGCCAGAGTTAGACTTTCAAATGGTTATGAAGT
>CALXCC010000074.1 GCA_944386705.1 uncultured Clostridia bacterium | reverse complement strand
CCAGGAAGTGTAACAAAAATAGGAGAAGGAGCATTTGCCAATGTAGAAGGGTTAAAAACAATTATAATACCAGGAACCTGTAAAGAAATAGGAAAAAATGCTTTTAATGGAAATAAGACACTAGAAAATGTAATAATACAAGATGGAGTAGAAAAAATAGGAACCCAAGCATTTAAAGATTGTACAAAATTAAAAACAGTACAAATGGCAAATACTGTAACAGAACTTGGCGGTAGTGTATTTATGGGAGATTTTCTTTTAGAAAAAGTAAATATATCATATAATCTAAAAACAATATCTGACTATGCATTTCATAATTGTAGAAGTTTAAAAGAGATTACTTTGCCAGAGGGAATAAAAAGTATACAAAGTTCTAGTTTTAGTAATTGTATAGCATTACAATCTATAAATATTCCAAAAAGTATGACAACAATTGAAGGAACAGCTTTTAATGGAGATAACTCTTTAACTTCAATAGTGGTAGATCCACAAAATACGAACTTTGAATTTAAAAATGGAATATTATTAGGAAATAACAAGCAAGAGATGTGCATTATATTGGAAAGTGCTATTACAAGTAATGTGTTTACAGTACCAGAAGGAATTACAAAATTAAAAAACGATCAATTAGGAAGTTTTTCTAAAATAGATACAGTGGAAATTCCAAGCACAGTTACCTCGATTTCAGCTTTATTTTTTAGTAATAATATAAAGAAAATAAATATAGATAGTAGAAATAATTATTATGAAAGTGATGGTAAAGCAGTATATACAAAAGGAAAAGAAAATCTGGTTAGATATTATGCAAATGAAAGCACAGTGACAATAAATGAAAAAGTATACAATATACAAGCATATGCTTTTAAAGCACAAGATAATATAACACAAATAAACTTACCAGATACAGTAAGTCAAATTGCAGGAGAAGCATTTACTGGATGTAGTAAATTAACAAGCCTACATCTAGGAAAAAATGTATATAATTTTAATAATATGTCAATTTATGGTTCATCAATAGAGAATGTAACAATTGACGAAAATAATCCTAATTATAGTATTGTAAATGGAGCTCTTTATAGTAAAGATGGAACTGTATTTGTATCTCCATTAAAAAAAATAGGAAACATAACGACATATGAAATTCCAAATGGAGTAAAAAGGATAGCGGATAATGCTTTCCATAATCAAAATAAAATGACAAGTATCATATTACCAAATACGTTAGAAAAAATAGGAAACTCTTTTAATGTTTGTACTAGTTTAACAACAGTTGAGATACCAAATAGTGTAAATGAAATTCATACAAATTGTTTTACAAACTGTGGAGATAATTTAAAACAAATTATAATAAATAAACCAAAAGGAAGTATTCCAGGTTCACCTTGGGGATGTATTTATGGAGATAGAGCAGTTATTTGGAAAGAATAAAATAAATATATAATTTTTCTTGATATATAAAAAAAACAGATATATAATAATAAAGACAATAATGTAAAATTTATTTAGTATGCTAAATAGGAGAGGAAAATGAAAGCAAAACGAAGTATAGGAGTATTTGATTCTGGAATAGGAGGAGTGACAGTTTTAAAAGAAATTGTAAAAATACTTCCACAAGAGAACTATATTTATTATAGTGATTCAAAAAATAATCCATATGGAGACAAAACAAATAAAGAAATTTTAGAAATATGTAACAATATTGTGCAATTTCTTATAAAAAAAGAATGTAAGATGATTGTAATTGCATGCAACACAGCTAGTAATAAAGTCGTGGAAGAATTAAGAAGCAAATATCCTGAAATACCATTTATAGCAATTGAACCAGCTTATAAAATGGTTTATGATTATTCTTATCATGAACCAACTCTAGTTATGGCAACTAAAGGAACTATTGAAAGTGAAAAGTTTAACTTACTTTATCATAAATATGATAATCATAAAACAAAATTATTATCTTGTGTGGGTCTGGCTGATATCATAGAAGCAGGGGACAAGGTAAAATTAAAAAAATATTTACAAAAAACTTTAGAAGCATATAAGGGGAAAATTAAAAACGTAGTACTTCGGATGTACTCATTATCCTCTAGTACAAAACGAAATAAAGGAAATTTTAGGAGATGACATTTTATTTTTTAATGGAGCTCCGAATTTGGCAAAACATCTAAAAGAAGTATTAAAAGAAAAAAACTTGTTAGAAGAGAACGAAGGAAAAATTGAATTTTGGGATTCACAAAATTCAGAAAAGAAAAGGGAAAGATTTTATAATTATTTAAAAGAAGAGGTGAAAAATGAAAAAAATTAGAAAGTTTATAATAATAACAATAGCAATATTTTTTATAGCAATGACATTTAGTTATGTACAAGCAAAAGAAAATTCAATTGAGCAACAAATAGAAAATTATGCAAAAGATATTGATATAAGCAATATTTCAACAGAAGATATTTTAAAGGCATATGATGAATTAAGTGAAAAGTATTCAAATGAAGAAATAGCAAATATGATAGAAGAACATAAAGAAGAAATAAAAGATAAAGGTGTTAGCGAAGAAGTTATATCAGCAGGAACAAACTTTTTAAAAACAACAGATACAGAGGCTGTAAGAGAAATTATAAAAAATGACATTAATTTAGAAGAAATACAAAACAAAATAGAACAGGGATATACAGTAAATCAGGCTTTACAAAATGCAGTACAAGAAACGCCTAATGATAAAAAAATAGAAATATTTGTAAAACTATTGTTGGCAAATAAAATTGTAAGAACAATTTTATTAGTAGCTGGTGTATTATTTGTATATGGTACAATTCTTAGATGGATATTGTATAAAAAAGCAGGAAGAAATGGATGGGCAGCTATTATACCTGTTTACAGACAAATTGTTATGTATCAAATTTGTGGATTATCACTATGGCTTATGTTACTTTGGTTAATACCTATATTTGGATGGATAGTAATGTTAATTATAGCCATTATGAAAAGATTTTGTTTATCAAATGCATTTGGTAAAGGAGCATTATTTGGATTTGGAATTCTATTGTTACCACCAATTTTCCAAAGCATATTAGCATTTAATCCGAATATAGAATATGAAGGGGAAAGAAATAGAGAATAAAGAGCAGAGAAACATCTTTGCTCTTTAAATTTTATATTACAAATACTTTTTTAATTGTTCAACTGTATTTTCTTGAAATTTAACAAATTCACTTAAAATATTTTTTGTTCCTGTTTCACAATTAGGATTTTGATGCAATAATTTAACACCTTCTATAATCCCCATATTGATTCCTTGAAGCATCATTTCAGAAATTTTAGAATCGCTTTTATCACTCATAGTATTCCATTCGATCATTACCCACCCCATTGCTTTTTGCATAGGATTTAATTCTTGGGGGAATTCACCATATTTGCTTAGTTCATTATTTACTTTATTTAAAATTTCATTATATTTATTATATTGATATTGTAAATCTTGTTTTAACTGATTATCTTGTACTTTATCAGAAATATTAGAAATAGAATCCATTCCCATTTTAATGCCTTTATTTACTTCGGTTAAAATATATTCTTCATTATTCATATTAAACCTCCTTTAATTTTTTATTAGTATATCCAAAAAGACAATTTTTTATAAAATAAATATAAGAATATAAAATTCAAGTGAATAAATTGCAAAAATTGAGGGTAAAATGTATTAAAAATATGAAAAGGAGAGAAGTAAAATGGAAAAAATAATAAAAGATTTAAATACGTTTTTATCAGATTTAAATGTATTTTACAGAAAATTACAAAATTATCATTGGAATGTTTATGGAAAGGACTTTTTTGTATTGCATGCGAAATTAGAAGAATATTATGATAAAGTAAATGAACAGATTGATGAAGTAGCAGAACACATTTTAATGTTAGGAAATCAGCCTTTAGGAACTATGCAGGATTACTTGAATAATACTTGTATACAAGAAGCAAAAAATGAAAAAATAAAGGATTGTGCTATTTTCGAAAATATAATAAAGGATTATGAAACTTTATTAAAAAAAGTTACTGAAATTAAGAAACAAGCAGATGAAGATAATTTGTATGCTACATCAAGTTTAATGGACGAATATATTTCTGATTATATGAAGATTTTATGGATGTTAAATCAAAGTCTAGAAAAATAAGAAAAGTTATAATATATTTTTGCAATAGATATCTCACACAAGGTTGATAGAAACACTTATATATCACCCTTGTGATTTATTTTATAATAGCAATAACAGAATATAATATAAATAAGTTTATAATATTGACAAAATAAGAAAAATAGTATATAAAAAAAGCATAAATTATTAAGAAAAGAGGGGAAGAATTATGGCAGAGCAAAATAAAAATAAAAATACAGCTGTTATAGTTGTTTCTATCATATGTGGAACAATTATTTTAGTTTTATTAGCTGTTATTGCTGTGTTATTAGTTATTAATGCAAATAATGCAAAAATGAATGAAAGGAATACAGAAATGCCTGTTTCAAATACTGTTGAAAATGAAGTAGCAGAAGAAATTAAAACAGAAAATCAAGAATCAACAGATAATACAATAGTAGAAACAGGGGAAGCAAAAGAATCAACTTTGGAAAATCCTATAGCTGTAGGAGAATGGGGAATTTCTTCTAAATACAACACAGATACAAAAACAAATCAAGAAGTAAAAGTAAAAGCAACTAAAATTACAAGAGGAGAAGAAGCAAAAAACATCGCAAAAGAATATTTAACAAGTGGAAAATCAATTTATCAATATGAAGAACCAGAAGCATACCAAGAATGGGTTGTTATTGATTACGATATAGACTTTGGAGATACTTTCCAAATGGGAGATTTAGGAACAAGTCCAAAGGTAGAGGCAAAAATAACAGGTCTAGAAGGGCTTGCTGTAAGATATAATGGAATATCTTATATTACAAAAGTAATACAAATGGGATCATCAGACTTTGTAAAAACAAAGACAGCTTCAGGAAAATTATTAACACAATTGCCAGTAGGATGCACAGATTATATTATACAATTTGGAATTGATAGTAATACTGCAATATCTTATGTTAAAGGGCAATAAAATATTCAAGAGACAGTATTTAGATACTGTCTCTTTTTCACAAAAAATTCACAAAAAAATTAGCAGAAGCTATTGACAAGTGCTAAAAACGGGTATAATATATATAATGTTAGCAAACAAATATAAAGAGTGCTAAATAAAAAAATTCAAAGACTAGCAATTGAAGTAAAAGAGGTGAAAAAATTGTTAGACGATCGAAAAAAGAAAGTATTACAAGCTATAGTAGAAGAATATGTAAATACAGCAGAACCAGTAAGCTCTAATGCTTTAACTAAAAATCACGGACTAGACTATAGTAGTGCAACAATTCGTAATGAAATGGCAGACTTAGAGAAAAGTGGTTATTTAGATAAAACACATACATCAAGTGGAAGAATACCATCAGAAAAAGGTTATAGATACTATGTAGACGAACTAATAAATGATAAAGACATCAGCTTAGAAGAAATAAAATATATAAGTGATAAAC
>CALXCC010000073.1 GCA_944386705.1 uncultured Clostridia bacterium | reverse complement strand
GACAAGTAGATTAAACACAGGTGAGGGAGAAATGATTGAAAGAGGGGAAAAATATATAATAAAAAAAATAAAAGATAACAAAAATGGAATAACATATGTGTTATTAGAATAAACATTGGATAATGGATATTTATTATATATTCGAATACCAATTACATCAATTCAGGAAAGTGTAAAAATATCAAATAGATTTTTATATTTAATGGCAGGATTTGCTATATTATTAGCAGCAATAATTGTATCTTATGTTTCTAGAAAATTTACAGATCCAATATTAGAACTAAATGCAATAGCAAAAAAAATGGCAAACTTAGATTTTAGCCATAAATACAAGCTAACAGGAGCAGATGATGAAATAAACAACCTAGGAAAAAGTATTAACTTAATGTCAGATAAGTTAGAAAGAACAATCAAACAATTAAGAAGTACAAACATAGAACTAGAAAAAGATATTGAAGAAAAATCTAAAATAGACGAAATGAGAAAAAGTTTTATATCAGATGTATCACATGAATTAAAAACTCCAATAGCATTAATACAAGGATATAGTGAAGGACTTTTAGAAAATGTAAACTCAGATGAAGAAAATAGAAAATTTTATGCAGAAGTAATTTTAGACGAAACAAATAAAATGGATAAACTAGTAAAACAATTATTGGAACTTATGAAATTAGAATATGGTAAAAGAGAATTCAATGATACAGAATTTAATATAGTAGAACTAGAAAAAGAAGTTATAAGAAAATCTAAAGTAATGTTAGAAGAAAAGAATATAGAAGTAGAATTTGAAACAAAAAAACAGATAAATGTAACAGCAGATGATTTTTACATTGAACAAGTAATAAGTAACTACATAACAAATGCAATAAAACATGTAAAAGAAATAGATGGTAAAAAGGTAATTAGAATAACAAACAAAATTAATAAAAAAGACAATAAAGTAAGAATTAGTATATTTAACACAGGAGATAACATAGCAGAAGAAAATATAAATAGAATTTGGAATAGATTTTACAAAATAGACGAATCTAGAAACAGAAACGAAGGTGGAACAGGAATAGGTTTATCTTTTGTTAAAGCAGTAATGAATAACTATGGAAATGATTATGGAGTAATAAACAAAGAAGATGGTGTAGAATTTTATTTTGAATTGTAGGAAATAAAAAAGTAGAACAAAAAATGTTCTACTTTTTTGTGAAAAATATAAATGTGTTTAAAGTGATAGCACTGAATAATAAGTTAAAATAAATTTTTTGTCGAATATTGCGATGGAAAATTCTTTACAAATATTAAAAAATGTATTATTATATAAACAAGAGTTAACTCAGAACTTAAAAAGATTTTTGTAATTATTTTTATAGTCATATAAATTTTAAATTAATGTTTTAAATCATATTTTTAATCGATAAATTAAATCAAAAATAACCTAAAAATAAAATAAAAAAACAAGGAGGAAACTAATTATGTATGTTTCGATATAGTACAATATATATTAATATAATTACTCTTATTATATCAGCTATTATTTTTATAGGAATAGAATTATTTCTTTCAAATTATCAAATATTTACACAAAAAAGTGTATTAAAAGCAGGTTTTAAAGTCGAAAATACCCAAACAAACTCAAAAGAAAACAAAGAGAATATAAAAAATGAAAATACGGAAAAAATTAGTAAAGAGCAATTTAAAGAAGAGACTAAAGAAGTACTAAATAACTGGTATTTAGAAATACCAAGTATAAATTTAAAAGCAGATATCAAAGAAGGAACAACAAAAGAAGTAATGGACAATTATATAGGACATTTTGAGGAAACTAATAAAGAAACTGGAAACATCGGGCTAGCAGCTCATAATAGAGGATATAAAAACAACTACTTTGCAAATTTAAAAAAAATGAAAGAAGGAGACATTATTTATTACCAATATAAAGAAAATAAAAGAGAATACATAGTAACAAAACATATAATTATAAAAGATACAGACTGGACTTATCTAGAAGATACAGAAGAAAATACAATAACACTTATTACTTGTGTAGAAAACGAGCCAGAATATCGAAGATGCATACAAGCAATTGAAAATCATAAAAAATAGAAGTATGAAAAATTTAAAAATATGAAAGAGAGGATTTAGAGAGTGAAAGAAAAAAGCAATGTAATCAAAGTAGAATTTCCAAACAAAAGAAAAAACAAATTTGTTAATATAATAAAAAAAATAGGTGTAGCTATTGCTTTATTAGGTTTAAACATAGCAGGAGTTTATAGTATTGCAAATGCACAAACAATTAATTCAGCATATATTTATTCAATAGGAGATTGCGGTAAACTACTTACCTATAAAGGTGTTCCTGTAAAAGTAAGCTATGTAGAATATACAGAAAATGGAGTACATTATCCAGCATACTGTATGGACAAAACAAAACCAGGAGCAGAAACAGGAGGATATACAGTATCAATAGATGAAGCAATTAAAGATGTAGGATTATGGAGAAGAATAATTAATGGATATCCATATAAAACAATCCAAGAATTAGGAGTAGCAAATAAAGAAGAAGCATTTACAGCAACAAAACAAGTAATTTATTGCTATATTCACGGAAACAACATAAATGATTATGGAGCAATAGGAGAAGCTGGAACAAGAACATTAAATGCTATGAAAAAAATCATACAAGATGCAGAAAATTCAACGGAAACAAAAATATCAAACACAATTACAATAAATAAAGATGCATCAGAATGGAAACAAGATAATAACGAAAAAGACTATGTTTCAAAAACTTATAGTGTAACAGCAGGAGCAACTATCCAAAACTATAAAGTAACACTTGCCAAAGAAAATGCAGAAAATCTGGGAGGGATAAAACTAACAGATTTAAACAATAATGAAAAAACAGAATTTAATCCAAATGAAAAATTTAAAATATTAATACCAATTAAAAACTTAACAGAAGAGGGAAAAATAAATATAAAAGTAGAAGCAAAAATAAATACTAAACCAGTATTATATGGAAAAGCTCCAAATAGTAGTTATCAAGATTACGCACTGACAGCAGTAACATATGAAGATGGAAATGGAAACATAAAAGATGAATATAATAAAAATGAAACAAAAATAATAATTGTAAAAAAAGACCAAGACGATAATAAATTATTAGAAGGTGTAGAATTCCAATTATTAAATGAGAAAAAAGAAATAGTATATTCAGAGTTAAAAACAAATGCAGAAGGAAAAATAGTTATTGAAAATTTGGTACCAGGAACTTATTATATAAAAGAAACAAAAACAATAGATGGGTATGAAACCTACGACGAGTTAATCGAAGTTAACATTAAAATGAACCAAGAATTAACAGTAACAATAAATAATAAAAAAGAGGAAAAACCAAAAATTGAAACTAAAGAATATAGTCATAGAGAAGTAAAAAAATTACCAGTTACAGGAATGTAAAGGAAAACATAAATTAAAACCATTACTAATTAAGGTAATGGTTTTTTTTGTCCAATTTGAACTACTTTACACAATAAGTTTTAATATAAAAGCTTTTTACTAAAATTTTTATAATAAATATTATTGAAAAAAAAATTGAAAACAGATATAATGAAATAGAAATATAAAAATAAGATATACTAAAATAAGTACATAAAATAAAAATGAAAGAAGGGGCAACATATGAAAAGAAATTTTATAATACGTAACATCATACTTGCTATATTAGCAATAATAATTATAGTAGGAGTATCGTGGTACTTTATATATCAAAATGGAAGAAAATATGAAATTGAAAAAGTAGAAAACCGTAATTATTTTATATTAAACCAAGACAATAAAATAGGAGTAATAGATAGAAATGGCAATATAATAATAGATCCAATATACGAAGAAATAAAAATACCAAATCCAGAAAAGCCATTATTTGCTTGCTATAATAACGATTCAATCAAAATTTTAAATGCAAATAAGGAAGAAATACTAACTGATTACCAAAAAGTAGAGCCAATTAGATTAGAAAGCATAGCAAGTGACTTAATGTACGAAAAAAGTGTTCTAAAATACTTAGAAAATGGCAAATATGGTTTAATAAATTTTGATGGAAAAAAGATAACAAAACCAATATATGACGAAATAACAGGTGTGCCATATAAAGAAGGAGAGTTACTAGTAAAGCAAAATGAAAAATATGGAGTAATAAATATAAAAGGAAATAAATTAATAAAAATAGCATATGACAAAATTGAAGTAGATGGATATTATGAAAAATCAGGATACCAATATGCTGGATATATCATTTCTAATACAACAGAAGAAGGTTATAGATATGGATATATAGACTATAAAGGAAAATTAATACTTGATCCAGAATATAATGAATTATCAAGAATAGTAGAAATTGCAGATAACGAAAATGCATATCTTCTATGTGCAAAAAATGGACAATTCGGAGTGAGGAAAAACGAAGAAGAAATTATAGCAAATGAATATCAATCGATTGAATATAATGAAAGCAACCAATTATTAGTAGTAGAAAAAAGCAAAAAATATGGAATTGCAACATTAGAAGGTAAGCTAATAGTTCCAGTACAATATAATAGCATTGATATCACAGGAATTTATTTATATGCTAAAAATGACCAAGGAATAACAGTTTATAATAGTAATGGTACAGAAGCAAATATTGACACAGATGTTGCAATTTTAAATACAGAAAATGAAAAGTATAAAATAAGAATAAACAACAAAGAAGGTACTAAATATGGTGTAATAGGAAAAAACGGAGAACAAATTATTGAAGAAAAATATAATTATATAGAATATTTATATGATAAATATTTCATAGTTAGTGATACTAATTCTAAATTAGGAGTTATAGATGACAACAATAATATAAAAATAGAAATTAACAATGACTCAATACAAAAAGTAGGAGATACAAAAATATTACAAGCAGAAATGCCAGATGAAGAAATAACAAGACTATATAAAGAAGATATGTCTCTAATATGTGAAATGAAAAATGCAACAGTAGAAACAAAAGAAAATTATATTAAAATTTACAATCAGGACGAAACAAAGTATTTTAGTAAAGAGGGAAAAGAACTAAAAAATTCAGAAGTATTTATAAATAATACTTTATTTGCTAAAAAAGAAAATGACAAATGGGGATTTGTAAACACTAACCAAAATTGGGTAGTAGAGGCAAAATATGATAAAGTAACAGAATTTAATGAATATGGTTTTTCAGCTGTAAAAAAAGATGGAAAATGGGGAGCTATTAATTTAGAAGGAAAAGAAGTAGTAGAACCAACTTATGAATTAAAAGAAGATAAAGAAATTTCATTTATTGGAAAATATTATAAAGTAGAATATGGATTTGGAGAGACATATTATACAGATGCTAAATAGTAAAGTATAAAAAAGTTACAAGCAAAATAAAAATGCTTGTAACTTTTTTTGTTTAAATTCATAAAAATAAGTAAATACTATAAAAAGGAAAAGAGGTGTTTATTTGAAATTAGGAATAGCTTTATCAGGAGGAGGAATAAGAGGAATTGCGCATGCAGGAGCATTAAAAGCATTAGAAGATAACGGAATAAAAATAGATATAATTGGTGGAACAAGTTCAGGTGCACTAATTTCTAGTTTATATGCACTAGGATATTCTCCATACTATATTTACATATTATTTAAAAGATATTCAAAAGATATAGTAGGAATTAATTCGGCACCAATAATTTCAGGAATAGGTAATTTTATGATGA
>CALXCC010000072.1 GCA_944386705.1 uncultured Clostridia bacterium | reverse complement strand
TAAAACAAGAATTAATGGCATATGACTTAGTTCCAGAAGAATGGGGAGGAGATACCATCTATGTGCCAATTTCGGCAAAAAAAGGTGAAAATATTGACCAATTACTAGAAATGGTATTACTAGAAGCAGATGTATTAGAATTAAAAGCAAACCCTAATAAGCAAGCAAAAGGAGCAGTTATAGAAGCAAGACTAGATAAATCTAGAGGAGCTATAGCAACAATGCTTGTACAAAGAGGAACTTTAGATGTTGGAGATACAATAGTTGTAGGTTCTTCAATAGGAAGAATAAGAGCAATGAAAGACGATAAAGGAAAACAAGTAAAATCAGCTGGACCATCAACACCGGTAGAAATAATGGGATTAACAGATGTACCAGAAGCAGGAGATACTTTCTATGAAGTAAAAAATGAAAAAATGGCAAAACACTTAATAGAAAAGAGAAAACGCCAAGCAAGAGAAAAAGCAATAAACAGTAGTACAAAAGTAACATTAGATAATCTATTTAGCCAAATGGAAGAAGGAAAACTAAAAGTATTAAACTTAATTGTAAAAGCAGATGTACAAGGTTCAGTAGAAGCAGTAAAACAAGCATTAGAAAAACTAGAAAATGAAGAAGTAAGAGTAAAAGTAATACATGCAGCAGCAGGAGCAGTAAATCAATCAGACGTAACTTTAGCTAAAGTATCAAATGCAATTATTATTGCATTCAATGTTAGACCAGACAATATGGCAAAAGAAATGGCTGAAAAAGATGAAGTGGAAATAAAACAATACTCTATTATATATCAAGCTATTGAAGATGTAGAAATGGCAATGAAAGGAATGTTAGAGCCAAAATATGAAGAAAAAGTAATTGGAACTGCAGAAGTAAGACAAACATTTAGAATCTCAAATGTAGGAACAATAGCTGGATGTTATGTAATTACTGGAAAAGTAGAAAGAAATGCAGGAGTAAGAGTAATACGTGAAAATGTTGTTATTCACGATGGACATCTAGCAACATTAAAAAGATTTAAAGACGATGTAAAAGAAGTAGGAAAAGGATTTGAATGTGGAATTCAAATAGAGAACTACAACGACATAAAAGAAGGCGACACTATTGAAGTATATGTAATGGAAGAAATAAAAAGATAATTACAATGGCTAGCTAGTTGAGTGGCAAGGTAGGGACGGTTCCTTTGTGAGCATTTGATAAACAATACCTGTCCCAAACTTAGCCAATTTTGGCTAAACAGTACCAGGTACCACATAGCCAAAAATGGTCACATAGTACCTGTCCCCAAACTAACCAAAAGGAGGATGAAAATATGCCAGAAAGTCAAAATAGATTAGAACGTATCGACGAAGAATATAGAAAAGAGATAAGTCAAATTATTAGTTACAAATTAAAAAATCCTAATGTTACAGGTATGATTAGTGTAACAAAAGTTAAAGTAACAAATGACCTAAAATTTGCTAAGGTATATGTTAGTATATTAAATTCAAAAAATATTAAAGAAACATTGGCAGGTTTAAAAAAATCATCTGGTTTTATTCGTAGCGAATTGGCAAGAAGGGTGAATTTAAGAAATACACCAGAAATCATATTTGAATTAGATGATTCTTTAGAATATGGTGCAAGAATCGATAGTATATTAAAAGAAATTATGCCAAAGAAAGAAGAGGAGAATTAAGATATGACCTTAGATGAGATTTTAAAAGAAATAAATGAAGCAGAAACAATAGTAATATTAACACATGAAACACCAGATGGAGATGCCATAGGAAGTTCATTGGGATTAAAATTAGCGTTGGAAAAAATCGGAAAATATGCAGATGTTATTATGACAAAATATGCTAATATGTATTCCTTCTTACCAGGAAGTGAAGAAATAAAAGAAAAAAGTGGCATACAAAACTATGACTTAGCAATAAGCCTAGATTGTGCTATCTTAAAAAGATTAGATAATAAAGAATATTTTGAAAAGGCTAAAAAAACAATAGTGATTGATCATCATGGAAGTAACAATATGTATGGAGACATAAATTATGTAAATCCGGTATCTCCAGCGTGTTCAGAAATATTGTTAGTTATATTAACATATTTTGGAATAGAAATAGACACTAAAATAGGAACTTGTCTAATGACAGGAATAATAACAGATACAGGAGGATTACAGTATCCTGCAACAACAGCAGATACTTTTGAATATGCAGCAGAATTATTAAGAAAAGGGGTAAATATTTCTGAAATTTGTAAAAAAACATTGCAAACTAAAACAAAAGCTAATTTTGAGCTATGTAAAAGAGTAATGGAAAGGGAAGAACTTTTAGAAGATGGAAAAGTAGCATTTTCATATATTACAACTAAAGATATGGAAGAAGTGAATGCTAAAGAAGGAGACCATGAAGGATTAGTCAATATTGGTAGAGAAATAGAAGGTGTCGAAGTAGCAGTATTTATAAGACAAAAAGATAATGAAGATATGTATAAAGTATCAATTCGTACAGGAGAAAAGGTAAATGCATCAGATGTATGCCTAATGTTTGGTGGTGGAGGACATCCAAGAGCTGCAGGAGCATTAATACCAGGTACAGTAGAACAAGTAAAAGAAAAAATTCTAAAAGAATTAAAAAAAGTATTAAAATAATAAAATGTCAAGTCGAATTAAAGAGGAAAAAATGAATGGAATAATAGTAATAAATAAACCAAAAGGATGTACATCGCATGATGTAGTTTATCAAGTAAAAAAGATAACAAATGAGAAAATTGGACATACAGGAACATTAGACCCAATGGCAACAGGAGTTTTACCACTTTTAATTGGAAAAGGAACATTATGCTCAAAATATTTAATAAATCACGATAAAATATATGAGGTTACATTGCAATTGGGAAAAAGAACAGATACAGCAGACTCAGAAGGAAATGTAGTAGAAGAAAAAAAAGTAGAAGACGGGATGCTAGAAGAAAAGAACATAAAAAATATTCTAAAAAGTTTTTTAGGAAAACAAGAACAAATACCACCAATCTATTCTGCAATTAAAGTAAAAGGAAAAAAACTATATGAATATGCAAGAAAAGGACAAGAAGTAGAAATAAAACCAAGAAAAATAGAAATATATGAAATAAAATTATTAAAAATAAACAAAAAAGAAAAGCAAATTGAATTTAAAGTAACCTGTTCAAAAGGAACATACATAAGAAGCCTATGTGAAGACATAGCCAAAAAAATTGGAACAGTAGGATATATGTGCAAATTAAATAGAACAAAAGTAGGAGAATTTTCTATAAAAAATGCAATAACCATAGAAGAGTTAAAAAATATCGAAAAAGAAAATTTACAAATTATTACGATAGAAAAATTATTTGAAAAAAATGATAGTATAAACTTAGAAGAACAAAAATTAAAACTACTTTTAAATGGAGTAAAATTAAAAAGAAAAGAAAAAGATGGAATATATAAAATTTATAGCAACCAAAAATTCATAGGAATAGGGATTATAAAGGATTATTTTTTAAAAAGAGATATAATAATTTAGCATAAGTAAAAAATCACTTTCATATACTTTATTAAAAGTATATAAGGAGTGATTTTTTTGTATTATATTCAAGAAACTGACAAGCCTAAGTTTTGGCATAATTTATTTGAAATAATAACTTTAAAAGAAGATAAAATAGTACTTCCAATAGGAGAAGAAGAAATTACAGACAAAAAAGCTAAAAAATTAGCTGATAAAACTAAAAAAATTATAGATAAAGTAAGCTCAAAAAAAGTTGTAATAAGTAAAAAAATAAAAAAACAAAAGCAATATATAAATTATTTACAATCAGAAAATATAGACATAATAGAAGGAAAAAAACTTTTTGAAATTTTAGTAGTTGCAGTTTTAGATTATATATCAAAAAAGAAAAAACTAAAAAAAGAAGATACATATGTTTCCATATTAGTAAACGAAATAACGGAGAAGATGTTAGAAAATATTAAACGAATAATAAGACAATATAAAAAGGTAAACATAGTAACTAATCATATTGAAAAGTTTAAAAAGATAGAAAGAGAGATTTTAGATAAAGAAGGGATAATGATTAATGTAAGTAACAATAAAAGAAAAAGTTTAGCAAAATCAAATATAATATTAAATGTAGATTTTCCAACAGAATTAATAAATAAATATCAGATTAATGAAGAAGCAATTATTGTGAATTTAAGAGGAAATGTAAAAATTAATAAAAAAAGATTTAATGGTTTGAATATAAATGACTATGAAATAGAAAGTAAAAATTATGAAGAATTTGATTATGAAAAAGAGAATCTATATTATAAAAAAGATATTTATGAATCACAGCTTTACTTAAACCAACCCCTAGAATATATAGAAAGAAAAATAGAAAAAGATAAAGTAAAAATAGTGCAATTAATAGCAAACAAAACAATTTTATAAATTCTTAAAATTTTATATAAAAGCTTTTCTTTTTTTTCAAAATATAATATAATGTAAATGCCTTTAATTTATAATTGGCAAGGAGGTAATAAAATGCCAAGTAATAGTAGCAGTGGAAGAAATAGAAATGAAGATCTAGAAAAAACAAAATCATATAAAGTAAAAAATGGAAAAAGAAGACCAACAAAAAAAGCTCCGGCAAATAGAAAAACTAGAAAGCCAGGAGAAGTAAGAAATAGAAAAAGAAACAAAAAGAAACATCCTAAACTTATGATGGCTTTAAAAATAGGAATTGTAATATTTTTATTACTATGTGTAATAGGGGCTGGCGTTGTAGCAGGAATGTTCTTTGGTCTATTTGGAGACGAATTTGAAATAACAAAAGAAGAGTTAAAAATAGGAGCCTCTAACTCAGTAGTAGTAGATGCAAATGGAGCAGTAATTGCTAACTTAAGTGGTGACGAAAAAAGAAAAGTAATAAAGCTAGAAGATATGGCTGATTACTTACCAAAAGCATATGTAGCAATAGAAGACGAAAGATTTTATAAACATAATGGGGTTGACTGGAAAAGAACAGCAGGAGCTATATTTAATACTGTATTTAGAGGAAGCTCAAGTTATGGAGGAAGTACAATTACGCAACAGCTAGTAAAAAATATAACTAAAGACGATGAATCAAAAGGCTTAGCAGGAATTTTAAGAAAAGTAAAAGAATGGGCTAAAGCTTATCAAGTAGAAAGAATGATATCAAAAGACCAAATTCTAGAATTATATTTAAATATTCTATATATAGGTGGAGAAGGCAACTTACACGGAGTAGAATTAGGTGCAGAATATTATTTTAATAAAAGTGCAAAAGATTTAAGCTTAGCAGAATGTGCATTTTTAGCAGGAATTAATACTTCGCCAAATTATTATAATCCATATCAATTATCTTCTGAAAGTGATACAGAGGAAAAAAGAGATGAAAGAATAAAATCTAAAATTCTAACAGTTTTAGATAAAATGAAAGAATTAGGATATATTGAAAATGAAGAAGATTACAATGAAGCTGTAAAACAAGCAGAAGCAGGCTTAAAATTTGAAAAAGCAGACAATATAGCGATAGGAAGTACATATTCTTACCATACAGATGCAGTAATTGACCAAGTAGTTAATCAAGTAATGGAAGAAAAACAAATCTCAAGACAATTAGCAGAAAACTATGTATATAGTAGTGGACTTACAATTTATTCGACAGTGGATTCTACAATACAAGCAAGAGTAGAAGAAGAATATGCAAAAGAAAAATACATAAAGAGCGGAAGAGATAAAAAAGACGGAGAATTAGTCAATGACCATACTCAATCAGGAATGGCTGTTATTGATTATAAAACAGGAAATGTAGTAGGAGTAGCAGGAGGACTAGGTGAAAAAGAAGGAGCAGGATGGAATAGAGCTACACAAATGAAAAAGCAAACAGGATCAT
>CALXCC010000071.1 GCA_944386705.1 uncultured Clostridia bacterium | reverse complement strand
GTCCAAATGTACCTGTCCCCATTGGACAAAATGTCCAAAAGGGGACACATCTTAAAAATTGGAGGTAAGGTAGATAGATGAAAATTGTTTTTATGGGTACACCAGATTTTGCAAAAGATAGTTTAGAAGCAGTTTATAATACAGGTTATGAAATTTTAGGAGTAGTAACAAATCCAGATAAGAAGAAAGGTAGAGGAATGAAAATGACCTTTTCTCCTGTAAAGGAATTTGCTACAAAAAATAATTTAAAGATATATCAACCACAAAAAGTAAGAGGAAACGCAGAATTTATAGAAGAAATAAAAAATTTAAATCCGGATGTTATTTGCGTAGTAGCTTATGGAAAAATTTTGCCAAAAGAAATTTTAAATATTCCAAAGTATGGAGCTGTTAATGTTCACGGTTCTTTGCTACCAGCTTATAGAGGTGCTGCGCCTATTCAATGGGCAGTTTTAAATGGAGATAAGAAAACAGGTATTACAACTATGTATATGGATGTAGGTATGGATACGGGAGATATGATTTTAAAAGAAGAAGTAGAAATAGGAGAAGACGAGACAACAGGAGAATTATGGGAACGTCTTTCTAAAATAGGTGGAAAATTATTAGTAGAAACTTTAAAACAAATTGAAAATGGAACAGCTCCTAGAGAAAAACAAGGAGATAACTTTACAATGGCACCAATGCTGGATAAGACTATAGCTAAAATTGATTGGGATAATAAAACAGCAATAGAAATAAAAAATTTAGTTAGAGGATTAAACCCAATTATGGGTGCATACACATTCTTAAATGGAAAGAAAATAAAATTTTGGAAAGTTGCAATTGCAACAAAAGAAGAGATCTTAGCAAATGGCAAAAATAAATCAGAAGGACAAGAAAAAGTATTAAATGGAACAGTAATATATTCTAATCCAAAAGAAGGACTATTTATTAAAACCAAAGAAGGAATTTTAAAAATATTAGAAATTCAAGGAGAAAATGCTAAAAGAATGCCAATAGGAGATTTTTTAAGAGGAAACCCAATAAATGAATTTGATGTTTTTGAATAATTGACAAAATAATAATATTAATGCTATAATATTCGGGACAAAATAATAAAACGTAGGAGGAAATAAAATGAAAAGAATAGTAACTATTAAAACACGTAATTTAGAAGAAAGCCAAGTAAGTGGAGGATGTGGAGAATGCCAAACATCTTGTCAATCAGCTTGTAAAACATCATGTGGTGTAGCAAACCAAAAATGTGAAAATGCAAACAAATAAAATAAAAAAATCAAATGCCGCATAACCAAAAGAAAAATTTGGAGCGGCAATTATTTTGAAAAAATAAAATTGAAAACCAAGCAATGAGAAACAAATATCGTACATCAATACAAATTAAATGGATTTAATATCGTACTAGACACATATAGCGGAGCAGTTCACCTAGTAGATGACTTAAGTTATGACATAATTAAACTATATCAAGAAAAAAGCAAAGAAGAAATAAAACAAGAAATGCTTCAAAAATATAAAGAAATAAAAGAAACTGATATAGAAGAAACATTTGAAGAAATAGAAAACTTAATAAAAGAAGGAAAATTATTTTCAAAGGATATCTACGAAGGTAAAAACCTTGATTTAAAGAAAAGAGATAGTGTTGTAAAAGCATTATGCTTACATATTGCACATACCTGTAATTTAAACTGTGAATACTGCTTTGCAGGACAAGGAAAATATCACGGAGAAGATGCACTTATGAGCTTTGAAGTAGGAAAACAAGCTCTAGATTTCTTAGTTAAAAATTCAGGAACAAGAAAAAACTTAGAAGTAGACTTTTTTGGAGGAGAGCCATTAGTCAACTTTGAAGTTGTAAAACAATTAGTAAAATATGCAAGAAGCATCGAACAAGAAAATAACAAACACTTTAGATTTACATTAACAACAAATGGAGTGCTTTTAAATGACGATGTTATAGATTTCTTAAACGAAGAAATGGACAATGTAGTTTTAAGTTTAGATGGAAGAAAAGAAATTAATGATGCCAAAAGAAAAAATATAAATGGTGATGGAAGTTATGATATTATTGTTCCAAAATTTAAGAAATTTGTCCAAAAAAGAGGAAACAAGGAATACTATATGAGAGGAACTTTTACCCGTAACAACCTAGACTTTACAAATGATATTTTCCATATGGCAGACCTAGGATTTACAGAATTATCTATGGAACCAGTAGTTTCTTCTGAAGAAACAGATTATTCTTTAAGAGAAGAAGACTTAGATAAAATTTATGAACAATATGAAATCTTAGCAAAAGAAATAATAAAAAGAAAAAAAGAAGGAAATCCATTTACATTCTACCACTATATGATAGATCTATCAGGAGGACCTTGTATTTATAAAAGAATTACAGGATGTGGCTCAGGAACAGAATATTTAGCAGTAACACCAAATGGCGATTTTTATCCATGCCACCAATTTGTAGGAGATAAAAAATTTTTAATGGGAAATGTAAAAGACGGAATAACAAACAAAGAATTAAGAGACGAATTTAAAATGTGCAATGTTTATTCTAGAAAAGAATGCAAAGACTGTTGGGCAAAATTATATTGTAGCGGTGGATGTAGTGCAAATAGCTATCATACAACAGGAAGTATTAATAATATATATGACTTTGGATGCAAATTATTTAGAAAAAGGATTGAATGTGCAATTATGGTAAAAATAGCAGAAGCAATGGAAGAAATGCAATAAGTAAAAAACTAGAAATATTTAAAATACAAGTAGTCCATCATATATTTTAGATTATGCCAGGAGAATCCATAAACAAAAAAATAATTCAAGAAATTGAGCAAATTATAAACTCAGGATTAGAAATAAGAATAACCAAAGGAGAGTTCCCAAATATCTATTGTTGTTCTTTTTACGTAGAAAAAGAATAAATTTAAGTGAAGAAAAAAGCAAAAATATAAATCCTTAAAATTTAATGAAAATAGTTGTAAAAAGTGGAAAAAATTGATATACTTATTTTGTAAAAAAATAAGTATATCTTTTTAAATTATAAAAGATACGAAAAAGGAGGAATTTAAAATGAGTGAAGAAAATAAAGAAAAAGAAGAAATTGTAGAGTTAGACAATGAAATAAAAACACAAAACGATGGAATAAAAATATCAGACGATGTAGTTGCAGTAATTGCAGGAGTAGCTGTATCAGAAGTAGCAGGAGTTTCAGGAATGGCAGGAGGATTTGCAGGAGGAATTTCAGAAGTGCTTAGCGGAAAGAAAAATCTTGCAAAAGGAATAAAAGCTGAAATAACAGAAAACATAGCAAAAATTGATGTTAACATTATAGTAGAATATGGTTCTAGAATTCCAGATGTAGCTTTTGAAATACAAAACAGAGTAAAAAAAGCAGTAGAAGGAATGACAGGTTTAAAAGTAGAAGAAGTAAATGTACATGTACAAGGTGTTAACACAGACACAGCAAAGGAAAAAGAAGAACCAGCTGAGGAAGAAACACAAGAAGATTAACAAACAAATAATAAAAGAGAAATAATAAATAAAAAATTATGTAAAAAGAAGAGTAAAAAATTAAAACTAAGAAAATATAAAAAGAAAAGGAGAAAAAAAGAAATGAAAACTTTAGAAAAAATCACATTAATTATATATTCTAATATTATGTTAATATTATCAGTAATATTATGCTTATTAGTATTTGGATGGCTAGATATGGATTTAGTAGGAAATATGATGTATAACATTATAGCAGGAGACACATCTAGTAAAATTGTACTTGGAGTTAGTGTAGTATTTATTCTACTTTCAATAAAATGTATCTTTTTTGATGCAACATCAAGAGAACAAATAAAAGAAAGACAAGGAGTTTTATTAGAAAATGAAAGTGGAAAACTAATGATTTCAAAAGAAACAATAGAAAACTTAGTAAACTCAGTAGCATTAAACTTTCAAAGTGCAGAAGACGTAACAACTAGAGTAGAACTAGATAGAGAAAATAATGTAAAAGTATATGTTAATTTAATTATTAACTCAAACGCAATCATAAAAGACTTATCAGCAAACCTTCAGACAAAAATAAAAGAAAAAATAAAAACAGCAACAGATTTAGAAGTAAAAGAAGTAAATATTACTGTTAAAAAAGTTGCACCAAAAGAAAAAGGATAATTTAGGGACGTTTCCTTTTGGACATTTTGTCCAAAAGGGGACATATCTTAAGCTTAAATAGAAAGGAATGAAAAAAATGAACGGATTTAAAGAATTTTGGAGCCAATATAAAGGAGCAATTATTGGAATTATTGTAGCTATTTTAATCTTAATTACAAGATTACATGATTTAATATTAGCAATTGTTGTATTATTTTTAGGAGCATTTGTAGGAAATTATGTACAACAAAACAAAGACTTTGTAAAATCAAAATTGAAAAACTTTATTGACAAAATGTAGAGAACTAAAAAAGTAGTAGGAAGGAAAGAAAATGAACCGATCAGAAATAAGAGAGCAGGCTTTTAAACTTATTTATAGTTTAGAAATTCAAAAAAAAGAAGAGCTAGAAGATCAAATAGAACTTTATATAGAAAGTAATAGTATAGTAAATAAATCTGCAATAGAATATATAAAAGATGCTGTGTTTGGAATTGAAGAACATAAAGAAGAAATTTTAGAAAAAATAGAAAAAAATTTAAAAGCAGAATGGAAAATAGACCGTATCTCAAAAATAGATTTAGCTATTTTAAAATTAGCAATATATGAGATAAAATACAAAGAAATTCCATTTAAAGTAGTTATAAACGAAGCAGTTGAACTAGCTAAAAAATATGGAGAAGATAGTTCTAAAAACTTTATAAATGGAATTTTAGCAAGTATTATAAAAGAATAGAAAAGGAAGAATTAGTGATGAGATATAGAGATATGGCAATTACTGTTTCTGATTTAAATAAATACATTAAAGATAAAATAGCAAATGATGAATATTTAAATCAAGTACTTATAAAAGGAGAAATATCTAATTTTAAAAATCATTACACAGGACATATGTATTTTACATTAAAAGATGAGAATTCTCTTATAAAATGTATTTGTTTTAAATCATATGCACAAAAACTAACTTTCATACCAAGAGACGGTATGAAAGTTATAGTTTTAGGAAGTGTTTCTGTTTTTGAGAGAGACGGAGTCTACCAATTATATGTCAAAATTATGGAAGAAGATGGGTTAGGAGATTTATATACTAAATATCAAGAACTAAAAGCAAAACTAGAAAAACAAGGTTTTTTTGATAATGAACTAAAAAAAGCAATTCCACTTATGCCAAAAGTAGTGGGGGTGTTAACTTCGCAAACGGGATCAGTTATTAGAGATATTATTAATGTTTCAACAAGAAGAAATCCTAATGTATATATCAAGTTACTTCCTGTACCAGTACAAGGTGAAGGTGCTGCAGAAAAAATAGCTGAAGGAATTGACTATATGAATAAAAACAACCTAGCAGACGTGTTAATATTAGCACGTGGTGGAGGATCTTTAGAAGATTTATGGCCATTTAACGAAGAAATAGTCGCAAACAGTATTTATAATTCTAAAATACCAATAATATCAGCGGTAGGGCATGAAACAGACTTTACAATAGCAGACTTTGTTGCAGACCTAAGAGCTCCAACACCATCTGCGGCAGCAGAATTAGCAGTGCCAGATGTTTATGAAGTAAAAAGAAAAATAGATACATATCAAGATCGTTTAAGAATGGCGCTTATGAAAAAACTAGAAGTGATGAAATTACGTTATGATAAATGCATAGCAAGTGTAGTATTTAAAGAACCATTAAGAAAAATAAATGACAACTACATAAAATTAGACAGTACAATTAAAGAGCTAGAAAACTTAATAAAAATAAAGCAAGAAAAAGAAAAAAATAAATAC
>CALXCC010000070.1 GCA_944386705.1 uncultured Clostridia bacterium | reverse complement strand
ATACAAGTTATTATAAATGTAGCAGTAGTAACATCTTCTATGCCAGCAACAGGTATGCCATTACCATTTTTTAGCTACCGGAGGAACAGCACTATTTATATTACTCTGCGAAATGGGAGTACTCTTAAACATATCTAGAGCAAGTGCAAAATAAAAAAGGATGTTTTTATAATGCGTGGCAAAAAGAACTGAATTTAAGGAAGGAAGAAATATAGATGAGAGTTATAATTGCAGCAGCAGGAACAGCTGGACATATAAATCCAGGAATTGCTATAGCAAACAAAATAAAAGAAGAAGAAAAAGATTCTAAAATTATTTTTATAGGAACAACAAGAGGACTAGAAAATGATTTAGTTCCAAGAGCAGGATATGAACTAAAAACAATTAATGCTTATGGACTAAGCAAAAAAATATCAATAGAAAACATCAAAAAAATGTATAAAACATTAAAAGGATATGGAGAAGCAAAAAAAATAATTAAAGAATTCAAACCAGATATTGTAATTGGTACAGGTGGATATATTTGTGGAGCAACAATTACATCAGCACATAGTATGAAAATTCCAACGCTTTTGCATGAAAGTAATGCATTTCCTGGTAAAGCTGTAAAAATGTTGGCTACTAAAACAAATACTATTTTAGTTTCTTTCCAAGATGCTAAAGAAAGAATAAAAAATTGTAAAAATGTAGTTTTTACAGGAACACCTGTAAAAATAAAAAAGAAAGAATATTCAGAAGAAACACTAAAAAAGATTATTGAAGCAACTGGATTAAACATTAAAGAACCTATAGTATTAGTTTTTGGAGGAAGTCAAGGAGCAAAAAGAATTAATGATACTATTATAGAAATTATTAAAAAACAAAAAAATAAAAATTATCAAATAATTTGGGCAACTGGTCCAAAACAATATGATAATATAAAAGATGAACTAGAAAATAATAATATAAATATAAACTATATTCCCAAAATAAAAGTACTTCCGTACATTTATAATATGGAAGAAATAATGAATGTAGTAGATGTAATAGTAGCAAGAAGCGGAGCTATGACAATTACAGAAATATCTAATTTAGGAAAGCCATCAATACTCGTGCCACTTCCAAATGTAAGTCATAATCATCAACTATATAATGCAAAAGCTTTAGAAAAAGTAGGAGCAGCCAAAATTATATTAGACAATGAAATAAATGGAGAAAATTTAAATAAAACTATAGAAGAAATAGTGTTAAATAAAGAAAACAAAGAAAATATGGGAAAAAATGCACTAAAAATATCTTCTGCAGATGCTGAAGAAAAAATTTATGAAGAAATTAAAAAAATAGTAAAATAGAGGGATAATAATGTTTAAAAACATACAATTTAAAATTATATTAATATTTTTTCTAGTTGGTATAATAATGATAGGAGGTTTGGGAACATTTTATATTTATTCATTAAATACAATAGGTTCCCAAATGGAAACAGGACAAGTTGTAGAAATTGACCAAGTAATAGAACAAATAAATGGGTTAAAGGCAAATACAAAAACAACCTTACTAATTTGTACTGTAGTATTTTTTGTGATAGGAATTTTAATTTCTGCATTCCTTTCTAAATTTGTAATATATCCAATAAATAAATTAATAAAAAGTGCAGAAAAAATAACAGAAGAAGATATAAAAAATAATAAGAAGGCCAAAAGAAAAGGTGAAGTATCAAACTTAGAAAATGTATTTGGATTAATGACAACAGAACTAAAGGAAAAACTAAGTGAAGTTTCTACGCAAAAAAATCAAATAGAAACAATACTTTTACATATGACAGATGGAATTATAGCGTTTAATAGACAAGGAGAAGTTATTCTAATAAATCCAGCAGCAAAGAAATTTTTAAACATAAGACCAGAAGACCAAACATTTGACGAAATATTTAAAAAATATGATACAAATATCAATATGGAAAAAATAATATACTTAGAAAATTGGACATCAACAGAGCAAAGATTCCAAGTTGAAGAAAGATATGTAAATGTATTTTTTGCACCGTTTAAAAATGATACAGAAAGACCAGATGGAGTAATTGCAGTTATACAAGACATTACAGAACACGTAAAACTAGACAATATGCAAAAAGAATTAGTTGCAGATGTATCACATGAATTAAAAACACCAATAACATCAATAATGGGATATGCAGACACATTATTAGAAGGTGAATATGATAAAGAAACACAAGATAAATTTTTAAATGTAATTGCTTCAGAAGCAAGAAGAATGGCAAAATTAGTAACAGATTTATTAACACTTTCTCGTTATGATAGTAATAAGAAAAGAACCCAAAAAGAGACATTCGATTTAGGAGAATTAGTAAAAAAATGTCAGGACAAGCTAGCAATAGAAATAAAAAAGAAAAACCACAAAGTCAATTGCTTTGTAACAGCAGATGTACCACCAGTTTATGCAGATAAATATGACATTGAAAGAGTTATATTAAACATATTAACAAATAGCATAAAATACACAAAAGATGGAGGAGAAATAAAAATATATGTAGGATTTGTATACAATGATGCATACATAAAAATATTTGACAATGGAATAGGAATTCCAGAAGAAGACCTAAGCAGAATATTTGAAAGATTTTATCGTGTAGATAAAGCACGTACAAGAGAAATGGGAGGAACAGGACTTCGGACTTTCTATTGCAAAAGAAATACTAGACAAAAATGGCGGAAGTATAGATATAAAAAGTGTAGTAGGACAAGGAACAGAAGTTGTTATTAGAATACCAACAAAAGAAAATTAGAAAAACTTCTATTTATTATCCGCTTTGAATTTTTAATTGATTTAAAAAAGAAAAAGGTCGAATTCTGTAATATAAATAAAAAAGGGAGAAATATTTTTAAATTTCTTCTTTTTTTGATTGCGAAAACGTAGAAATTAATGTATAATGAGTAAGTGAAAACAAAAGTATAAATCAAAGGAGAGATAGACTTGAATTCAACAGTAAAAGAAATATTAGAATGGGTATATTGTATAATTATAGCATTAATATTAGCAATGCTATTCCGTTATTTTATAGGAACACCAACAATAGTAAAAATGGAATCTATGTATCCAACATTAATCCAAGATGAAAGATTATGGTTAAATAGATGGGGAAGAACAACTAAAACTCTACCTAAAAGAGGTGAAATTATAACCTTTGAGGAACCTTCAAAACTTGAATACAGTTCTTCAGAAATAGATGAATCTAACCCAATTGCTAAGTATGAAAAAAGAACAGGAATAGACTGGTTTGTAAAAGAATTCTTAGAAATAGGAAAAAGAAGTTATATAAAAAGAGTAATAGCACTTCCAGGAGATCACGTCCAAATAAAAGATGGAAAAGTATATATAAATGAAAAAGAACTAGAAGAACCATACTTACAATCTGGAATTGTAACAGATATAATAGGAACAGGATTTGACGACTTTGTAGTTCCAGAAAACTCAGTATTTGCAATGGGAGATAACAGAAACCATAGTACAGACTGTAGAGCATTTGGTTGTATTCCATTAGAAAAAATAGAAAGTACGGTAGCAATTAGAATATGGCCATTAAATAAATGGGGTAAGGTTGAATAATAAAAGGAGACTTTTATGTTTAAAAATATTCTTGGAAACGAAACAATAAAAGAAATGCTAGAACAAGCAATAGAAGGAAAAAAAATATCACATAGTTATATGTTTGTTGGAACCAGTGGAATTGGTAAAAAAATGATAGCTACAGAGCTTGCAAAATCCATACTTTGTTTAAATAGCGAAAAATATTGCAATAGTTGTAAATCTTGTATAGAATTTGATAGTAAGAACCATCCAGACTTTTTAATTATTAAACCTGATGGTAATAAAATAAAAATAGAGCAAATTCGTGAACTTCAAAAAAGAATTCAGGAGAAGCCAATTATCTCATTAAAAAAAGTATATATAATAGACGACGCAGACCTAATGACAAAAGAAGCTCAAAACTGTTTATTAAAAACATTAGAAGAGCCACCAGAATATGCAAGCTTAATACTAATAGGCTCTAGCGAAAATTCATTTTTAGCAACAATAAAATCAAGATGTATGATTATACATTTTAATCCTATACCAAATGAAGAAATAAAAGAATACTTGAGCCAAAACTACCAAATAAAAGAAATAACTAAAAATATGTTAGAAACATTTCAAGGAAGCATAGGAAAAGCAATTGCATTAAAAGACAAACAAGAAGAATACCAAGCAGTAGAAAAAATAATAGAAAACTTGCAAAAAAAAGATTTAATAGATATAATTTCCTTATCAGAAGTCTTATACAAAGCAAAAGAAGAAATAACAGAAATACTAGATTATATGAATATTCTTTTACTAAAGAAAGCAAAAAACAATGAAAAATACATAAACTGTATAAAAATTGTAGAAGAAACAAAAAAAAGACTAAAACAAAATGCGAATTATGATATGTGTATAGATAATTTGCTATTCAATATGTGGGAGGAAATAATTTGAAAAATATAATAGGAGTTAGATTTAAAAAATTAGGTAAAATATATTTTTTTAATCCAAAAAACTTAAGAGTAAAAAAAGGTGACAAAGTAATAGTAGAAACATCACAAGGGGAAGAATATGGCGAGGTAATGATAGCAAATAGAATAGTAGAAGATGAAAAAATTATAGAGCCATTAAAAAAAGTTATAAGAATAGCTAATAATCGTGACCATAAACATTACGAAGAATGTAGAAAAAAAGAAAAAGAAGCATTTAATATATGCAAAAAGAAAATAAAAGAACATAAACTAGAAATGACATTAACAGATGTAGAATATAAATTTGATGAAAGCAAAATATTATTTTACTTTACAGCTGATGGAAGAATAGACTTTAGAGAGTTAGTAAAAGATTTAGCGGCAATTTACAAAACAAGAATTGAATTGCGTCAAATTGGAGTAAGAGATGAAGTAAAGCGAATTGGTGGAAATGGAGTTTGCGGAAGAGAGCTATGTTGTTGTAGTTTCCTAAGTGACTTTGAAGCAGTATCTATTAAAATGGCAAAAGAGCAAAATTTATCTTTAAATCCATCTAAAATATCTGGAAATTGTGGAAGACTAATGTGTTGCTTAAAATATGAAAGCAACGTATATGAGGAAAAGCTAAAAAAACTTCCTAATATTGGAGCTATTGTAAAAACCGAAGACGGAGAAGGAGAAGTAGACAATATAGAAACACTAAAAGAAATAGTAAGAGTAAAAATAAAAGATGGAGAGGGATATTTTTATAAAAAATATAAAATAGACGATATAATAATAATAAAAGATACAATGCCAGAAAAGATAGATGAAGAGGAATTGGAACATAAAAAGGAATTAGAAGAATTAGAAAAATTAGAGGAAGAAGATAAGAAAAAAATAGACTAGCAAATAAAAACATAATTTATAGGAGGTGAGATAAATGGCATATAAAATAACAGATAAATGTATTTCTTGTGGAGCTTGCGCAGCTGAATGTCCAGTAGGATGCATATCACAAGGAGATGATAAATTTGTAATTGATGAGTCAGCTTGCATTTTATGTGGTACATGTGCAGGAGTTTGCCCAGTTGAAGCTCCAGTAGAGGAATAAAAAAGAATTAATAGGGTATAATAATAAAGAAGCATTTTAAAGTGAAAACTTTTTAAAATGCTTTTTTTTAATAGAAAAATTATTTTTTTCTATTAAAAAATAAAAGAAATATTGATTAAATCGTAAAGCGAGTGAAAGAAATTATATATTGAATATATATGATTTTGCTGGAAATCAATTTGAATGGACATTAGAAAGAAGTATGAATCAAAGTAATTCTTGTACTGATAGAGGAGGATTTTATAGTTATAATGCTACTAGTTATCCGGTAGTTTTTAGAGGTAGTAGTCCAACTTCTAATTCATATAAATTTGTATCCTTTAGACCTGTTTTATATTAAGTTACTATATTGAGTTTATAATATGGAATGTTTGAGAAAAATTATAAAAATGTAGTGTTACAATTGATGTGAAACAAAAATAATAAAAATTGAATAAGTGATTCAAATCATATATAATTAA
>CALXCC010000069.1 GCA_944386705.1 uncultured Clostridia bacterium | reverse complement strand
TTATATATTAGGAAGTCAAAGCTATACAAACTATAAGCAGTTTGATTTGCTTTATTAAAAAGCAAACCTTACAAAAATGTAAGATTAGTGTAAGAAAAATCTATGGAAAAGAGCTTGTAAAAGAAATATAATTAAAAATAAAAAAGGTTAGGGGTGTTGTTAAAATGAAAACATTAAAAAAAGCAATATTTGCAATAATATTAGTAACAATAAGTATAGGATTATTAGTAATAGGTAATGGATATGATATGTACAAAAAAGCTATAGAAGAAACACCACTAGAAGAAAAAGTAGCAAAAATAAGAGAAAAAGAAAATTACATAACACTTGAAGAATTACCACAAATATATCTAGATGCTGTAATATCTGTTGAAGACCATAGATTTTATAAACATAATGGAATAGATATAATAGCAATAGGACGAGCAATAATAAATGACATAAAAGCAATGGCATTTGTAGAAGGAGGAAGCACAATAACACAGCAAATTGCAAAAAATGAATACTTCACTCAAGAAAAGAAAATAACAAGAAAAATAGCAGAGATATTCGTGGCTTTTGATATAGAAAAAGAATATGATAAAAATGAAATATTGGAATTATACATAAACACCATATATTTCGGTAATGGATATTATAATATAAAAGATGCTTCGTTAGGATATTTTGGAAAACAACCTAGCAGAATGACAGATGGAGAATGCATTATGCTTGCTGGAATACCTAACGCACCAACTGTTTACAATCCAAAAACAAATATGGAACTTGCTATTAAAAGAATGAAACAAGTAATAGACAAAATGATTAAATATGGATATTTAACACAAGAAGAAGCAGATAAAATAATAAAAAATCCAATATTACTCTAAAATATGATATAATGAAATGGGAGTTGATAAAATGGCAAAAATATTAATAGTAGAAGACGACGAAAAATTAAGAAACGAATTAGAAATATTTTTAAACAATAATGGATACAAAGCAGAATCATTAAAAACATTTAATAACACAATAAATGATATTTTAAAAATAAATCCAGATTTAGTATTATTAGATATAAACTTACCAGGAACAGACGGGGAATATGTATGCAAAGAAATAAGAAAGAATAGTAGTATGCCAATTATAATGGTAACTAGTAGAGATAATGAAGTAGACGAATTATTGAGCATAAACTATGGCGCAGATCATTATATTACAAAGCCATTTAACATTCAAATACTACTTGCAAAAATAGGAGCTATCCTAAGAAGAACAAATATGTACGGAGAAAATTTCGAAAAAATAGACGCAAAAGACTTTGTATTGAACATTTCAAAAAGTACAATAGAAAAAAACGGTAAAGAAATAGAATTAACCAAAAACGAATTTAGAATATTAAAATACTTAGTACAAAATAGAGAAAAAATAGTATCAAGAGACGACATAATGGAATGCTTATGGGATAGTGAAAGCTTTATAGACGACAACACATTAACCGTAAACATAACAAGATTAAGAAATAAATTAGAAGAACTAAACTTAAAAGAATTATTAGAAACCAAAAGAGGACAAGGATATATCTTAAAAAGAAGGGAAAATTAAAATGAGATTTATAGATTTTATAAAAGAAAAGGTTCTTACAATTTTATTACTTACATTTGCACTAATAACAATAGAGATATTTTTAATGGCCTATGTAGTAGATAACTTTATAAAAATATATATTCCAGTAGTAATAATAGTTTTATATTTTCTAAGTATAACAGTAGAATATTATAAAAAGAAAAAATTTTATAAGAATTTATATAAAACATTGGACTCATTAGAAGAAAAATATCTAATTGCAGAAATTATAGATAATCCTAATTTTTTAGAAGGAAAAATTTTAAAAGATATAATTTTGCAAACAGATAAATCAATGTTAGAAAACGTAAATAAATATAAATATTTACAAGAAGATTATAAGGAATATATAGAATTATGGATACACGAAATAAAAATACCAATAGCTGCAAGCAAAATGGTAGTAGCAAATAATAAAAACGAAGTTACAAAAAGTATAGACGAAGAATTAGATAAATTAGAAAACTATGTTGAACAAGCTTTATTTTATGCAAGAAGCAATAATGTAGAAAAAGATTATTACATAAGAAAATGTAGTTTAAAGAACATAGTAAATGAAAGTATAAAAAAAAATAAAAATAACTTAATACAAGAAAAAATATCAATTGATATTTATAATTTAGAACAAGAAGTAAATACAGACAGTAAATGGGTTGTATTTATTTTAAATCAAATAATACAAAATAGTATAAAATATAAAAAACAAAATGCCGATGCAAAAATTGAGATTTATTCAGAAAAGAAAAAAGAGAACGTTATTTTATATATAAAAGATAGTGGTATTGGAATAAAAAAAGGAGAAATTACAAGAGTTTTTGAAAAAGGATTTACTGGAACAAACGGAAGAATTGTAGGAAAAAAATCTACAGGGATTGGACTTTACTTATGTAAGAAATTATGTGATAAATTAAGAATTACAAGAAAGTTAAATTCAATGGAAAATGAAGGAACAGAAATTAGATTGGTATTTCCGATAAATAGTTATATGGATATGAAATAGAACCTTACAAAAATGTAAGGTTCTTGTAAGGTAAATCGATGGCATAAAGAAAGGAAAGTAGTTATAATAAGCTTAAGTTAAAGGGAAGGAGATTAATTATGGAAAAAGTTTTAGAGGTAAAAAACATAGAAAAATACTATGGAAACAAATCAAATTTAACAAAAGCAATAGACAACATAAGTTTCAACATAGAAAAAGGAGAATTTGTTGGAATAATGGGAGCTTCAGGAAGCGGAAAAACTACTTTACTTAATTGTATATCTACAATAGACAGAGTAACAGCAGGACATATTGTAGTAAATGGAGAAGATATCACAGCTTTAAAAGGAAATAAATTAAATAAATTTAGAAGAGAAGAACTAGGATTTATATTTCAAGATTTTAACTTGTTAGATACTTTAACAGCATATGAAAATATAGCATTAGCACTAACAATCCAAAAAGTACGTCCAAAAGAAATAGATATTAGAGTAAAAGAAATTGCAAAAAAATTAGGAATAACAGAAATTTTAAATAAATATCCATATCAAGTATCAGGAGGACAAAAACAAAGAATTGCATCTGCAAGAGCAATTATTACAAATCCTAAAATAGTACTTGCAGACGAGCCAACTCGGTAGCTTAGATTCAAAATCTGCAAGACAACTTTTAGAAACATTTGAAACTTTAAATAAAAACTTAAATGCAACTATTTTGGTTGTAACTCATGATGCTTTTTCAGCAAGTTATGCAAATAGAATTATCTTTATAAGAGATGGAAAGATATTTAATGAATTAGTAAAGGGAAATGATACTAGAAAACAATTCTTCGAAAAAATAATTGAGGTACAAACACTTCTTGGAGGTGATTTGAACGATGTTATTTAAACTATCATTAAAAAATATGAAAAAAAGCTTTAAAGATTATGCTATCTACTTTTTAACATTAGTATTAGGCGTAGCAATATTTTATATGTTTAACTCAATAGATAGTCAGCAAGCAATGCTTACTGTATCAGAATCACAAAGAGATATGATTAAACTTATGATTAGTATGCTTGGAATGGTATCTGTATTTGTAGCAATTATACTAGGTTTTCTAATTGTATATGCAAATAATTTCCTAATAAACAGGAGAAAAAAAGAATTTGGTATATATATGACTCTAGGTATGGGAAAAAGACAAATATCAAAAATAATTTTACTTGAAACAATATTTGTAGGACTAATATCACTTGCAGTAGGACTTGTAATAGGAATTTTTGCATCACAATTTATGTCCATATTAGTTGCTAAATTATTTGAAGCAGATATGACAGAATTTAAATTTACTTTTTCAAGTGAAGCTTGCATTAAAACCTGCATTTATTTTGCAGTAATGTACTTGGCAGTAATGATATTTAACACATTTACAATTTCAAGATATAAACTAATAAATTTATTAACAGCTGTAAGAAAAAATGAAAAGGTAAAAATTAAAAATCCAATAGTTTCAATTTTAGTATTTATTATTTCAGCTGTAATACTTGGTTATGCTTATTGGAAAGTAACAGGAGGAGTAACTACTCTAAGTACAGCAGATAAAATATTACCAGTTATAATCTTAGGAATAGTAGGAACAATAGGAATATTTTGGTCTTTATCTGGATTTATATTAAAAATTATCCAATCAAGAAAAAATATATACTTAAATGGAACCAATATGTTCGTTCTAAGACAAATAAACAACAAAATCAATACAACAGTTATAAGTATGAGTGTTATTTGTTTAATGTTATTTATGACAATTAGTGTGTTATCTAGCAGTTTGTCTTTACAAAGGACTATGTCTTCAGAGCTAGAAGAAATGACGCCAGTTGACTTAAATTTATATAAAACAGCAAACTTACCTGAGAGCTCTATAGATCAATATACTAAAAAAACTATAAATTATACAGAAGAACAAAGAGAAGATTCTAAGCATCCTGTTAGCTATACATTAGAAACTAACGGATTTGAAATGAACAATTTAAAAGACATAATAGAAATTCCAATATATGCAATACCTGAATGGACTATGAAAAAGAGTTTAGGAAATTATTATGAAGAAGCAAAAGCACAATTTTCAATGCTTCTTTATGACATACCAGAAACGGTTGTAAAAGTATCAGATTACAATAAAATAGCTTATATTTATGGTCAAGATCAATATAGCTTAGAGGATAATGAGTATATTGTACTTTGTGATTTTGACAACCAAAAAGACTTAAGAGACAAAGCATTAAAAGAAAATTCAAAAATAGAAATCAATGGAAAAGAATACACTTCAAAATATAATGAATGTAAACCAGGATTTATCCAAATGTCAACAAGCCACGTAAACACAGGGATAATCTTAGTTCCAGATAAATTTGATCTAAAAGAAGAATGGAAAGAACAGTACTTTCTAGCAGCAAATTACAATGCCAAAACTCAAGAAGAAAAAGAGAAGATAGAAAATATAATAGCTAGTGATGAAAGTGAATTCTTAAAAAATCTAGAAAGCAAAGAAATAACTTTAGATGGAATGACAAAAATTTCAATTATGGAAGCTAGCAAAGGCTTAGCAACAATAGTAGTATTTATAGCAATATACCTAGGAATTATATTCCTAATAGCAAGCTCTGCAATACTTGCATTAAAACAATTAACAGAAAGTTCAGACAATAAACAAAGATATACGATATTGAGAAAAATAGGTTGTGACGAAAAAATGATTAACCAAGCATTATTTAGACAAATAGCAATATTCTTTATGCTACCATTAATATTTGCAATTATACATTCTGTTTTCGGAATACAATTTGTTTTATCAATGATGTCAGCATTAGCAAGTAAAGAAGAATTATTACCATCTGTAATTGTAACGACAGTTGTTATAGGAGTGATATACGGACTATATTTCTTAGCAACATACTTAGGAAGTAAAAACATTATAAAAGAAGAATAAAATATATAGAAAAGCAAGCAGTTCCCCTCTAAAACGCTTGCTTTTAAAAATTTATAAAAACTTAAGAATTAATAAATAAATATATAAGAATTATATATTACAATAGTAAAAAAGGAAATAAAAAGGGGAGGAAAAATAATATGGAAAGTACTAATAAATTAAGTAATAATTCAAGTAATATTGTAAGAAAAGAGACAATGCTAGAAAAGGTAATAAAAATATTTTGGATATTTTTAATTGGAAGCATTGTAGGTTATGGAATAGAAATGATAGTAGGATTAGTACAAAATGGGCATTTTGTCTCAAGGCAAGGACTTGTTTTTGGACCATTTATTCAAGTTTATGGAGTTGCTTTAGTTACATATTATTTAGTAATTTCAAATATGAAAAACAAAAGTTATATAAAAATATTTTTTATTTCTATGTTATTAGGAGGACTAGTTGAGTACCTATTTTCATACTTGCAAGAAGAAATTTTTGGAACCATTTCTTGGGATTATAGCAATCTATTATTTAACATAAATGGAAGGACAAGCTTGCTACATATGTTATATTGGGGCATAGGTGGAATTTTGTTTGTCAAATTTATTATACCAGCAATAAAAAAACTAGATAAATACTATAAAAATATAA
>CALXCC010000068.1 GCA_944386705.1 uncultured Clostridia bacterium | reverse complement strand
ACTGTTGGTTTGACTCAGGTTCAATGCCTTTTGCACAATGGCATTATCCATTTGAAAATAAAGAAATGTTTGACAACAACTTCCCAGCAGGATTTATTTCAGAAGCAATAGACCAAACAAGAGGATGGTTCTACACATTAACAGCAATTGGAACAGCATTATTTAACAAAACACCATTTGAAAACTGTATAGTATTAGGACATGTGTTAGATGAACACGGACAAAAAATGTCAAAATCAAAGAAAAACGGTGTAGACCCAATGACATTACTAGATACAGTTGGAGCAGATGCAACAAGATGGCATTTCTATACTTGTAGTGCACCTTGGCTACCAACAAGATTAGGAATAAAAAATGTACAAGAAACTCGGAAGAGGTTTCCTAAGTACATTATGGAATGTATACTCATTCTATGTTCTATATGCAGAAATTGACCAATTCAATCCACTAAAATACACAGACTTTAAATTAACAAACGTAATGGATAAATGGATAATTTCTAAACTAAACACATTAGTAAAAGAAGTAGACGATAGACTAGAACATTATGATATTACTTCAGCAGCACAAAAAATAGAAGACTTTACAGACGAACTATCTAATTGGTATGTACGTAGAAACAGAGAAAGATTCTGGGCACAAGAATTAAATGACGAAAAAATAGGAGCATATGTTACATTATATAAAGTATTAACAACATTAATAAAAGTAGCAGCACCATTTACACCATTCATAACAGACGAAATATATCAAAACTTAGTTGCTAATCTAGATAAAGAAGCACCAGAAAGTGTTCACCTATGTCTATGGCCAGAAGTAAACGAAAAAGAAATCGATCCAGAACTAGAAAAAGAAATGGGATTAGCATATAAAATAGTAAAATTAGGAAGAAGCGCAAGAAATTCAGCAAACATCAAAAACAGACAACCACTTTCTAAAATGCTAATATCAATAAATACATTACCAAAATACTATGAAGACATAGTAAAAGAAGAGCTAAATGTAAAAGAAATTGAATTAGGCGCAGAAATGGGAGAATACGTAAACTTTGAAATAAAACCAAACTTACCAGTATTAGGAAAACAATATGGAAAACTAATTCCAAAAATCAAAGAAGAAATAGCAAAGAAAAACCAAATGGACTTAGCAAACAAAGTAAAAAATGGCAAAGAGGAATATATCGAAATAGACGGCACAGAAATCGGATTAAATGCAGAAAACTTATTAATAACAATGCAAGGAAAAGAAGGGTTCGCATTTAGTGGAGAAGGAGAAATTGGTGTTGTACTAGACACACACATTACTCAAAAACTAAAAGAAGAAGGATATGTTCGTGAAGTTCTATCTAAAGTACAAAATATGAGAAAAGAAAGAGACTTCGAGGTATTAGATAATATTGTTTTATATGTAGCAGGAAATGAAACATTAGAAAACGTAATAAAACAAAACGAAGAACTAATTAAACACGAAACACTAGCAACTAAAGTAGTTTACCACGAAGACAGAGAACAATATACAACAACAAATATCAATGGAGAATCATTAGATATAGATGTAGAAGTTGTAAAATAAATAGCAAATGGCTAGGCTGGGGACAGGTACAGTTTAGCCATTTTTGGTTATCTGTGGGACAGTTATCATTAGAGAACATCGGTATAAAAAATCATAAACGACAAGAAACTGGTTAGATGGGGAATATAGTGTAAAAAGTGGAAATAATGCAAACTCAGATGGAGTATATGTATGGAATCAAAAAGAAGGACAAAAAGCAAGTAGTACAGGAAATATGTATGGAATATATGACTTAAATGGAGGAACATAGGAAAGAACAGCAGGATATATAGCAAATGGAAATAGTAGTTTAAAAACATATGGTACAAGTTTGACATATGAAGGAAATAGAATGAAAACAACAAGTACAAAATATACAACAGTATATCCACATAATGAAGAAAATACAGATATCGATACAGCAAGTAAAAACAATTATTTAGCAAATACAAAAATTTTTGGAGATGGAATACGAGAGACATCTACGAGCGGTATAGGATCATCAGGATGGAACGGGGACTATTCTTGCTTTCCTGCGTTGTACGGTCCATTCGCGTATCGTGGTGGCGGTTTTTGGATTAGTGCTAATGCAGGTTTGTTTGCCTTCGGTCGTACGAATGGTGATAGCAGTCACAACTATGGGTTCCGTCCAGTAGTGGTGTGTATATAACATTGATTACATAGTTCAATGGAATGGAGCTACTGTAAATAATTTTGTGTAAAATAAAAATACCTTTTATGATATATTAAAAATATTATAAAAGGTATTTTTGTAGAATAAGCTATCAAAAAAAGTGAAAAGAAAAATTGCCAGATGGTAAAAATAGATTAAAATACTTGACAGTTTTTAAGAATAAAGTTAAAATAGAGTAGGTAGGAAAAAATATATTTAAGATAAAAAGATGTATATATATTTTATTCGAACATTGAAAATTAAATAAGAAAGAGGTGTAAGATTATGGATATTTTAATCATTATCGCCACTATCTTAATCTCACTTGCAATTGGTATACCAATTGGTATGGTATATAGAAAAAAAGTTGCAGAGTCTAAAATTCAAGGTGCAGAAAATGAAGCAAAAAGATTAGTAGATCTAGCAAAAATTGAAGCAGAAAACTTAAAAAAAGCAGAAATCTTCAAAGCAAAAGAAGAAATTATGGCCAATCGTAAAGAATTAGACCAAGAGATTAAAGAAAGAAGAGGCGAAGTACAAAAACAAGAAGCGAGATTAATTCAAAAGGAAGAAAACTTAGAAAAACGTTCAGATAATTTCGAAAAGAGAGAAAGAGAGCTAGAAAAAGAAATACAAGGACTTGAAATTAGAAAAGAAGAAATTGAAAAACTATATGAACAAGAAATGGTAGAACTTCAAAAAATTGCAGGATTATCAAAAGAAGAAGCAAAAACAAGACTATTATCTGAAATGGAAAAAGAATTGACAGCTGAAAAAGCGGCATTAATTAAGGAACAAGAACAAAAAGCCAAAGAAGCAGTAACAAAAAATGCAAAAGAAATGTTATGCTATGCTGTACAAAAATGTGCTGCGGACCATTCACAAGAAACAACAGTATCAATAGTAGCACTTCCAAATGACGAAATGAAAGGAAGAATTATTGGTAGAGAGGGAAGAAACATTAAAGCATTAGAAACATTAACTGGAATAGACTTAATAATAGATGATACACCAGAAGCAGTAGTACTATCAGGATTTGATCCGTTAAGAAGAGAAGTTGCAAAAATTGCTCTAGAAAAATTAATAGATGATGGAAGAATTCATCCAGCAAAAATCGAAGAAATGGTAGAAAAGGCTAAAGAAGAAGTTGAAAATACTATAAAAGAAGAAGGAGAAAGAGCAGTTCTTGAAACAGGAGTTATAGGCTTGCATCCAGATTTGGTAAAACTAATAGGAAAACTAAAATACAGAACAAGCTATGGTCAAAATGTATTAAACCATTCAATAGAAGTTTCAAACTTAGCAAGAATTATGGCAGATGAATTAGGATTAAATCCAAAACTAGCAAGAAGAGCAGGACTATTACATGATATTGGTAAAGCTTTAGATCACGATATGGAAGGAACACATGTTGAAATTGGTGTCGAAGTTCTAAAAAAATACAAAGAAAACCCAGATGTTATAAATGCAGTAGAAGCACATCATGGAGATGTAGAACCTTTAAGCTTAGAAGCAGTTTTAGTACAAGCAGCAGATGCAATTTCAGCATCAAGACCAGGAGCAAGAAGAGAAACATTAGAAGCCTATATCAAGAGATTACAAAATCTTGAAGAAATAGCAGATTCTTTTGATGGAGTAGAAAAATCATTTGCAATTCAAGCAGGTCGTGAAGTAAGAATTTTAGTAAAACCAGATAAAATATCAGATGACAAAATGACAATACTTGCAAGAGAAGTATCTAAAAAGATTGAAAACGAAATGGATTACCCTGGACAAATTAAAGTAAATATAATCAGAGAAACAAGGGTAGTAGATTATGCAAAATAAATAATTTAAAAAAACTCAAATTATTAACAAAGATGTTTAGTAATTTGAGTTTTTTTGTTTGCGTTTACATAATTAATGTGATATAATTTTAAAGTCATTAAAATTTATTATTTGAAGGAGGTATCAAAATGACAACACAAAATTCAATACGGTTAAAACGTGCTAGTGGGATTTTAATGCACCCATCTTCATTACCATCACGATATGGAATAGGAGGATTTGGAAAATCAGCATATGAATTTGTTGATTTTTTAGCAAAAGCTGGGCAAAAGTACTGGCAAATGCTTCCGCTAGGACATACAAGTTATGGAGACAGTCCTTATCAGACTTATTCTGTAATTGCAGGAAACCCATATTTTATTGATTTAGAATTATTATCAAATGAAGGATTGCTAACTAAAGAAGAATTAGAAGATTCAATTACGGATAATAATTTAAGAGTCAATTATAAAGAATTATCTCATAAGAGATATAAAGTTTTATGGAAAGCTTATGAAAGAGCAAGAGAAAATCCAGAAATAAAAAAGAAAATGTCTGAATTTAAAAAAGAAAATTCCGACTGGATTATTGACTATTCATTTTTTATGGCTCTAAGAAACTATTTTGATAAACCACTTTGGGAGTGGGAAAAACCAATAAAAATAAGAAAAGAAGATGCAATGGAAAAATATAGTAATCTATTAAAAGAAGAAATTTCATTTTATATATTTCTTCAAACATTCTTTTTTGACCAATGGCATAAGTTAAAAACATATGCCAATTCTAAAGGAATTGAAATAATTGGTGATATTCCGATTTATCCATCACCAGATAGTGCAGATGTTTGGGTAAATCCACAGTTATTTAAAGTAGATGAAAATTTATGTGCTACACAAATTGCTGGGGTACCACCAGATTACTATTCTGAAACAGGACAAGTTTGGGGAAATCCTGTATACGATTGGAAAAAACACGAGGAAGAAGGATTTAAATGGTGGATTCTACGAATTAAGCATACTATGTTTTTTGCTGATGTAATTAGAATTGATCATTTTCGTGGATTCCAGGACTTTTGGTCTATTCCAGCTGGCGAAAAAACAGCTATTAATGGTAAATGGGTAGAAGGACCAAGAATGAAGCTATTTACAGCAATAAAAAATTCTTTGGGAGATATTCCGATTATCGCTGAGGATTTAGGAATTATTACAGAGGATGTAAAAGAATTTCTGAAACTAACTGGGTATCCAGGAATGCGAGTAATGATTTTCGGAATGTATGAAGAAGATAACAACATACATTTACCACATAATTATCCAAAAAATTGTGTGGCATATACTTCTACACATGATTCCGAGACTTTTGCTCAAATGGTATTAGAAGAACTTATGCCAAATGACAAAAATTTTGCATTAGATTATATAAATGCATCAGAACAAGAACCAATTGGTATAAGTGCTATTCGAGCAATTTATGCATCACCAGCGGTGCTTAGTATAGTTCCTATTCAAGATGTATTATCAATGAAATCTGAGGGACGTATGAATATACCTTCGACTGTTGGAGAACATAATTGGTCTTGGAGATTGAAAGAAGGATTATTAACCGATGAATTAGCAAACAAGCTTTATAAATTGGCAAAAACTTATAAAAGAAACTTATAAAAAATGCCAATTTAAGAAATTTGAACCTCAAAAAGATGTTACGTTATGTGACATCTTTTTCTAGTTTGACAGTAATAATAAATTATAGTATTATAAAAAAGAAAATCAAAAGAAAGAAGGAAAAGATATGAAAATATTAGCAGTAGGAGACTTAATTGGTTCAGCAGGAGTTAGAAAACTAAAAAATATATTACCTAAATTAAGAGAACAAGAAAAAATAGATTTTGTAATAGTAAATGGAGAAAATTCAGCAGAAGGAATGGGAATAACAGAAAAAAATTTCCACGACATTCTAGCAGAAAAAGTAGATGTAATAACTATGGGAAATCACACTTGGGGAAAAAAAGATATATTCAAATTTATAGACCATCCAAAGTTAATTAGACCAGCAAATTACACAAAAGGAATTGTAGGAAAAGGGTATAATATTTATACTTTCAAAGACAAAAAAATAGCAGTTATTAATTTAATTGGAAGAGTGGATATGAATGTACTTTCAGACAATCCATTTATCATTGCAAAAGAATTAGTAGAAAAATTGCAAAATCAAGTAGATATAATTGTAATAGACTTCCACGCAGAAGCAACAGCAGAAAAAATTGCATTAGGGTACTATTTAGACGGAAAAGTAACAGCTATTTATGGAACACATACACATGTGCAAACAGCAGATGAAACAATTTTAGAAAATGGAACAGGATATATTACAGATATAGGAATGAC
>CALXCC010000067.1 GCA_944386705.1 uncultured Clostridia bacterium | reverse complement strand
TGTAAAAACAAATTTAACTTTAAATACACTTATTAAAGATAACGAATTTAAAGATGCTCTTTTTCTTGCTACAAAAGCTTACGAATTTGGAATTGATGCCATTATTGTTCAAGACTTAGGGTTAGCTACTAAATTAATTTCATTATTTCCAGATTTACCAATTCATGGAAGTACTCAAATGACTGTTCACAATTTAAATGGTGCATTAGAGTTACAAAAATTAGGATTTAAAAGAGTCGTTTTAGCAAGAGAGCTTTCAACTGATGAAATTGAATATATCACAAAAAACACTAATATAGAAATTGAATGTTTCGTTCACGGTGCTTTATGTATCTCTTATTCTGGTCAATGCCTGTTTTCTAGTATGATTGGTGGACGTTCTGGTAACCGTGGAAAATGTGCCCAACCTTGTCGTTTACCTTATGAATTATTAGAAAATAATTCAACTATTAACTCTCGGGTATTTACTTAGCACAAGAGATTTATGTGGATTAGATTATATTCCTTTCTTTATAAAATCTGGAGTAAAATGTTTAAAAATAGAAGGAAGAATGAAATCTCCAGAATATGTAGCTACTGTTACTAGAATATATAGAAAATACATTGATTTAGCTAATTCTAATAAAGATTACGTAGTTGACCCAGAAGATAGAAAACTATTAATGCAAGTATTTAATCGTGGTATGTCTTCTTCAGGACATTTAGATACTGAACCTAATAAAAATTTAATTTTTAAACAAAAACCTAATAATATGGGATTGTTCTTAGGAACTGTTCAAAAATATAATAAAAATAAAGGTCATATTACTTTAAAATTGAAAGAGCATATCGAAATTGGAGATACAATTTCTTACGAAAATGAAAGTGGATCTTATACTGTTTCTGAATTGATGGAAAATAATAAAAATATTAAAGAAACAAAAATCGGGCAAGTTGTTACAATTGGACGTATGAAAGGAAATATAAAACCAGGAGATAAAATATATCGCCTATCTTCTAAAGTTCTTTTACAAGAAGCAAAAGAAAGTTATAAAAAAGAAAATAGAAAGGTTCTTCTTAATTGCACAGTTAATATAAAAAAGAATGAACCAATTTCAATTTCTATCACTTCTTGTAGTAATTTAGAATTATATAAAGATTTATCTATTACTTGTAATCTCGATTACATACCAGAAGAAGCAAAAAACAAACCTCTTGATGAAGAAACCATCATTAAACAAATTTCAAAAACGGCTTCTACACCTTATGAATTTAAAAACATACAAATCAAATTAGAAGACAATGTATTTTTACCTAAACTGAGCATTTTAAATGAGCTTAGAAGAACTGCTCTTGCAAATGTAGAAAGCTATGCACTTGCTAAAATTCACAGAAATGTTACAGAAGATTTTATTTTAAAATTACCGTCTAATCCATCTCAGAAGCAAATCTTAAAAGATATGAGAACTTTTGTAAAAAACAAAACTGACATTTCCAAGATAAATACTCCTAAAATATCCGTTCTTTTTAATATTTTAAATAGTGAATTTGACTATTCAAAACTAGAAGGAATTAATCAAGCTTATATACCTTTAAAATATTTTATTTCTAATAAATACGAAAATATCTTAAAGACAATTAGTAAAAAATATGACACTTATATTTATATGCCTACTATTGTAAAAGGAAACTATAAAAATTTATTTTACGCAAATGCTGAAAATGCAGTAAAAAAATATAAAATAAAAGGATTTGTAATTTCAAATATATGTAATATTAAGTTACTTAGTGACTTATTTGAAGATGTTAAACAAAATTTTAAACTTATCTCTAATTATACATTTAATGTTTTCAATTTACATACTGTATTAGAATTAAAAAAATTAGGAGTTAGCCAGTTTACATTATCACCTGAGTTGGATAAAAACACTTTAAATAATTTATGCGACTATAATTATTTACAAAAAGAATTAATAGTTTATGGAAAAATTCCTCTATTAAATATGGATTATTGCTTACTTCGGAGAAACAGATAAATGCTATCCGTCTTGCAAAGCAAAATGCTCTAGTAATAATATTTATTACTTAAAGGATAGATTAAATATGAAATTTGAAGTTTTACCTGATAGCATACAAACAGTTACTACTTTGTTTAATAGCAAAATCACCTCTATTTCTCCTGAAGATTTTAAAATAGATTTTTCAAGAATTGATATATTAAATGAATCTATTGAAGAAATTAATAATATTATTTGCACTGTGAAATCTGGAAAGAGGTTTGAAGGAAAGGATTTCACTAATGGCAATTTAAATCGTGAACTTTAGGTGAACTTTAGGGACGTTCCTTAAAGTTCATTTTTTCGATATTACAAATAGTTTGAATTTTAAAATAAATTAAAAATGAACTTTAAGGAACGTCCCTAAAGTTCAAAGTTCACACTTAAATCTATAATTAAATCCATATTATCATCTCTTGCTGCTTTGTTTCTTCTAATTACTCCACATTTTTTACATTTGAAAATAATAACATATCCTTTTTTTCCATCTATTTCTAGACCAATTGGCTCTAAGTCCCCATGACACATTTCTTGTCTATCTCCTGGATTTTTATCTACATGCTTTGAATGTAGACAAAATGGACAATGGTTTCTACAAGAATAGCCTAGTTTTTGGACTTTTTTTCCACAATTATCACATATAAATTCTTCGTCTATTTCTGTAAAATTCCTATGGTTCATTAATCCTCCTTTATATTTAAAAAGGTATTTTCTTTCACAGATTGATAAAACAAAAATACCTTTTACTTCTAATTTAGTATTTGAAGTCCCCTCCACCAACAAATTCTTTTAATAGTGAATTAGTTGGTACCTCATTTGCTGAAATTGGTTTTATGTATTTCAACATACTTAAAAGTCTTTGAGCTTCTGCATATTCTTTTTCTTCCTTAGTTATTTCTTCTAATAATGGAGTCGCCATTCCCTTTAATACTCCTAATTCATAAATTAATGATGTATTAAAAATTACATTTGCATCTTCTTGAAATGGGAATATATTCTCTATTTCTCCTCTTGTTACACTATCCCATGTAGCTATTGTGTGTTTTGCTGAATATCCTCTAAATTTGTAGTCTCTTACTATTCTTCTTATTAGTCTTGTGTCTGATGATGATATTTTTGTATATCTATCCATATTTAATACTGTTAATGCACTTATATATACCTTAAATTTTTGCTCTGCTGAAATACTACTTGTTAATCTATCATTTAAGCAATGTATTCCTTCTATTACTAATACTTCATCTTCTTTTAATCTTAGCTTATTACCGTTATATTTTTTTTGTCCTTCATAGAAGTCAAATTGTGGAATTTCTACTTCTTTTCCATTTAATAATTGAGTTAAATGTTCATTAAATAGTTTTAAATCAATTGCTTCAATACATTCAAAATTATAGTTTCCGTCTTTATCTCTTGGTGTATCTTTTCTTTCTACAAAATAATTGTCTACTGATATTGTAACTGGTTTTATTTTATTAATTCTTAATTGAATTCCTAGTCTTTGTGCAAACGTAGTTTTTCCTGATGATGAAGGACCTGCAATTAAAATCATTTTTATATTTCTATTACGTGCTATTTTATCTGCTATATTTGCTATTTTCTTTTCATGTAGAGCTTCGTCTAACATTATAACATCTTTTATTCTCTTTTCTTTTACTGCTTCATTTAATTTGTATACTGTATTTATATTTAAAATTTTATGTATTTCGTTATATTCATCAAATGCCCACTTTATTTTTTTACTTTGCATTAATTTTGGTAATTGTGTTGGCTTTTGTTGGCTTGGATAACGAAGCAAAAGCCCTCTATCATATTTTATTACTTCAAATATTTTGATAACATTTGTATTATTTGCTAGAATTCCATATCCATAGTTAAAATAATCTTCACAAAAATACATATGTATTTTTTTATTTGATTTTAAATCATATTGAAGTCTTCCTCTTGCTGTTTTTCTTTCTTCATAAAATTTTTCGGCTTCTCCGCCTTGACATAATAATTTCTTTTATTGGTAACTTACTTTTTACGATTCTTCTCATATTTTCTTTTAGTTTTGTTACAATTTCTTCTGTTACTTCAATTTCTCCAATATCACAATAAATAGCATTTGCTAATTGATAATTTACAGTTGCTCTATTATCTGGATACATTTCTTTTAAAGCTTTTGCAAATATATATATTAATGTTCTTCTATAAATTCTTATTCCTTCTTTTGAAGAAATGTCAATCAATTCTATTTTACCATCTTCTGTTATTTCATAATCTAAATTAACATATTTGTTATTGTAAATTGCTCCTACAACAGTATATGGTTTATTTTTTATTTCTTCTTGTAAAATTTCATTAATCTTGGTGTTTTTTTCAACATTTAATATTTTTTCTTCATATTGTATATTCATAAAATTCCTCCTTTTTGTACTTGTCTATTTTAACTAAAAATGAGGAATAAGTCAATCATTTAGTTATAAATCTTTTATTCATTGGATATACTTTAAATATATTTAAAAGGAGGTCATTTTTATGAATATTAATAGAATTAATGATATTTTAAATTATGATGAAAAATGTGATGTTTTTTACAATGATAGAGTTGTTTGGATTCAAGGTATTAACAATGATATAGCTCACATTGGTTTTGTTGATAATTTTGAGGAAAAAGAAGTTCCCATTAGTGATTTATATGAAAAAGATTAATTAAAAACCTATCTAAAAAGTAAGTTTTTCTTATTTTAGGTAGGTTTTTTTATCTTTTTGGTAATCCCCCTAATAAATATACCTTTACTATATCCTTTTCAAGTCCTAAAGTTTTTTTATGAAAATATTATTTTATTTTATGAAATTTATATTTTTATACAATATAAAAAGTGATCTTGTTATTTTAACAATATCACTTTAGTTTTTTAAAATTCAATTTTTTCTTCAATCCATTTTTCTATTTCGTCAATTTTTACTCTTACTTGTTCCATTGTGTCTCTATCACGAATAGTTACAGATTCATCTTCTAATGTATCAAAATCTACTGTTACACAGTAAGGTGTTCCTATTTCATCTTCCCTTCTATAACGTTTTCCTATGCTTCCTGCTTCATCGTAATCACACATAAATTTTTTTGATAATTTGCTGTAAACTTCATTTGCTTTTTCTGATAGTTTTTTAGATAGTGGCAATACTGCTAATTTATATGGTGCTATAGCTGGATGTAAGTGTAAAACTGTTCTTGTGTCACCTTCTGCTATTTCTTCTTCTTCGTAACTATTACATAAAAATGCTAGCACTACTCTGTCTGCTCCTAAAGATGGTTCAATAACATATGGTATGTATTTTTCATTTGTTTCTGGGTCTTGATATGATAAATCTTGTTTTGAATGTTCCATATGTTTAGATAAGTCATAATCTGTTCTATCTGCAATTCCCCATAATTCTCCCCAACCAAATGGGAAATTAAATTCTATGTCTGTTGTTGCTTTACTGTAAAATACTAATTCGTCTTTTGAATGATCTCTTAGTCTAATATTTTCTTTTTTCATTCCTAGGTCTAGTAACCATTTTTCACAATAATCTTTCCAATATGTAAACCATTCTAAATCTGTTCCCGGTTTGCAGAAAAATTCTAATTCCATTTGTTCAAATTCACGTGTTCTAAATGTAAAGTTTCCTGGTGTTATCTCATTTCTGAAAGCTTTACCAATTTGTGCAATTCCCATTGGGATTTTCTTTCTAGATGTTCTTAATACATTTTTAAAATCAACAAAAATTCCTTGTGCTGTTTCTGGTCTTAAATAAATTTCTGATGTACTATCTTCTGTTACACCTTGAAAAGTTTTAAACATTAAATTAAATTTTCTAATTCCAGTAAAATTTGTTTTTCCACAGTTTGGACAAGGTATATTATTTTCTTCTATAAAACTTGTTAGTTCTTCATCACTCATTCCGTCTGCAATCATATCTTTTCCTTGATTATGTGACCATTCTTCTATTAATTTATCTGCTCTATGTCTTGTTTTACATTCTTTACAATCAATTAATGGGTCTGAAAATCCTCCTACGTGACCTGATGCTACCCAAGTTTCTGGATTCATTAAAATTGCAGAGTCTAATCCTACAATATTTTTTTGCTCTTGAATAAATTTCTTTCTCCAAGCATTTTTAACATTATTTTTTATTTCGTTTCCTAAAGGTCCATAGTCCCAAGTGTTTGCTAGTCCTCCATAAATTTCTGATCCTGGATAAATAATTCCTCTGTTTTTGCAAAGTGCGACTAAAGTTTCCATTGATTTTAACATATTTATTCCTCCTTTTTATCAGGATACTATTTTATGATTTTATTATCTTAATTAAAAAAAGTCAATATTTTTTCTAAAATTCCTTGCTAATTTTTATTTTTTATGCTAATATATTAAATGTGTTTTAACAAATAGGGGTATAGTGTTAATGGTAGCACATCGGTCTCCAAAACCGCCTGTGTGGGTTCGAATCCTACTACCCCTGCCA
>CALXCC010000066.1 GCA_944386705.1 uncultured Clostridia bacterium | reverse complement strand
AAGAGAAGAGGAATTAATATGAATTATGCAGATATAAAAAAAGCAGATGTAGCAAATGGATTAGGAGTAAGAGTATCATTATTTGTTAGTGGATGTACACATCATTGTAAAAATTGTTTTAACCAAGAAGCATGGGACTTTAATTATGGAAAAAAATTTACAGAAAAAGAAATTGATAAAATAATAAATGAATTAGACCATTCATATGTAGCAGGATTAACATTACTTGGAGGGGAGCCATTAGAACATATAAATCAGCAAGGACTATTACCATTACTTAGAAAAGTAAAAGAAAAATTTCCTAAAAAAAATATATGGTGTTACACAGGATACACATTTGAAAATGATATTATGGGAAAAATGTATAAAAATTGGGAAGAAACTAAAGAACTACTATCTTATATAGACGTATTAGTAGATGGAAAATTTGAAGAAGATAAGAAAGACATTAAACTAAGATTTAGAGGATCTAGTAACCAAAGAATAATAGATGTACAAAAATCACTTAAAGAAAACAAAGCCATATTATTTGATTTATAGCTATTGACAAGTTATGCCAATTTAAGGTATAATGGATATCGTTATAAGGGTTATCCCACATACAGTTTCGTATGGACCGGAAGGAGGGGAATATAAATGTTAGAAATAAAAGTTAATAATGGTAATATAGAAGATGCTTTAAAAAGATTTAAAAGACAATGTGCAAGAAATGGAGTTCTACAAGAAGTTCGTAAAAGAGAGCATTATGAAAAACCTAGTGTTAGGAGAAAGAAAAAATCAGAAGCAGCTAGAAAAAGAAAATATAATTAATAGTATAATGATTGGAAGTAAAGGGGAAGAGATCTTTTTTGCTTCCAATTTTTCTTACTAACAATAAAAATAAAAAATATATCAAAATAAAATAATTAAAAAATATATATTTGTATATACTAATGATATGAAAAGGAGGAAATATAAGTGAAATACCAAGAAAATGAAATCAAACAAGGGATTAAACTTCATTTAATTAAAACAGAAAAATTCAAAACAAATTTAATGGCTATATTTTTAACAACAGAATTAAATAGGCAAAACGTAACAAAAAATGCATTAATCTCAAGCTTATTAAGAAGAGGAAGCAAAAATATGCCTGAGCAAGAAGAAATAAGCAAGCAGATGGAAGAAATGTATGGTGCAGGATTTGACTGTGGCTTAGACAAAATAGGAGATAATCAAGTTTTAAAATTTTATATTGAGTCAGTAAATGACAATTACTTACCAAATCAAGAAGAAAATATATTAAAACAAAGTATCGAAAAACTACTAGAAATAGCTTTCAATCCTTATACTCAAAATGGTGGTTTCAAAGAAGAATATTTAGAACAAGAAAAAAGCAATATAAAACAAAGAATTGAGGGGAAAATAGACAATAAAGCAAGATATGCCCAAGACAGATGTGTAGAAGAAATGTACAAAAATAAACCATTTGGACTATACAAATTTGGATATATAGAAGATTTAGATAAAATAAATGCTCAAGAATTATATGAATATTATAAAAACTTAATACAAAACTGTAAAATTGACATTTTCATATCTGGAAATATTGAAGAAAAAACAAAAAAAATAATAGAAGAAAACGAAAACATAATAAAACTACAATCAAGAATTCCAAAATACAATATTCCAAAACTAGAAGAAAAAGATATGTTAAAAGCAGAAAATATCGTTACAGAATCTAAAGAAGTATCACAAGGAAAATTAGTAGTTGGACTAGATATATTAATAAATGACGAAAAATTAAAATATGATACTTTAATTTATAACAGCATACTAGGAGGCTCAGCAAATTCAAAAATGTTCCAAAATGTAAGAGAAAAGGCACACTTAGCATATGTAGCAAGTTCTAGTTATTTACGCCATAAAAATAATATATTCATAAATTGCGGAATTGAAATTGCAAACTATGAAAAAGCATTAGAATTAATAAAAAAACAAATCGAAGATATGAAAAATGGAAATTTTACAGATGAAGATATAGAAAATAGTAAAAAAGGAATAATAGCAACAATTAAGGCAATAGATGATGAACAAGACACAGAAATTATGTATTGCTTTGGGCAAGAATTAGCAAAAGCAAAAGTTTCATTAGAAGAATATATTAAGCAAATAGAAAGAATAGAAAAACAAGATATAATAAACATTGCTAAAAATATAAAAATTAATACAATATACTTTTTAAAAGATTAATAAGAAAGGAGAAAAGAATGCAAATTATTGAAAACTTAAAAGTTAAGGAAAAATTATATATAGAAAAGTTAGAAAATGGATTAACTGTTATGATAATACCAAAGCCAGGGTCAGAAAAGAAATATATGATTTGGGGAACAAATTATGGTTCAAATGATAATAAATTTATTGTACCAGGAGAAGAAGAAATAACAGAAGTACCAAACGGTGTAGCACATTTCCTAGAACATAAACTATTTGAGCAAGAAAATGGAAGTAACAGTTTAGATGTTTTAACTGCACTAGGAGTTAATGCAAATGCGTATACAACAAACGATCATACAGCATATTTGTTTGAATGTACAGATAATTTCTATGAGGCAATGGATGAATTAATGGATTATGTACAACATCCTTATTTTACAAACGAAAACGTAGAAAAAGAAAAAGGAATAATTGGTCAGGAAATTAGAATGTATGACGACTATCCTGATTGGAGAGTATATTTAAATGTTATGCAAGCAATGTATCATGAAAATCCAATAAAAATAGATATTACAGGAACTATAGAAACAATAGAAAAAATTGATAAAGAAATTTTATATAAATGCTATAAAACATTTTATAATCCATCAAATATGGCAATTGTAATAGCAGGAGACTTCAAACCAGAAGATATGTTAGAAGAAGTAAAAAAGAGATTAGTAGATAAAAAAACATCGGGAGAAATAAAAAGAATTTATCCAAAAGAAGAAGAAAAAATAGTACAAAAAGAAATAGAACAAACACTAGAAGTAAGCCAACCTTTATTTATAATAGGAATTAAAGATATAAGAAAAGAATGTGCTTTAGAAAGTAAAAATGAAATAGTAAAAAAACATATTTCTATAGAAATATTGTTAAATCTTTTGTTAGGCAAAAGTTCAGAATTATATAAAAAACTATACCAAGAAGGAATTATATATGGTAGTCCAAGTTTAGACTATGAATTTGGAAAAAACTATGCTCACGTTATCATTGCAGGGCAATCTAAAGAACCAAAAACACTATATAAAGAATTTAAACAAAAAGTAAAAGAGTTAAAAGAAAAAGGAATTAATGAACAAGACTTTAATCGTATGAAAAAAATGATATATGGAGGATATGTAAAAGAATACAATGAAGTGCAAGACATAGCAAGAATGTTTTTAGCAGACTACTTTAAAGGAATCAACAGTTTTGACTATTTAGAAGAAATAGAAGGGATAAATGTAGAATATTTGAACCAAGTGTTAAACGATGTATTTAAAGAGGATAAAATGGTGATTTCTATTGTGAAAAATTAAGATAAAATGTATAAAAATAGTTTTACAAAAAATGTTGGAAAAACGGTATTTGATAGAAAAAGAAAACAATACCGTTTTTTACTGTTTTTTAATGTCGAAAAATGTAAAAAAAGGTCGTACGAAAGTTGGCAAAAACCCTTGAAAATGCTTGACTTGAGAGAAATAATGTGGTAATTTATAAATATACGAAAGATAACAAAGGGAAAAGGAGTGGGTAGATATGTTGAATGATGAAATTTGTAAATTAAGAGATAAATTAAATAAAAGTATTGAACAAGGAGAAGACTATAGTATTATATATAAAATAAGTGTAGAATTAGATGAATTAATAGCACAATATTATCAAGAATTAAAAAAAAATAAAAAAAACTGGTATGGATGCCGATATAAAATAAAACCTCTTAATGTAATTTAAGAGGTTTTATTTTGTAGTAATTTTTTAAAACAACAAAAAACAAGTATAAAAAATCTATACGAAAATAATATTAATAGTATAAAAATAAAAGAAAAGGAGAAGTAAAATGAAAGATATTATTTTCGAAGGATGTGGAACAGCGATAGTAACACCATTTACAGAAGACGGAATTAATTTTGAAGAATTTGGTAAATTAATAGAATTCCAAATTAAAAATCATATTGATGCAATAATAGTTTGTGGTACAACAGGAGAATCGGCAACAATGTCACTTGAGGAAAAAAAAGAAACCATTAAATATGCTATTAGCAAAGTAGCAAAAAGAACAAAAGTAGTGGTGGGAACAGGAAGCAATAACACTAAATCAGCAATAGAAATGTCTAAATTTGCAGAAGATGTGGGAGCAGATGGAATCTTAGTGGTAACTCCATACTATAATAAAACAACACAAAAAGGATTAATGGCACATTATAAAGCAATAGCAGAAGCTGTTAGCTTACCAATAATAATGTATAATGTACCAAGTAGAACAGGTGTTAATATAAGCCCAAAGACTTGCCAAGAATTATCAAAAATAAAAAATATTGTGGCAATAAAAGAAGCAAGTGGAGATATTTCACAAGTAGCAAAAATTGCAAGTTTGTGTAAAGAAAATCTAAACATATATTCTGGTAATGACGATCAGATAATACCTGTGCTTTCTCTAGGAGGAAAAGGAGTTATTTCAGTAATATCAAATATAATGCCAAACTATATACATAATATGACTAAAAAATATATAGAAGGAAATATAGAAGAAGCAAGAAAAATGCAAATTGAAGTAAGTGACTTAATATCAGAGTTATTTACAGAAGTAAACCCAATTCCAGTAAAATATGCATTAAATTTAATGGGATATAAATTCGGAATACCACGTTTACCATTAATAGAACTAACAGATACAAACAAAGAAAAACTAAAAGAAGTAATGAAAAAACATAACTTAATATAGCAAGAAGTGTCCCCAAAAAATAGGACAAAAATGTCCATTGGGGACAGGTACAAATTGGACAAATTACTTTGAGAGTCACTTGATTTTTTTAATGTGATATAGTATAATTTCATACCAAGTGAGGGAGAAGAAATGTCGATTGATAAAAAATTGAAAGATAATCTACAAGAACCAAAATCGGAAAAGACACAGAAAAATACAATAGAAAAATATAGAAATTTTAAACAGATGGTTAACATTTTTTATAGTGAAACCATTGATGATATCGAAGAAAATAAAACAAGTAAAAGTAAAAAAAATGGAACTATAAAAATAGAACCCCGAATATACTATGATAAATTTGTAGGTGATATGAAGATAGAATTTAAAATAGGAAATAAAAAAATGTACAAAATAAAAAACTTATCTGAATTTTATACTAGGATGATTGATAAAGAATTCTATCGTTATGGAAAAAAATTACAATTTATACATACAGAAGATGCATTTGAAGAAGATAGCAAAGAACTACTAGAATTTATTATGAAATATGCAGAAATAATAAAATATGCTAACTCTAATTCAAATAGCAATTATAAATATTATGGAAAGGCGCTTAGTGAAACTAACATAATAATAGGAAATAGTGCAATAGATGACTTGTTTGATGTGCTAAAAGGAAAAAAAGTAGACGTACAAAAAGATTATAATTTCGTAAAAATAGAATTTACAGATGAAACACCTAAAATAGAATTTTTCTTAAAAAAAATATCAGAAGAACATTTTGTAATTCTACCAAATATAGAAATTTATAAAATAAATATAATAAAAGGAAAAAAATACAAATACATATTAGATGAACAAAAATTATATAGATGTTCTAAAAAATTTGAAAATACAAATTTAAAATTATTAGAACTATTTAGACAAAATTATATAACAGAAATAAAATTAGGAAAAAAAGAACTATCAGAATTATTTTCAATCGTTATGCCAAAAGTAAAAAACGCAATTAAAGTTATAGACATACCAGAAGAGGAAATAGAAAAATACAGACCAAAGGAATTAGAAACAAAATTATATTTAGATTTTAATAAGAACGATTACTTAATAGCAGACATAAAATTTTGCTATGACGAATTTGAGTTCAACCCATTAGACGAAAAAAAAAGAGTGAATTTTCCAAGAAACTTAATAGAAGAAACAAGAGCATTAAACGTATTTCGTAGAACAGGGTTTATGTTAGACACTAAAAATTTAAGATTTATATTACCAGATAATGATAAAATATATGAATTTATAACACAAGATATAGAAGAATATAGACAGAGATTTCAAGTTTTTGTAACAGAAAATTTTAGAAAAAAACAGATACATACACCAAAAATTGGAAGCATTAGTGTAAAAATAGAAAATGATTTATTATCAATAGACTTAAAAAATTTGAACATAGACGTAAAAGAAGTACAAGATATTATGGAAAAGTATTATCTAAAGAAAAAATATTACAGATTAAAAGATGGAAGCTTCATCAACTTAGAAGATAATAAAGAAGTAGAATTTTTAGATAAATTAATAACAGGAATGGACATTTCATATAAGAAACTTGAAAATGAAAAAATAAA
>CALXCC010000065.1 GCA_944386705.1 uncultured Clostridia bacterium | reverse complement strand
TATTCAAGCAAAAGAGGACTATAAAAGTATTATTAGATATATAAAATACAAATTATTAGAGCCTAATATCGCAGAAATATATGCTGAACTAATAAAAAATGAAATTAATACTTTAAAATATAATCCACAAAAATTTGCTATTATTGACTATGATATTATAAAAGAATATAAATTTAGAAAACTAATCATAAAAAATTATATAGTTTTTTATCGAATTAATGAAGATGAAAAAATAGTGAATGTAGAGAGAATTTTGTATGGTGTAACTGACTGGAAAAATAAATTATAAATTAAAAAATTGCAGATGTAAAAGTTTGCAATTTTTTTGATTTTGATTGAAAGTAAAAAGACACGATGATAAAATAAGAAAAAACGAAAAGGAGTATCAAATGGAATTAATAGATATTGTAGATGAGAATAATAACTTAACAGGACAAGTGGAAGATAGGTGGGCAGTATGTAATAAAGGATTATGGAGAAGGACAGTTTCTTGCTGGATAATGAATGAAAAAGGAGAAATCCTGCTACAAAAACGAGCACCAAATAAACGAAGGAATCCGAATAAATGGGCAAAAACTGGAGGACAAGTAGACAGTAAAGAAACTCCAGAAGAAGCCATATTTAGAGAAGTAAAAGAAGAACTTGGAATAAAAATTCCAAAGGAACAAATTAAAGTAGTAGATATTCATAAAAATGAAAAAGGAAGACGTTTTGCATATAATTTTCTTTTTGTAGTAAATTATAAAGTAGAAGATTATATATTACAAAAAGAAGAAGTTTCAGAAGTTAGATATTATACAATTGAAGAATTAGAAACAGCTAAAAAAATTAATGATTCAAGTTATACCTTTTGTAATTGGACTAATGAAAATTTTGAGAGAGAGATAGATTTATTAAAAAATAAGAGAAAAAAATTATTAAACAATTATAAGACAATATAATTTTTAACAAAAAATAAATTGAAAATAAAATAACTTTTCTAAATAAAATAGTAATAAAAATAATAAAGTTATAAAATAAACAAAAAAGCATATACATATACAAGAAAAGGAGTATGTGTGTATGCTTATATTAAATAAAAAAAGAATAATATTAATGTTTTGTATGCTTTTAGTATCACTTTATACATTCGCGTTTAAAACAGCAAATATTGGAGACAAAAAAACAGGGAAGACTTTAGAAACTGTAGCAACACCAGTATCAGGGAAAACCGTTATTTTAGACGCAGGACATGGTTTTCCAGATGAAGGGGCAGAAAGTAGTCGTGGAACAACGGAGGCACAAACTAACTTAAAAATAACATTAAAATTGCAAAACTTATTAGAACAAAGTGGATGCAAAGTCATTCTAACGCGTTCAGACGACAATGCTATTTATGACTTAGACAGCAAAACATTAAGACAAAAGAAAATATCAGATATAAAAAACCGTGTAAAAATAGGAAATGAAAGTTCAGCCGATATTTTTGTTTCTATACATTTAAACAAAATACCACAGTCTAAGTATTATGGTTGGCAATGCTTTTACAATACTAAAAATGAAAATAGTAAAAAACTTGCAGAAGAAATACAAGAGGGCTTAAACGGGTCAATACAAAAAGAAAATAAAAGAGTTCCTGCTAAACTAAATACAGTATATATTATGAAAAATGTAGAAATACCCATATCAATTGTAGAATGTGGATTTTTATCAAATCCAGAGGAAGAAAAGGAACTTTTAGAAGATAGTTACCAAGATAGATTGGCCTGGGGAATTTATAATGGAATAACCAAGTATTTCTATGAAAAATAAACTATTGTACAAAATATAGTATAAAGTATAAAAAGTACAAATTAAAACCATACTAAAAATTAAATATAATAATTGCTTTTTATAAATTATATGATATAATATAAAAAATAAAGAGGGAATGTATGTTGCAAAAAATACTAGTATACCAATTAGTATAATAGGTTATGAAGTTAATAATTCAAATGAAAATTCATAAGACTCTAAAAAGTGTCTACCAATTTATAAATATTCATATGAATTTGATACTATAACAGAAGAGAATTTTATTGAACCTAATATTAGTGAATATGAAGTACAAAATTAAGTAAAAGGCAAAAAAAGCATAAATTTTTGCTTTTTTTTAATAAAAGTGGTATAATAAAAATGTAGTAATGATTTCTAAAGGAGGAAATAAAATGGGAGGAACAATAAGCTTTCATGATCAAAAAAAAGAGTTTTTAAAAAATGTAAAAGTAGAAGTAGATATACCAGAATTTATGAAGAAACGTAGAACAGGAGATGAAATAGAACAATATACAGGTAAACATAATCAAATGGCAAAAGCAATAAACAATAGAAAAAAAGTTAAACTAACTAAATCAGCTAAAAAATTACTAAAAATTGGCTTAGCTGCTCTAATAGCCTTTGGTGGATATAAGACATACAGCGAATATTCTACACAAAAAAAAGAAAATGCACCAATAACATTAGAAGAAGCTCTTGAAAATGGAGAAACCTTAAAAAGTTTAAAAATAGATGGAAATGTAAAAAATGAATTAGAAGAAATTAAGCAACAATTATCAGATGAAAACATTACCAATAGAAATTTAATAGAATTAGCTCCTAAAATATATAACCTTCAATTAGATAATCTGAAAACGAAATTAGCTATGACATTAGGAGTAGAAGAGTTTGATATACATCTACACACAAACGCTGATCCAATGGATGAACTAGAAACTATAGAAAAAATTGAAGTAGATGGAGGAGAAACATATAGCAATATAGCATCTTCAAAAAATGAAAATACTATATCAAAAGAGATATCTGATTACATTATAAAAACTGGAGATATACAAACATTAATTAGACAAGTGCAAGAAGGTGACTTTAAAAGAAATGATATATTAAAAGAATATAAAGAAGCAGTAGAAAGTATAGATCAAATGGCAGCATCAAAAATAACAATTGATAAAAATGGAAATATTTCTGCAGAACAAACAAAAGTAAAAGACTTAAAAGAAAATAAGAAAGAAAAAGGACAAGTGGCTTATACACAAGAAATAGATGACGATATGGAAAGATAAAACTATAAATGTATAAAAATACCACTCTTTGCAAACAATATGTGTAAAACATATTTGCAAGGAGTGGTATTTTTTGAAAACAAATCAAATATTAAAAATAGATGGAACAGCATTAGATAAAATGCAACTAGAAAAGCATCTACAAAAAATGGCATCTAGTCATAACTTAACAAGTAAATCAAGCAAAAACACATATCCTATACCACATATGATAGAAAGTTTTAAAGTTATTTGCGAAGTATACAATTTATTAAACGAACATTTAAAATTGGGAATAGCAATACATCCAGCAGGAGAATGGCTATTAGACAATTTATATATTATAGAAGAAACAGTAAAACAAGTTGAAAAAGAATTAACATTAAAAAAATATACAAACTTTTTAGGTATTGCTAATGGAAAATATAAAGGATTTGCACGTATTTATGTGCTTGCGTCTGAAATAGTAGCATATACAGATAATAAAATAGAAAGAAAAGACTTAGAAGATTATCTAGCGAGTTATCAAATAAATAAAAGCCTTAGTATGGAAGAAATATGGAATATAGGATTATTTCTTGAAATTGCAATAATAGAAAATATAAGAGAAATTTGTGAAAAAATATATATTTCACAAATGCAAAAATATAGAGCAGAAAATATAGTAGAAAGACTAGTAGAAAATAAACCAAAGACAGAACGAAAATTTATAAAAAAAGAAGCAAAAAAAATAGAAAAAACAGTATTAGAAGATATTGAGTATTCATTTATCGAATATATGTCATATATACTAAAAAGATATGGAAAAAAAGCAAACAGCTATTTAAATGCTTTAGAAGAAACAGTAGAACTAGCAGGAACAACTATATCAGAAGTAATTCAAAAAGAACACTTTGATATAGCAGTAAGAAAAGTATCTATAGGAAATAGCATAACAAGTATTAAAAAAATACAGAGAATTAACTTTTTAGAAATATTTGAAAAAGTAAATGGAGTAGAAGAATTATTAAAACAAGATCCAAGTGGTGTTTATAATAAAATGGACTACAAAACAAAAGAGTACTATAGAAATAAAATAAAGGAAATATCAAAAAGAACAAAAATATCAGAACTATACATTACAAAGAAAATTTTGGAATTAGCAAACCAAAATGAATCAGGGCAGGATGTAACAATTCAAGACGAAAAACAAAACGAAGTAAATAAAAATGGAATTCCAAAAAAAGAATCACATATTGGGTACTATTTGATAGATAATGGAATATACGATTTATATAAAGCTTTAAATATAAAACAAAAAAAACAAATAAAAGAAGAAAATAAAGCAAAATTATATGTAGCTTTAGTAGCAATATTAAGCATTTTAACATCTTTAGGAATTAGTGTCATTTGGAATAAACATTTTGGAAATATCGGAACAAGTATAGTAAGTTTCTTTCTATTTTTAATACCTATATCAGAAATTGTAATTCAAACAACACAATTTATATTAAGTAAAATGGTAAAACCAAAATTAATTCCAAAACTGGACTTTATAAATCGGTATAGACGAAGAACATAGGGCAATGGTAGTAATACCAACAATTATAACATCAAAAGAAAAAGTAAAAGAGTTAATGAAAAAATTGGAGGTATATTATCTAGCAAATAAATCCGAAAATCTATATTTCACTCTATTAGGGGATTGTAGCCAAAGTGACAAGAAAGAAGAAGAATTTGATAAAGAAGTAATAGAAGAAGGAATAAAGGAAGTAAAAAGATTAAATAAAAAATATAAAATAGATGAAGAAAATTTACCAATTTTCAACTTTATATATAGAAAAAGAGTTTTTAATGAAAGTGAAAGCTGTTATTTAGGTTGGGAACGAAAAAGAGGAATGCTAACACAGTTTAACGAATTTTTACTAGGTAATATTAAAAATCCATTTAGAGAAAACACAATAGAAGAATTTAGAGAAAAAAATGGGAAAGAGAAAGAAATAAAATATATTATTACCTTAGATGCAGATACTGACCTAATTTTAAATTCAGCATTTGTACTAGTAGGAGCAATGGCACACATTCTAAATAAGCCAAAAATTAATGGACATATTGTAACAGAAGGATATGGAATTATACAACCACGAATAGGAATCAATTTAAATATAAGTTATAAAAATTTATTTACAAAAATATTTGCAGGAGCAGGTGGAATTGATTCTTACACAAATGCAATATCAGATATCTATCAAGATAATTTTAAAGAAGGAATTTTTACAGGAAAAGGTATATATGATTTAAAAGTATATTCAAAAGTATTAAAAGACCAAATACCAGAAGATACAGTATTAAGTCACGACTTACTTGAAGGTTGTTATTTGCGTTGTGGGCTAGCTTCGGATATTATGCTAATGGATGGGTATCCTACTAAATACAATAGTTTTATGAATAGACTATCAAGATGGATTAGAGGAGATTGGCAAATAACAAGATGGCTTAAAAGCAACATAAATTTACTTTCAAAATATAAAATAATTGATAATTTAAGAAGAAGTTTATTAGAAATAAGTATCATTATAGGTGTGGTATATTCATATATTGCGGGAATTTTATGTAATAAAGCATCTTACGGATTTATTTTAACTTTATTAGGAATATGCATATTCCCATTTTTATTAGAAATTTTAAATCAAATAATATTTAAAAAAGAAGGAGAGCACAAACAAAAAACTTTTACACCTAAAATATCAGGAATAAAAGGAGCTGTAATTAGAGCTACATTAACGCTAGGATGCTTACCATACAAAGCATATACTTCTTTAAAATCAATAATTGTTACTTTATACCGTGTAACAATTAGTCATAAGCATTTATTAGAATGGATGACATCAGAAGAAGCAGAAAAACAAGCAAAACAAGATGCAATATCATATTACAATCAAATGGCAATAAATGTTTTGGGAGGATTAATAAGTTTAGGGCTATCACTATTTAGCCAAAATATATTTACTTTTGCTTTAGGAATTTTATGGATTAGTACACCTGCTATAATGTGGTATATCAGTAAAGAAAATAAGGAAGAAAAAGCAATTGAAAAACTAACTAATAAAGAAAAAGAATATGTAAAAGAAATAGGAAAAAGAACTTGGGACTTTTTTGAAACGTATTTGAATAAAGAAAATAACTATTTAATTACAGACAATTACCAAGAAGATAGAAAAGACAAAATTGTACCTAGAACATCTTCTACAAATATTGGATTATCGCTTTTAGCAATAATTTCAGCCTATGATTTAAAATATATCGAAAAAGAAAAAGCCTATGAATTATTAAAAAATGTAATCTATTCAATAGAAAGTCTTCCAAAATGGAATGGGCACTTATATAATTGGTATCAAATAAAAACAAAAGAGCCACTAATTCCAAGATATATATCAACAGTAGATAGTGGGAATTTTGTTGGGTATTTATATGTAGTAAAAGCTTTTTTAGAAAAAGCTATAGAAAATGAAACAGATAAAGAAAAAGAAGAACTAGAAGCTATTTTACAAATTGTAGATAAAATAATAAAAGAAGCAGACTTTTCTGTATTATATAATGAAGAACAGCAGATTTTTTCAATTGGTTTTAATATAGAAGAAAATAAGCTAAC
>CALXCC010000064.1 GCA_944386705.1 uncultured Clostridia bacterium | reverse complement strand
AATAATATCCATTTTCTATATTGACATTAACCATTTTTTTTCTCCTAAAAATATATAAATAAATTATATAATTTTTATAGGATACTTGACTATTGGTTATATAACCAGTATAATGTTAATGATATAAAAAATAAAGGAGAGATGTACAAATGTGTAATGTAAGGAAAAACAAAAGAGAAAAAGCAATAACATTAATTGCATTAGTAATAACAATTATTGTTTTATTAATTTTAGTAGGAGTAAGTATTGCAATGTTAACAGGAGAAAATGGAATAATAACACAAGCACAAAAGGCAAAAGAAAAAACACAAGAAGGAAAGCAAGATGAGGAAGGTAAACTAGATAGTTACAATCAATATATAGTAAATCTTACAACAAAAGATAGCAGTGGAGCAAATCCACCAGAAAAAAAAGACGGAATGGAATTTGTTGTATATGACGAAGGAACTAAAGATTGGGTATTAGCAGATGAAAACAGTAAATGGTATTCTTATGAAGTGCAAACAGGATTAACTGATAGTTATAATGAAACAACAGGAGAATATGGAACAAGCCACTGGGCAAATGCAAGATTAAATGGAAATTATTATGTATGGATACCAAGATATGCATATAAAATAGATACAAATGTAACTTATACAACTCAAGAAGGAGGAACATCTAATAAGATAGATATTAAATTTATAGGAACAGATATAAATCAAGGAAACATAGCAACAAAATTAGGGGAGAGTTATGCAGACTATATAGTGCACCCAGCATTTACATTTGGAACAGAAGAACTCTCAGGATTCTGGGTAGGAAAATATGAAACATCAGATGATGGAAGTGGCAATGCAAAAATCATACCAAATGTGACAAGTTGGAGAAACACTAATTTAGCAACAGTGTTTAGTAAATCACAAGTATTAAGTACACAAAATTATGATGCACATGTGATGAAAACTATAGAATGGGGAGCAGTAGCATATTTAGCACAAAGTAAGTATGGAAGAAATGGAACAGAAGTAAGTGTAAATCAATGTAAAGAATATATAACAGGAGCAGGAAGAGGAATTGGGACAAAAACAGATGAACTAATTTATAATTCATCATATGAAGTAAATAGAGATACAGGACTACCAGAAGCAGAACAACAATATAATGGAAAAATAGGGAAATTATCAAGCACAACAGGAAACGTATATGGAGTATATGATATGTCTGGAGGAGCATGGGAATATGCAATGGGATTTTACCAAGAAGAGAATGGTAATATTTATACGGGAGGAACAGCACTTTACAATTCAGGATTTAATGGTTATTTAAATGATGGTACTCAAAAAACAGGTGGAGTAAATCTACCAGATGAAAAATATTATGATTTATATGTAAATACAACTAACTCTAACAGCAATTTTGATGCAGGAAAAGAAGGTGATGCTACAAGAGAAACAGCAAAATGGAATAATGATAACGCTTGCTTTGTGCATTCTGCCTATCCTGTGTTCTCTTTTGGTGGTAATGATGGTAATTTTTCCATATCTGGATTGTTCTCCTTCAACCGTAGTAGAGCTGCTGGAGACAGTTATGCTGGTTTTCGTGTTTGTCTTACAATAAAGTGAACGATGGAATGATTTTTATGTTAAAAAATATATTAAAAAAATAATAAAAAGAAGTAAACATATTTTGTGTTTATTTCTTTTTTATATAAGAATAAAAAATACTATATAAATAAGTATAAAAAAGCAAAAAAATGTACATACCAATAATATAAGAAAAAATAAAAGGATGATGATAATATGGAAGAAAATTTAAAAAAAGAAGATAAAGAACGAGAAATAGAAATGGGAATAGAAGAAGTAGGAGAAGATGCAACAAAATATGGAGAATTCATTTCGTCATATTTTGCTTGGGTATCATTACCAGAACAAAGAGAAAAAGTAAAAAAATTAGAAAATATAACAAAAAAAGATAAAAAAGAAAGAAAAAGTTAGAAAAAAAGAAATAAACAAAGAAAAAGAATGCAAAAAGACATTTAAAAGTCAAAGAAAGTCAAAAACTAATCTTGAAAAAATAAAATAAAAGAGTATAATAAAAATGTAGGTCAAAGAAAGTCAAAGTAAAACAAAAATAAAAAGTCAGAAATATAAATACATATAAATTTAAAACAACTAAAATTATAAACACAAAAAAAGAAAATATTTCAAGCTTAAAGGGGATGAGAAAAATGAGGATGTCAGATATAATAGAAGAATTTATAAAAGAATTATTTAATGAAGATAATGAAGTAGTTGAAATTCAAAGAAATGAACTAGCAGAACAATTTAACTGTGTACCATCTCAAATAAACTATGTTATTTCAACAAGATTTAAGCCATCGCAAGGCTACTATGTAGAAAGCAGAAGAGGTGGTGGAGGTCACATCACAATTAAAAAAGTAAATAATAGTAAAGAAGACTATATAATGCATATTATAAATAATATAGGAGATACTTTAACATCAAATGAAGTAGACATATTAATTAGTGATTTTCTTTCCTATAAGCTTATAACAACAAAAGAAGCAAAACTTTTAAAGGTAGCAACAAGTGACAATGTACTTAGACTTCCAAAAGAAGAAAAAGAAAAATTACGTGCAAGGATATTTAAAAATATGCTACTAAATATATAAAACAATAAGCAAAATAAAATAATGAAAAATAAAAATAGGAGGAATTTATTATGAAATGTGAGAATTGTGGAAAAAGAGAAGCAAACGTAAGATATCAAGAAAATATAAACGGAAGAAAAAGAGAATTAAATTTATGTGAAGAATGTAGTAAAAAATTAGGAATTGGACAAATGGATTTTAGTATGCCAGTTGACTTTTCAAGTTTTTTAGGAAGCTTTATGGAAGATTTTGCAACACCAGAATTCATACCAATGTTAAACAGTTTAAAAACATTAAAATGTGACAGTTGTGGCTATACATTTGACGATATTGTAAATACAGGAATGCTAGGATGCAAAGACTGTTATGATGTTTTTGAAGATAGATTAGATCCAATTATCAAAAAAATTCAAGGTGCTAACAAACATATAGGAAGAACTGGAAAAATAATTGATAAAAAGATAGAAAATAAAGTAGAAAAAGCAGAAAAAGAACAAGAAGAAAAAAGAGAAACAAAGCAAGAAAAAACAGAATTAGAAAAATTACAAGAAGAATTAAAAAAGGCAATTAAAGAAGAAAGATACGAAGATGCAGCTAAAATAAGAGATGAAATAAAAAAATTAGAAAAATAAAAAATTAGAGTATAAGGGAAGTGAAAGCAAATGAATTGGTATTTACAAAATAGCAACAATGGGGACGTGGCAAAAAGTTCAAGAATAAGACTTGTAAGAAACTTGAATGAATTTAAATTTAATTTAAGCAAAAAAGAAGAAATAGAAAAATTAGAAAACAAGATAAAAGAAAATTTGTATAGTATAGGATATGGACTAAAATTTTTGAAACTACAAGATATGGACGAAATCACAAAACAAAGTTTAGTAGAAAAAAATTTAATTAGTCCAGAATTTGTTAAAAAAAGAGGAAAAACAGGTAGTATTCTAATAAATGACGAAGAAAATATCGTAATAATGATAGGTGGAGAAAATCATTTAAGTATTCAGGTATTTAGTCCAGGTTTTGATTTAAAAAATACATTAAATTTAGCAATTGAAATAGACGAAAAAATAGGAAATCTACTAGGATATGCAATAAACAAAAAATATGGTTATTTAACAAGTTCACCAGCAGATGTAGGAACAGGCTTAAAGGCTTCTGTTATGCTTAATTTACCGGGATTGTCAAAGACAAGAAACACAAGAAGAATTTTAGAAACAATAACAAACTTTGGAATGAATATTAGAGGTGAATATGGTGGAAATTTACAAGAAAATGAAGAAATCTACCAAATTTCAAACAAACAAACATTAGGAATTACAGAAAAAGAAATTATAGAAAATTTAAAAGTAATAGTTCAAAAAGTAATAGAACAAGAAAGACAGGCAAGAAAAATGCTTACAAAAAATGAACTAGAGTTAGAAGATATGATTTATAGAAGTTATGGAATTTTAACAAATTGTAAAAAACTTTCATATGGAGAGGCAAAAGAACTATTATCAAATATAAAATTAGGAACAGACTTAGGTTTGCTAAGAGAATTAACAGATTCAAAAGTACAAAAACTATACTTATATATTAAGCCAGCAAATTTACAAAAATATTTTGGCGAACAATACGAAGTGCTAGAAAGAGAAATAAAAAGAGCAGAACTTATAAAACAAATAATTTCTGAAAAGTAAAAAAGAATAAGTTAAATTGAAAGGAGTGAAGAAAATGACATATAAATTTACAAATAGAGCTAAAAAAGCAATAACAATAGCAAACGAACTTGCTATTGAATTAGGACATAGCTATATAGGAACAGAACATATTCTATATGGATTAACTAAAGAAGGAAGCGGGATAGCATCTAAAGTATTAGAAAATCAAGAAATTATGCCAGAGCAAATTATAGATGTAATAGTTAATCTAGTAGGGCAAGAAGCTCAAACAGGAGACACTTTAGGTTTTACTCCAAGAGCTAAAAGAGTTATCGAAAATGCATTCATAGAGGCAAGAAAATTAGGATATAACTATATAGGAACTGAACATATTTTAATTGGAATTTTAAGAGAAGCAGACAGTATTGCAGCAAGAATTTTATTAGAATTAAATACAAATATTCCAAAACTTTATAACGAAATAGTAAAAGTAATAAATGAAGGTGAAGACTATACAAGTAGCGAAAAAAACGGAAAAGGAGAAAAAAGAAGCGGAAGTTATAATAAAACACCAACATTAAATCAATTTGGTGAGGACTTAACAAAAAAAGCAGAAGAAGGAAAATTAGATCCAATTATAGGTAGAAAAGACGAAATTGAAAGAGTTATACAAATTCTATCTAGAAGAACCAAAAACAATCCTTGTTTAATAGGAGAACCAGGTGTTGGAAAAACTGCTGCTGTAGAAGGTCTAGCGCAAAAAATAGTTTCAGGTGATGTGCCTGAAATATTAAAAGGCAAAAGAGTTGTAACTATGGACATTTCAGGAATGGTAGCAGGAAGCAAATATAGAGGAGACTTCGAAGAAAGAATAAAAAAAGCATTAGACGAAGTAAAAAAAGCAGGAGACATCATACTATTTATTGACGAAATTCATACAATAGTAGGAGCTGGAGCAGCAGAAGGCGCAATAGATGCAGCCAATATCTTAAAACCACTTTTAGCAAGAGGAGAAATTAGGTTAATAGGTGCAACAACACTTAATGAATATCGTAAATATATTGAAAAAGATTCAGCATTAGAAAGAAGATTTAGCCCTGTAACAGTAAATGAACCAAGTGAAAAAGACACAATAAAAATATTAAAAGGAATAAGAGATAAATATGAAGCACATCACGGAGTAAAAATAACAGACGAAGCAATCGATTCAGCTGTAAAAATGTCAATTCGCTATATAAATGATAGATACTTACCAGATAAAGCAATAGATTTAATAGACGAAGCAGCATCTAGAGCAAAACTAAAATCATATACAGAACCAGATGCCTTAAGAAAATTGGAAGAAGAAATAGAAGAAGTAGAAAAAGACAAAGAAGAAGCAGTTAGAATTCAAAAATTTGAAAAAGCTGCATCATTGAGAGATAAACAAAAAGAATTAAAAGAAAAATACGAAAAAGAGCAAAAGAAATGGGAAAACAAAAAGAATAAATCTATAACAAACATAACAGAAGAAAACATTGCCGAAGTAATTGCAAATTGGACTGGAATACCTGCTAAAAAGATAACAGAGGACGAAAATGAAAGATTAAAAAATCTAGAAAAAACATTACACGCAAGGGTAATAGGCCAAGATGAAGCAGTTGAAGCAGTTGCAAAAGCAATAAGAAGAGGAAGAGTAGGATTAAAAGATCCAAAAAGACCAATAGGATCATTTTTATTCTTAGGGCCAACAGGAGTTGGAAAAACAGAATTATCAAAAGCGTTAGCTGAAAGTCTATTTGGAGACGAAAACGCAATGATAAGAATAGATATGTCAGAATATATGGAACCACATTCTGTATCAAAATTAATAGGTTCACCTCCAGGATATGTAGGTTTTGACGAAGGAGGACAATTAACTGAAAAAATAAGAAGAAAACCATATTCTGTTATATTATTTGACGAAATAGAAAAAGCACATCCAGATGTTATGAATATGCTACTTCAAATACTAGAAGATGGAAGATTAACAGATTCTCAAGGAAGAACAGTCAACTTCAAAAACACAGTTGTAATAATGACATCAAATATTGGGGCAAGACTAATAACAGACAAGAAAACACTAGGATTTAGCAAAAATACCGAAAAAGAAGCTGAAAAAGAAGAGACAGCAAAAAAAGAATACGAAGAAACTAAAAAAGAAGTAATGGAAGCACTAAAAAAAGAATTAAGACCAGAATTTATAAATCGTATTGACGAAATAATAGTATTCCATAAATTAACAGACAAAGAAATTAGCCAAATTATAGACATAATGTTAAAAGAAGTAACAAACAGACTAGAAGCTCAAAAAATAAAAGTAGAACTAGAGCCACAAGTAAAAGAATTAATTGCAAGCAAAGGAATAGACAAAAACTTCGGCGCAAGACCACTTAGAAGAACAATACAAAGTGTATTAGAAGATAGATTAGCAGAAGAAATTCTAGATGGTAACATTAAGAAAAATAAACTTGCTAAAATAGGTGTAAAAGACGAAAAAATAGTGGTAGAATAAGCTTGGTCAAATAGGGACGGTTCTTCTTTAGCCATTGAGTATAGCCAATTATATAGGAATCTATTTAAATTTACTAAGATAATAAAGACGAAAAATCTTTAGCAAAAAACTAAAGAAAATTCGTCTTTTTTCGACATTATAAGTGGAACACTTTTCCTCTGTCCCAAGTGTCACTTTACTAAAAAAGTTAAACGTGATATAATAGAGCCACTTTGAACATAAAGAATAGGTGATAATATGATAGAAA
>CALXCC010000063.1 GCA_944386705.1 uncultured Clostridia bacterium | reverse complement strand
AAATATAGTTAATATAATTAATATTCCTATTTTTGCTTTTTTCTCAATTTGCGTTTTCATTGCTGCATAAATTAGTAAAATACCAATTAAGGATGCTACTGGATAAGAACTTCTAGCTACAAACCAAATCGAATTTGTATCTTGCATAATTTGTGGTGCAATTGTTACAAAAATAGTTCCTACTATAATATATACAATTCCCAATATTTCTAAAATTTTTGTTTTGGTACTTTCTTTCTTTTTTATGATTTGGTAAACAAGAAATACTATTAATCCTAATAAGATAATTACAAATAGATATTTTGGTAACAAATCATAATTAGAAAAGATCATATTTTTAGTTCCTTCATAAATCTTTTTCAAAGATTCTGTAAGGATAATTTCTCCTTTTACACGGGTGTTAGTAAAAATGAATCTTACCATAATGAAATTTAAAATAGCTGGTATCCCATATACTAATGCTACAATAATATTATTTTTGATAAATTCTTTAACATTTTTTGAGTATTTTATAATATATAACATTCCAATTGCTACAATTAAACCAACAGTTCCCTGGTAGCAACAATTAGCAATTAACATATAAATAAAAGCTAAAAGTATTGCTTTTTTATTTCCCTCAAAAAACTTTTTTATTTGTTCTACTGCTAAAACACATAATAGAACCGATAACATTAAAATTCCTTTTTCAATATATACAAACAGTTCAATTGAAAAGACATTGAGTATTATTAAAAGAGATGCCAATACACTAAGTTTAGTACTCTTTACATCTTCATTAAATATCTTGTCAATTTTATATAAGCTTACAATCGTACAAAAAATTGCTAATCCATAAGAAATCATATAAACAGTAATAGCATCTAGTTTTAAAATTCCCATCAAACCGTATAAGAAAACTCCTGTTACTAATCTGCCACATGAAAAAAAGTGAGTAAGGTTTTCTTTTGGAGTATTAGTAAATACACTATAAGTATCTGGTGCATATTGCATCACACAGAAAATACCAAAAAACAATAAGGTAAAAATAGTAAATATATATATTTTTTTATCTGTTACTATATTTTTTATTGATTGTTTTAATGTTTCCATTTTTCCTCCCTATAATTCTACAATTCTTCTGCAAATCCTTTTTGTAATTTATTAAATATCACATACCCAATTACACATAATATAATTGATATACCAATTAACCCAAGTAGCGATATAATATCTGGCATAGTTTGATAATAGAAAATATCACGATATCCATTAATAATATAAGCCATCGGATTTAAGGTTAAAATCCATTGAAATTCTTGTGGAATTACTTCTGGTGAATAAACAATAGGTGCTGCATAAAAAAGTAATTGCAGAGCTACTCCAATTAAATGTTGTAAATCTCTTATGTACACAGAAATACTAGATACAATAAAGGAAATTGCAATTAATAATAAATACTGTGCTAATAGTACAAATGGATAGAAAATAATATATTTACTAATTCCTAGTCCTCCAAAAATAACAAAGCCAAGTATAATAATTGTCGAAATTAAGAAATTTACTGTTTCACTAGTTACTATGGAAATAGGAAGTATCTCCCTTGGAAAATATACTTTTTTTAAGATATTTCCGTTTTCAACCATAGTGAAAGCTGATCTTGAAATAGCAGAAGAAAAGAATGTCCAAGGAATTAATCCACAACAAATAAAAATTGCATAATTTTCTTGTGGATTTTTTAAGATTAATTGGAATACTATGGCATATACCACAATTTGTAATAGCGGATTTAAAAAAGACCATAATACACCAAGAAATGAATTTTTATATTTTCCTCGTACTTCTTTTTTTATATTTGTTTTTAATAACTCTCGATAATTATATAAATTCTTAAAGACGGTTACCATCTGTTATTCTCCTCTTTTTATTATTTTTTTCAATTTTTCATATATATGTAATTTAGTTAGTAAAACATAAAATGGATGTTTGATTTTATATTCTAGTGTTCTTTCATAATATAATTTTTTATTTTCTTCTTTGTCAAATTTCCAGTCACGGTCAACATTTTTTTGATTAAATTCTTTTGCCAACCAATCATACTCTGCACTTGATGTTATTAAAAATTTTGTAATTAATTCTTTGCAAATATCAATATTATTTTGCATATTTTTAGCATTGTTTATTTTATCTTGATTTGGATGTTCCATCGCATTATCAAGTGCTTTTTCCATATTTTCGATCATATTGTCAATTGTAAATCCATTAAGAATTCTTTTTCTTGCTTCTTTTTTGTAGTCTTTTAAATTGTTTAATATTTTTTCAATTCCTTCTACATATGGCATAATTTCTTCTTTTTTATAATCGAAATCAAAAATATCTTCTTCTTTTTGCATACAAGGAACAATTACTCCAACTTTCTCATTTACTAGTTCTTTTTGTCCTCCTACATCTGCTGAAATTACAGGAACTCCCATCGCTAATGATTCATAGGCAGTTAGTGCTAGTCCTTCTTTTATTGAACAATTAATTGTTACATCACTAATTGCATAAACTTTACTTGTATCTTTAATATTCCCTAGAAATACCATATTATCAATTATCTTATAATTTTGAGCTTTTCTTTTCATTTCCGTTAAAACTGGACCGTCACCTGCAATTACAAATAGAACATCTTGTCTTTTTTCTTGTAATTTCTTTATAATTTCTAATAATAGATACGGTCTTTTTTGTTCTGCAATTCTACAAATATAGCTAATAATAAATTTCCCATCTGGATTAATATTAAACTCTTCTAAACAAGTTTTCTTATCAAACTTGCTTGGATCAAAAATCTTTTCGTCTACTCCAATATACATTGTTTGTACTTCTTTTGGATTTCTTTTAAAATGATCTACAAGTATTTTTTCACTATTTTGGTTACAAATATAGGTTTTATCAATAACAGAAGCAATACTACTAGAATCTCTTGAATATCCACCATTTCTCCAGTACCATTCTTCCATATGTATATAATCAATTATTGGAATATTAGGATATTTTACTTTTAAATATGGTAAAATTCCATACCCAAATTGACTATTGGTATTAAATATTAAATCGATTTCTTTTTTTTGAATAATATAATTTACAAAACTTGTCCAATATTTGCGATCTAAAAAGCTTGTTAGATCATAAATAGTTGCATATTCTTCAAAGTCTTGTCTCCAATCATTTGCGTTTGGCTCTGTTGTAATAATAGTAAATTCATATTTTTTATGGTTGATTTTTTTAATAAGTTCTAAATTAAATTTATCTGCTCCTCCGGTTGTCATCCATGGAATCATCATTAAGATTTGTTTCTTTTTATTGTTCTTCATTTTTGGTATAATGATTTCTTCTTTTTCTTCTATTATTTCTTCCCAATTATAGTCTTGTTTTGGATATTGAATTGCTGGCTTTGTTTCTTTTATAGTATCTGCTATTTGATTTACCAAATACATTGCTCTTTCTTTATTTTCTGTATTTGATTGCCTTAGTTCACTTTCTTCTATTGGTTTTTGCCTATACCAACAACCATAAAAACTCATTCTTACCGGATACATTCCTTCTTTCATTAATTTTAACCATAAGCACCAATCTTCGTAAATTTTCTTTTCTTTAAATCCAAATCCATTGACTTTGAAAAAAGCTTCTCTTCGAATTACTCCTGTAATTACTAATAAGTTTTCTTTTAACATTTTTCTTGGTTGAAACCATTTAGCCCATGTAAATTCATTTCCATCAAAATTAATAGAATCACAATATGTCCAACTTGCACCTTTATTTGTTTCTAGAGTCCAATAAGCGCATTCTAAATAAGTTCTATTTATCATATCGTCTGTATCCAATAAAACAATATATTTACTAGATTTACTAATGTGTTTAGCCGCATAATCTCTAGCTGCTGCTGGTCCTTCATTTTCTTTATGAACTACTTTAATTCTTTTGTCTTGTTTTTCTATTTCTTTTAATTTTTCTAATTCTTTTTTGTCTTTACACCCATCATCTGTTATAATCCATTCCCAATAAGGAAATGTTTGACTTAATAATGATTTCATTGTAGTATCAACATATTTGCTTGCATTATAATAAGGTGTTATAACTGAAAAAATTGGTTCTCTTTCTTCATATTCTTGTTTTTCTATTTTTCTTCCTGGAAATAAACTATAATTTACTTTCATTTTTACAATCCTTTCTTATTTTGTTTCTGCAATATATTTTGGAACAATCTCCTTAGTTTTTCCGTCTAGCTTAATTTTTCCATTAGAAAGCCATATTGTTCTATCACAAAGTCTTTCTACTGCTCCCATACTATGTGTAACAAATACCATAGTTTTTCCTTCTTTTTTTAATTCTAACATTTTTTCAAAACATTTATTTTGGAAATGTTCATCTCCAACAGATAAAATTTCATCAATTAATAAAATATCTGCGTCTACATTAATTGCAACTGAAAATGCTAATCTCATATACATTCCTGATGAATAAGTTCGAACAGGATTATCAATAAATTTTCCTAATTCTGAAAATTCAATGATATCTTCTAATCTTTTATCAATTTCTTTTCTTGTTAAACCAAAAATTGATGCATTAAAATAAATATTTTCTCTTCCTGAAAAATCAGGATGAAATCCTGCACCTAATTCTAGAAGAGAAGTTAATTTTCCATTGGTTTCAATAGTTCCCTTATTTGGATAAATAATCTTGGTTAATAACTTTAACAAGGTTGATTTTCCACTCCCATTTGTTCCAATTAAGGCTACTACTTCTCCTTTTTTTATTTTAGCATTAATTCCTTCTAAAACAGTTCTTTTTTCTTTTTTATTTCTTGAAAATAAAAATAAGAGTTTTTCTTTTATTGTATTTGCTTTATCATAATAAACATTAAACGATTTATAAACATCTTTTATTATAATACTATATTCTTCTTGTTCTTCTTTCATTTTTCTTCCTTTCCTTTTATCCTTCTTTTTTGCTTTTTTCTTTTATGACATTTTCTAAGTTTTCAAATTGTTTTTGTGATTCTATAATAATTTCTTCTACTTTGCTTTTTGCTGGTTTTTTAAAATAAAATTTTCTAACTCTTGTTTCATAATTTAAGTCTTTTATTTTTTGATAACGTTTAAATAAATTTGTATCTAAAATCACATTCTCTTGTTTTTTGCTATAAGTTATATTATAAATCTTTTGTCCAAATAATATTGATAAAATCATTGAATGAAATCTGGTACATACCATATATTGCATTTTTGCATAATCTTGTAAATAAGAATCAATGTCTCCATCGAAATATCTAGTTGTCACTTTTTTCTTATATTGATTTGGTACACTATCTAAAATTCTTTTAATTGCTTTATCATCTGCTTGAAATTGAGAAAAAGAAAATAGTTTTACTTGATAATTTCTTTTGGCAAATTTTATTATAATTCTTTTTATTAAATCTTCATAAATTGCTGTCTTATCTTTTAAATCTTCTCTATCTTCTAAGTCAATAACGGAAATTCCAATAGTTTTTTTCTTTTTAGTTACTTTAGGAATTTTTAAGGAAAATGCCATATCTGGAGCATAACTAACTGTTTCTAAGTCCTGAAATAATTGATAAGATTCCTTGTCTCTAAAGCACACTTTACTAATTGCAAAATTTTCTCTTGCTTTTTCTAAATATTCTTGTGTTTTATAAGGTCCAAAGTTAGATGACATATAAAAAAACTTCTTACCTTGTCCAATACATTGATTAATTAAATAATTAAATTCTTTCATTTCATTGAAAGCATATTCAGATTCCATAAAAATGGAACCTCCAACATAAATAATTGCATCATATTCTTTTACTTTTACAATGCCTACATTTCTTGGTTCTTTTAAAAAATGCATATTTGGAAATTTTTCATAGATTTTTTGATAAGTTTCATCTTCTACTTGCATATAAAAATCAATTTCTGGATATCTTTTTAATAATGTATATACAAATAAGTTATCTCCTAAATTAATTGCTGGATAAACATATAATAAAACCTTTATTTTTTCCATTGAAAATCCCCTTTTTTCATTTTTATTGATTATATATTTAATGCTTCTTTTTGTCAAGAAAGTTGCTAGCTTTTTTATTGATATTTTCGGCGTTTTTACTTTTACTAAACTACTTTTTAATGGTTTTTTATCCCAAAACAAAAAACTCTTAAAATGTTATTTCATTTCAAGAGTTTTTTTGTTTATTTTGTGACAATTACATTTATTTTCTTTTCAATAGTTCCATCTAAAGTTCTTACTGTAATTTCAGCTTTTCCTTCTTTTAATCCTCTAAAGCGATTGTCCCAAATACGTATTACTTCTGGATTATCTGTTATCCATTCAAATTCTGCATTTATTGCATAATTTGGTTCAAATGAAAATGGTATGTCAACTGCTTCATCAATTTTAATAGTATATTCTGTTTTCTCTAATACAATATCTTGTACATTTACTCCTTCTTCTACTTTTACTTTGATTCTCTTTTCAACTGTTCCATCTAATGTTCTTACTATTACTTCTGTTTCTCCTTTTTTCAATCCTCTTATACGGTTTCCCCATACTCTTACTATTTCTGGATCTTTTACTGTCCACTCAAATTCTGCATTTATTGCATTTGTTGGTGTAAATGTAAATGGAATATCTACTGCCTCATTTTCATGAATATTATATTCTATTTTATCTGGTAATATATCTTTTACCTTTTCTGGCTCGGTTACTGTTACTTTAATTCTTTTCTCAACTGTTCCATCCAATGTTTTTACTGTTACTTCTGTTTCTCCTTTTTTCAATCCTCTTATGCGGTTTCCCCATACTCTTACTATTTCTGGATCTTTTACTGTCCACTCAAATTCTGCATTTATTGCATAATCAGGTGTATATTTAAATGGAATATCTATTGCTTCATCTACATTTATTTTATATTCTGTTTGTTCTAATTGAATATCTGCTACTTTTACAGGATCTGTTACATTAATTTTTAATTTTGCTTCAACTGTTCCATCTAATGTTTTTACTGTTACTTCTGTTTCTCCTTTTTTCAATCCTCTTATACGATTTCCCCATACTCTTACTATTTCTGGATCTTTTACTGTCCATTCGAAT
>CALXCC010000062.1 GCA_944386705.1 uncultured Clostridia bacterium | reverse complement strand
TGTTATGTTTTTTTTGTAATCTATTAAAGTATTATCCATATCTAAGATTAAAGCTTTTATTTTGTTTTTTTGTAAAAATTCTATTGTTATTTCTTCTACTTTTTTGAAATATGAATTTGGATATATTAACATCTTTTCCTCCATTTTCTAAAATGTCAATTATATATTATCAATTTGACTTTTTTTTGTCAAGATAATTTAGTAAGGTGGTTTGTTATTGGAAATATACTTTAGTTTTAAAGTCATAAAACGAATGATATAGATTATTTTTAATATACCGCGTAAGCGACCAAACGAGCAAAAGCGAGTGGGATTGGAGCAACCAATATAATAAATTTTATTTGTTAGGTTGTGACACACAAGGTATATAAAAAATAATCTATATCATTCATTTATTTTATATATTTAATTTAATAGCAACAAATATATCTATTTACAAAATCTATGCTTTCCTATAGTAACAGTCATCGGTCTTGACCAAATCCATTTGTTTGTAGCTGTTGATGGATTAAAATAATAAATTGCTCCATAGGTTGGATCCCAACCATTTAATGCATCTTGAGCTGCTTTTCTTGCTGTATCGTTTGGTGTTAAATTTATTTGTCCATCTTTTACTGCATCAAATGCTCCTGATTGATAAATTACTCCTGATATTGTATTCGGAAATGAGCTACTTTTTACTCTGTTCATTACAACTGCTCCAACTGCAACTTGTCCTGTATAAGGCTCTCCTCTTGCTTCTCCATAAATTATCCTAGCTAGCAAATTTACATTACTTGAATTGCTACTAGAAGATGTAGAAGAAGAAGTACCGCTATTTATTCCCATAGCTTGCAAAGTTTTAGGCCCTGCAATACCATCTACTGCAAGTCCATTTTTTCTTTGAAAGTATCTTACCGCTTCTTGTGTCTGACTTCCATATATTCCATCTACATTTCCTTTATAATATCCCCATCTTTTTAGTTTTGTTTGTATTTGCCTTACTTCTTCTCCTCTTGAACCATATTTTGATAAAGCTTCTACAGTATTATTTTGAAATAATACAATAAATACACCAATTCCTATAAAAAATAGAGCTACTACAAATATTGCTACTATTTTCTTTTTAGTTTTTAACATAAAATCACCTTGAATTATAAAAATTTTTCTTTTTCTTATTTTTATCCTTCAGGTGATTTATTATACATTTTTTTACTTTTTTATTTTGAAGAACAATATCTACAAAGTATTGTTTCTAATCCAATATTCAAATCTATTAAACCGTTTTTATAATTATAATCTAAATCTCGTAAGTTTTGTAAAATTTCTTTTAGTTCATTTTCTTTGAAATATTTCGCTTGCATTTTATATTTATTCACTAAAAAAGTTTGATTAGGTTTTAAGTTTAAACTTGTTATTATATCTTTATTTTCTTTTATAGCTAATTTGGTAAAATACAATTTTTTAAAGTGATTATACAATGTAATTAGAATTTTTTGTACAGGTTCTTTCGCATAAATTAGGTTTTTTAGAACTTCTAATGCTTTTGAAATTTCTTTTTTTCCCAGATTGTCTGTTAAATCAAATATTATGCTTTCTAATTTTTTTATAGATAATTTATCTACATCTTCTTTTTCTATCTTCCCATTTTCTCCTGCATATTCTATCAACTTTCTAATTTCATTAATTAAATCTTGCATATTAGTTCCGTATACATTCTATAAAATATTTTAGTGTACTATCATCTATTTTTACTTTATATCCGTTACAAATAGTATTTAACCTTTTTTCTATCTGGATTGGTTTTTGATAGTCAAATTTGCATACTGTTCCTAGTTTTTCAATTGTTTTATATAAAGTTTGTTTTGTATCTACGTCTTCTTCTACAAATACAAGTACAATGCTTTCTTTTATAATTTTAATGTTTTCTTGTAAATAACTCTCTATTTTTTCTTTTAGCTTAGCAAGTTCTGCATTTTTTCTTTTACCTTCTTTTTTTAATATCCCTGTATTCCTTGCTATAATCAGCTTTTTTTCATATCCAAATGCAGGTGTTTCTATATCTTGTATTAGTTCATTTACATTTGTTTCGTCAATAGATATAAAGTTAATTCCTTTTATCTTCTCACCAAATAATGTCTTTATTTTTTTTAAAGATGTTTCTAGTAAGAATAATTCTTCTCCATACAAAAGATATAAATTTTCTAGCTTATTGTTTTTTAATTCCTTTTCTAGATTTTCAATTGTTATCATTTTTTCTCCTACAAATCTTTATATTAAATAGAATTATTGTGAACTTTTATTTTTTTAATATAATCCTAAAAATTTCTGCTATACTCCAACATTGTGCTATTGTACCTTTTGGCAATTGTGGTTTTTTCGAATCATAAAGCTCTGCAATACTTCCTATACAACCATTTTCTTCTATTTCTTTTTTAAATGTTCTCTTAGTTTTTTGCACTAATTTTTCTATTTTACCTTCTAGTTCTTCCTTTTTATTTTCTTCTTTTGTATGTTTTAGCCTGTTTTTTAAGGTATCATAATATAATCCCAGAAGCCAAGGCCAAGTAATTCCTTGGTGATAACTTTTATCTCTTTTTTCTTCATTTCCTTCATAAATTTCTACATAATTGTCTTCGCCTTTGGCTAATGTTTTTAGTCCATATGGATTCAATAATTTTTTTTCAACTGTTGAAATTACATTTGTTGCCTCTTCTGACATTGGATCTATCACTGGGTATGTTAAACTTAAGCTAAATAGTTGGTTTGGTCTTATTTTAGAGTCTCCTAAAACATCATATAAACATTTTTTCTTTTCGTTATAAAATTTGTTTTGAAATGCTATTTTACAATTCTCTGCTATTTGTTTATATTTGTTTGCACGAATAAGGTGACCAAATTTCTTGCTTAGTTCTTCCATAATTTTATTTGCGTTATACCATAAAGAATTTACCTCTACTACTTTTCCATTTCTAGGTGTAACTGCTTTTCCTTGGAATTTAACATCCATCCATGTATTTTGCGTATTGTCTGTTCCCGAAACAATTAGTCCATCAACATCTAAATATATATTATTTTCGTCTACATCTATTCCTTCAATATAACATCTTATGATTTCTTCTAATGTATCGTAAAATTCTTCTTTAATAAACTGATAGTCTCCGGTATAATCTATATATTTTTGTATTTGCTCAAATAATAATAATGATGCATCAACACTATTATATAGTGGTCTATTGTCATATCCTGAATACCCATTTGGAACTAGACCAAATTTTACGTCTCTTATATATGTTTTTAAAACTTCTTTTGCTAATTCAAATCTTTTTGGTATTAATAATATACCTTCAAAAGATATTAAAGAATCTCTTCCCCAATCTAAAAACCATGGATAACCTGCAATTAAAGTATGAAGTCCAAAGTTTGGTCTGTTTACTATAAAATTGTCAGACGCAATTAAAAATTTTTTTATTAACTCTTCGTCTGCTAATTCTTTTTTTGTTTTTGAGTTATTTTTTAAGTCCAATAATTCTGATTCTTTAAATATTTTTTCTAAACGTTTTTCTTCTTTTTCTATTAATTTTTGGGCATCAATTTGCTCTATATTGTCTTCTAGTGAACATACAAAAGATATTTCTTTTTCTTCTTTTGCTGTTATTTCTACTTCATATCTTCCAGGAACAATGTGATTTTCTTCTGGATCAAAACCTCTTTTTTCTTCTTCTATGTAAAACATATTCTTGAATATGTCATTTTCGTGTTTAATATATTTTCCTTCTGATAAATGCATATAAACTGGTACTTGTGAATATCCATCTACTATTATTTTCACTTTATTTTTTACATTATTTTGTTTTATTTCAAAGTTGTGTCCTGAATTTACCGTATGAAAATCTCTAAAGTTAATTATCGGTGCTAAAGTAAGTTTTGCCTTACAATTACCATTTTTTATTTTGTAATATATTCCAACAGCATTTTTTCCATATTCCATACAAATTTTTTTAGTTATTTCAACTGATCCGATTTTATATTTAAAGCAAGGCACATACATTTTTTCAAATTCTTCTTGATATTTATATCCCTCTGTTATATATTCTTTTCCTATATTTGTATATAGATTATATTTTCTTCCTCTTATTTCTATACTTTCATCTAATTTTGAAAGTATTAAAAATCTTCTAGCTGGTGGTGTTAATGCTGCAACTAATAATCCATGATATTTTCTCGTATTTGCACCTATTATAGTGGAAGAGCTATATCCTCCTATTCCATTTGTGATTAGCCATTCTTTATTTAATGCATTTTCTAATTTAAAATCTTCTTTTGTAAATTTCATATATTTCCTCCTAGCATTATTTATTTAACTTACTATTTTCTAATTTTTTTAACATTTCTTCTCTTATTTCTTGTTGAGTTTTTCTTCGTGGTGATGAATGTCTTTTTGTTTTAGAAGGTATTTTTTCAGCAGTTTCTTTTTTATTTTTAGCTTTTTTAGTACTTCCATTTTCTATTTTTTCTCTTTTTTGTCTTACTTTTGCATCTGCTTCTCTTATAGAGGCTATTCTGTCACTGTATTTATTGCTGAATTTACTTTTTGTTTTCATTCTTTTTGTTTTATTTTTATTTTTTCTACTTTTTTCTTTTTTCTTCATATTTTTCTTTATTTTATTAATTCTTTTTTCTTCTCTTAACTTTGTATTTAGCATTAAATATTGCGGATCATTTTGCTTATCTTGATATTTTAAGTCATCACATATTAATTCGATTATTGAAGATGCCACTAAACTTGGGTCATGTCTTATTAAATCGTCTTTTATCATTGATAAGTTCCTTTGCAAGAATTTAATTCCTTTTACTTTTTCAATATCTTGTTCAACTAAGTCTTGACCTTCCAAATTGTATTTTTTTATAAACTCAGGTATAATTTCTCCTGTGTCATAAATGCAATAATCAACAACACCTGTACCACAATGTTCTATTATTGCATTTAAGTGGTCTGAAACGCTATAATTATCTGTTTGCCCTGGCTCTGTCATAATATTACTTACATAAACTTTTATTGCAGGACTTTCTTTTATTGCTTTTGTTACTCCATTAATTAATAAATTTGGTATAACATTTGTATATAAACTTCCCGGTCCAATTACAATACAATCCGCATTTTTAATTGCTTCTACTACACCAGGTGCTGGTTTACAATTAGATGGGCTAATTAAAATTCTATTTATTTTAGTTATTTTATCAGAAACTACTTCTGGGATTCTTGATTTTTCTTCTACAATATATCCGTTTGCAAGTTCTGCAACAATTTTTATTTCTTCTAAAGTAACAGGAATAACTTTTCCTATCATATTTAAAACTTCATTGCTTTTTATAATTGAATCTTCAAAGTTACCATTTATTTCTTTCATAGCTGAAAAATATATGTCTGAAAAATTAAGTCCACTTAGTTTACCTGTTCTAAATTGATAATTAAATAATTTTTCTATTTCTCCATCTTTACTTGCAAGTGACACCATACTATCTTTTACATCTTCTAAAGGCATTACGTTTAATTCTTTTCTAGAATTTGTAGCCATTTCTCCATAATCAGATATTGTTACAATAGCTGTTAAATTGTTTGTATAGTTTTTAAGTCCTGATAAAACAGTATTTAATCCTGTTCCTCCACCAATTACAACAATATTTGGACCTTTATCATAAACTGTTTTATTGAAAATTAAAGACTTAACATTTACATTATTTTTATTTTCCATTCTTTCATCTGTTGCTTCTATTAAAACCTCTAATGTTCTTTTATTTAAAAAGATTAGTCCTAATACAATAGATACAAATCCTATTACAAAAATAATAACAACTTCACCTACATCTGTAAAAGAAATTTCCTTCATTACTAATATTTTAGCTAAGCCATAGCAGGCCAGTAAAATTCCTACTAATATTAAAAACATCCATCTTTTCATTTTATTACTGGCTTTAAACCATTGCATAAATCCTTTCATTTTTTCTTCTCCTTTAATTTGGGTAATTTGGGGACGTTTCCTTTTGGACAAAATGTCCAAAAAGGGACACATCTTTATTTTATTTACCCTTCTTTTCCTATTATTTCTATTTCTAATTCTATTTTCTTTTTGAATTTTTCATACACTTTTTCTTTTACGTATTCTACTAATTGTAAAACATCATTTGCTGTTGCTTTTCCTTTGTTTATTATAAAGCCACTATGTTTTGTAGAAACTTCGGCATCTCCAATAGAATAACCTTTTAAACCTGCTTCTTCAATTAATTTTGCTGTTATAAAATCGTCTCCTCTTTTAAATGTGCTTCCCGCACTTGGAAATTCTATTGGTTGTTTTTCTTTTCTATATTTTTTATATTCTTCCATTTTTTTATTAATTTCTTCTTTTTTTCCTTTTTGTAATTCTAGTTCCACTTCTGTTACTATATATTTTTCTTCTTTTATTCTACTTTTTCTGTAGCTAAATTGCATTTCTTCATTAGAAAATACTTTTTCGTTTCCATTATAATCAATGCATTTTACTTTTTTTACAATATCTTTCATTTCTTTTCCGTGAGCTCCAGCATTCATTCTAACTGCTCCGCCTATTGTTCCTGGAATTCCTGATATTTCTTCAAATCCCGCAATTTCTTTTTGCAAAAATATTCTTCCAAGTTTTGCTATTTTTTCTCCAGCTCCGACAATGATTTTTATATTTTCATTTTCTTCTATAATTTTAAAACCTTCGATTTTTATTATTATTGTTATTCCTGGAATTCCTTTATCTGATACTAAAATATTGCTTCCATTGCCAAGAATAGCTAATGGTATATTATGCCTTTTGGCTAAGCTTAATATTTCTTTTAGTTCTTCTTCTTTTTCTACTTTTATTAAACATTCTGCTGGCCCTCCTATTTTGAACGTAGAATGTTTTTTCATTAGTTCATTAAATAAGATTCTGTCTTTTCCTATGTGTAGGTTTGAATTTTTTATTATTTCTTCTAAGTTCAATAAAGCACCTCCCTTTTTGTTAATTTATTAAATTTTATTATTCTTTTTTACTTTTTTGTCTAAAATTTCTTTTTTACTATATCATTTTTTTAGGAAAATTACAAGTTAAAATAAGCTTATATTACTTTATTTAATGAAGGTTAGTCAATCATATGTCACACTTTTTTGAAAAATATATAGTTTGAGTACCCTATATTGTTATAACCGATT
>CALXCC010000061.1 GCA_944386705.1 uncultured Clostridia bacterium | reverse complement strand
AAAATCATACCAAAAAGAAGTATTTGACGAATTTGTGGAGCCAACATTAATTTGCAATGGAAAAGATCCAATTGCAACAATAGAAAAAAATGACTCTGTTATATTTTTTAACTTTAGACCAGATAGAGCAAGAGAAATTACAAGAGCATTAGTAGATCCAAAATTTGATGGATTTGAAACTAAAAAAGATCTAAACTTATATTATGTATGTTTTACAAGTTATGATGAAACAATGCCAAATGTTCATATAGCATTCAAAAAAGAAAGCTTAAAAAATACTTTTGGTGAATATATTAGCAAAAAAGGATATACACAACTTCGAATTGCTGAAACAGAAAAATACGCTCACGTAACATTCTTCTTTAACGGAGGAGAAGAAAAACAATACGAAGGGGAAGATAGAATATTAGTACCATCTCCTAAAGTAGAAACATATGATTTAAAACCTGAAATGAGTCCATACGAAGTAACAGAAAAAGTATTAGAAGCAATTGAATCTGATAAATATGATTCTATCATATTAAACTATGCAAATACAGATATGGTAGGACATACAGGAAGTTTATCAGCAGCAATAAAAGCAGTAGAGGCAGTAGACGAATGCTTAGGAAAAGTTGTAAAATTAGTAGAATCAAAACAAGGAAACCTACTAATTACAGCGGACCACGGAAATGCAGAGCAAATGATAGACTACAAAACCGGAGAGCCACACACAGCTCACACAACAAATCCGGTGCCATTAATATTAGTAACAAATAATAAAAAATTAAAATTAAAATCAGGCGGAAAATTAGCAGATTTAGCACCAACAATGCTTGATTTAATGAATCTTGAAAAGCCAGAAGAAATGACAGGAGAAAGTCTATTAGATAAGGAATAAAAGGGATATGTTAAATCATACGAAAAAGATAAAAGAAATATATGAAGATATACAAAGAAGACTATTTTATATGATTCCAGAAAAATGGGATAAACTCTATTTATATAGTTCAGTAATTGATATGCCAGATGGAAGAAAAACAGGAGAACTATATTTTTACTACACACCAAAAGGAATCCTAAAAAAGAAACCAGTAAATGTCTATGAAATTCCGAACAAATTTAATTTGGATGAAGAAGACTATGTAAAACTTGTTAAAATTCTATATAATAGAATAAAAGGGCTAAGAGAAGAATTTAGAAAATCAGAAACAGGAAATTTATGGTCTAATCTAACAATAATAATTCAAAATGCAAAATTTAAAGTAGAATATAGTTATGATAACTTAAATAACCCAAATGATTTTAACAGTTATGAAAGACATATTATATGGAGATATGAATATTTAGGGATTGGGCCTGAACAAGTAAGTAAAAAAGATAAAGAAATCTTAAATAGATATTTACTAGGACCTAAAAATTTGACAAAAAAAGAAATATATGAAACAGGAATTTATATAAAGGACATCGAAAATAAAATTGAATATAATACTGATGAGTACAATCAAGAAAAAAACAGAAAAATTAGAGTAAAACCAAATAATGAAAATGAATATATACCTAATAAAGAATATGTACTTAGAAAAAATAAGATGATAAATAAAAGTAATATAGAAAACATCGACATTATAAAAAACAAAGAAAATACAGAAAAAACAGGAATAAAGACTAGAAAAAATCAAATATTATTATCAAAAGAAGAAATTGAAAAAATGAGAGAAAATAAAGAGCAGTAAACAAACTGCTCTATGAATATGTTTTAAATGTTTTTAAATTTGGGAGGAATCCTAAAAATATAAATAAACGCAAAACAAAAAAAGCGAAATTAAACTAAGTAATTGAAAGGAGCAATTAAAATGATTTATTCAAAAGAATTAGAAGAAATGTGCGTTGTAAAAAAAGGTGTAGACCATGGACCAGCACCAATTCCAGAAGAAGGAAAATGGGTAAAAGCAAAAGAAATTAAAGATATTTCAGGATTAACACACGGAATCGGATGGTGTGCACCACAACAAGGAGCTTGTAAATTAACTTTAAATGTTAAAGATGGAGTTATTCAAGAAGCATTAATAGAAACAATAGGATGTTCAGGAATGACACATTCAGCTGCTATGGCAGGAGAAATATTAACAGGAAAAACAATACTAGAAGCATTAAATACAGACTTAGTATGTGATGCTATTAACACAGCAATGAGAGAATTATTCTTACAAATAGTATATGGAAGAACACAAACAGCATTCTCAGAAGGAGGACTTCCAGTAGGAGCAGGACTTGAAGACTTAGGAAAAGGACACACAAGTCAAGTTGGAACAATTTATTCAAGTACATTAAAAGGACCAAGATACTTACAATTAACAGAAGGATACATAGTAGAACTAGGACTTGATAAAGATGACCAAATCATCGGATATAAATATGTACATATGGGAAAAATGATGGAAAACATCAAAAAAGGAATGGATCCAATGGAAGCAATAGAAAAAGCTTCTGGTACATATGGTAGATTTGACGAAGCAGTAAAGAAAATTGATCCTAGAAAGGAATAATTTAGGGACGTTTCTTTTTGGACAAAATGTCCAAAAGGGGACACATCTAAAAAAGTTAATTGTGGATAATATATGAAAAATAGAAAAATAAATATAATATCTTTATGATGATTTTGAAAAATTATTGAATATATCGAGTATTTTACCTAAAATATTAGCTTTGTTAATATTATATTGTTTTTCTAAAATAAAAGATAGAACATCAATAAATGTAGATAATAAAGAAGTGTAAGGAGGAAATAAAATGGCAGTAACATTTGAAAGTTATGAAAGAAGAATAGACCAAATAAAACCAGTAATGGAAAAATACGGAATTAAAGATTTTGAAGATGCATTAAAAATATGTACAGACAAAGGATTTAATCCATATGAAATAGTAAAAGGAGTACAACCAATTTGTTTTGAAAATGCAGCTTGGGCATACACATTAGGTGCAGCAATAGCAATTAAAAAAGGTTGTGTAAAAGCAGCAGATGCAGCTAAAGCAATTGGAGAAGGATTGCAAGCATTCTGTATTCCAGGTTCAGTTGCAGACGATAGAAAAGTTGGATTAGGACATGGAAACTTAGCATCAATGCTATTATCAGAAGACACAAAATGTTTTGCATTCTTAGCAGGACATGAAAGTTTTGCAGCAGCTGAAGGAGCAATCGGAATTGCAAAATCAGCAAACAAAGTAAGAAAAGAACCTTTAAGAGTAATTTTAAATGGACTTGGAAAAGATGCAGAACAAGTTATTTCAAGAATAAATGGATTTACATATGTAAAAACAGAATTTGATTTCTTCACAGGAAAAGTAAACGTGATAGAAGAAATTCCTTATTCAGATGGAGAAAGAGCAAAAGTTAAATGCTATGGAGCAAACGACGTTAGAGAAGGTGTAGCAATTATGTGGATGGAAGATGTTGATGTATCTATCACAGGTAACTCAACAAACCCAACAAGATTCCAACACCCGGTTGCAGGAACATACAAAAAAGAAAGAATTGAAGCAGGTAAAAAATACTTCTCAGTTGCTTCAGGTGGTGGAACAGGAAGAACATTACACCCAGACAATATGGCAGCAGGTCCAGCTTCTTATGGTATGACAGATACTATGGGAAGAATGCACTCAGATGCACAATTTGCAGGAAGCTCATCAGTACCAGCACACGTTGAAATGATGGGATTAATCGGTATGGGTAACAACCCAATGGTTGGAGCATCAGTTGCAGTAGCAGTTGCTATAGAAGAGGCAATGAAATAATTAAAAACCAAGTTTTAAAATATTATAAAAAGAGCTCTTATTCGAAGTTATTGATAAGAACTCTTTTTCTTACATAAAAGTTTAAAATTCACTTGACAAATAAAAAATTAAAAGTTACAATAGATAATTGTTAGGAATCTAACAATTATTTTTTCGGGGTGGAATATGAGTCAAGAAGAAATTGGAAGATGTGTACATAAGTTATCAAGGCAATTAAAAAGAGAAATGGATGAAGAAGTGTCTAAATACGGCATTACAGGAGTACAATGTGGTATGATACGTTATATTGCAGAAAAATCAAAAAAGAAAAAGGTATTTGCAAAAGACATTGAAAAAGAATTTGACATTAGAAGAGCAAGTGCAACAGATATGTTACAAAATATGGAAAAAAATGGGCTAATTAAAAGAGAAAAAATTGCTTTAGATGGAAGATTAAAAACTATAGTTTTAACACCTAAAGCATTAGAATTAGTAAAAAAGTTGGAAATACAAACAAAAAAAGTCGAAAGAAAAGCAAGAAGGGGAATTTCGGAAAAAGAAGTAGAAGAATTAATGAAAATAATAGAAAAAATTTCAAATAATTTAGAAGAAAGGGAGATGATAGAAGAATGATAAAAAAGTTAGCAAAATATATTAAGCAGTATAAAAAGGATTCCATTTTAACACCTATTTTTGTTATATTTGAAGTAATTATGGAAGTTATAATTCCATTCTTAATGGCAAAAATTATAGATGTTGGAATAGCAAACAGTGACTTGAATTACATTATAAAAATGGGAATATTTTTAGTAATTTCAGCACTTTTATCATTAACATTTGGAATGATATCAGGAAGATATGCGGCAAAAGCATCAGCTGGATTTGCTAAAAATTTAAGACAAGGAATGTTTTACAATATACAAAATTACTCATTTACTAATATCGACAAATTTTCAACTTCAAGTTTAGTAACAAGATTAACAACAGATGTAACAAATGTACAAATGGCATACCAAATGATTATAAGAATTCTAGTAAGAGCACCAATTATGCTAGTCTTTGCATTAGGAATGTCATTTAACATAAACCATAAATTAGCATTAATATTTTTTGTAACAATGGTACCACTTGGTTTTATCTTAATATTTATTGCAAAAAAGGCACATCCAAATTTTGAAAAAGTATTTCGTAAATATGATAGTCTAAATAGAGTAGTTGGAGAAAACTTAAATGCTATTCGAGTTGTAAAAGCATATAACAGAGAAGAGTATGAACAAGAAAAATTTGGAAAAGTAAATGATGAAGTATTTAATTTATTTAAAAAAGCACAAAAAATAGTAGCATTTAACGGCCCAGCTATGCAACTTGCTATTTACACATCTGTTCTTTTCTTATCATGGCTAGGTGCTAAAACAATTGTTGCAGGAAATATGCAAACAGGACAATTGTCAAGTATAATTACATATGCATGGCAAATTCTATCAAGCTTAATGATGTTATCTTTTGTCTTTGTTATGGTCATCATAGCACAATCATCAGCAGAAAGAATTGTAGAGGTATTAGAAGAAGAAAGCACAATTAAAAATAAGGAAAATCCAATAAAAGAAGTTAAAGATGGAAGTATTGAGTTTAAAAATGTAGATTTCAAATTTGACGATGGGAAAAATGAAGATGAATTGCCATTAGAAAATATCAATATTAAAATTAAATCAGGAGAAACTATAGGAATTATAGGAGGAACAGGAAGTTCAAAATCTACGTTTGTTAATTTAATTCCAAGATTATATGATGTAACCAAAGGCTCTATAAAAGTAGGAGGAGTAGACGTAAGAGATTACGATATTGAAACTTTACGTAATGAAGTAGCAGTTGTATTACAAAAAAATATTTTGTTTTCAGGAACTATTAGTGAAAACCTAAGATGGGGAAATAAAAAAGCTTCTGATGAAGAGTTAGTAAGAGTATGTAAATTAGCGCAAGCCGATGGATTTATTCAAGAATTTCCAGACAAATATGAAACAGTTTTAGACCAAGGTGGAACTAATGTATCAGGAGGCCAAAAACAAAGAATTTGTATTGCAAGAGCATTACTTAAAAAACCTAAAATATTAATTCTAGATGATTCAACTAGTGCAGTTGACACAAAAACAGATGCATTTATTAGAAAAGCATTTAGGGAAGAAATTCCAAATACAACAAAAATTATTATTGCACAACGTATTTCATCAGTAGAAGATGCAGATAGAATTATTGTATTAGAAGATGGAAAAATTAATGGAATTGGAACATCAGAAGAATTATTAAAAACTAATAAAATTTACCAAGAAGTATATGAATCTCAAAAGAAAGGAGAAGAAAAGGATGAAACAATCAAACAATAATGAAACTAAAAAGCCAAGCAAAAGACAAGCAGGAAAAACATTGAAAAGATTACTTGGTTATGTAACTAAAACCTATAAACTTCAATTTGTAATAGTATTAATTAGCATTATTATCAGTTCATTAGTAGGTGTTGCTGGAATTCAATTCTTAAAGATATTAATTGATGATTATATTACGCCACTAATTGGAAATAGCAATCCGGATTATTCTTCTCTATTTTCAGCAGTAGTAATAATGGGAATTATATATGTAACGGGAATTATAAGTACATATATCTACAACCGATTAATGATTAATATATCACAAGGCATTTTACACAAAATAAGAACTGAAATGTTTGAACATATGCAAACATTACCAATTAAATATTTCGATAGACATCCGCATGGAGAGACGATGAGTACTTATACAAACGACGTGGATACTTTAAGAGAATGTATTAGTCAAAGTATTCCACAAGTATTTTCTTGTGTGATTTCTATGGTAAGTATCTTAATTTCTATGATAGCAACCAACATTTATTTAACATTAGTTGTATTAGCTATGGTAGTAATTATGGTAATAGTCGCACGATTTTTTGGAGGAAGGAGCTCAAAGAATTTTATAGAACAACAAAAAAATATCAGTATTGTAAATGGATATATTGAAGAAATGATGTCAGGGCAAAAGGTAGTAAAAGTATTTTGCTATGAAGGAGAAACTAAAAAGAAATTTGATGAGCTAAATGAGCGACTATGTCAAAGTACAACAAAAGCAAATTCTTATGCTAATACATTAATGCCATGTATTATGAACATTGGAAACTTAGGATATGTATTAGTAGCTGTAGTTGGAGGAATTTTAGCAGTAAATGGAATTTTAACAGTTGGAAGTATCGCAGCTTTTTTACAATTCATAAAAGCTTTTACAAACCCACTAGGGCAAGTATCACAGCAAATGAACTCTATTATTATGGCGTTAGCAGGAGCAGAAAGAATTTTTGAATTAATTGACGAAAAATCTGAAGGAGACAATGGATATGTTACTTTAGTAAATGCAAAAATAGAAAATGGAAAAATAATAGAAGTAAAAGAAA
>CALXCC010000060.1 GCA_944386705.1 uncultured Clostridia bacterium | reverse complement strand
GAAGAAAAAATATTAGAAGATGAAACAAAAATAAGATTTTCAAGTAAAGCATTTAGTGAATATGTATCAAAAATATCTGGAGTAACAGAAGAAGAGATGAAATTTAAATGGATGAAAAATCAAATAAGTTTAACAATAGCAGATTCATCAGTAGATAGTTTAGAAGATTTAGTATTTTTTCCAAATTTAATTCATTTAACACTTGGTGAATATGGTACAAATATTCCTCAAATTACTACATTAGAAGGGATACAAAACTGTACTAAATTAAAAAATCTAGAAATAATATATGGACCTGACAAAGATTATAGTGCAGTCTCAGAGTTAGCAAACTTAGAAAGATTTTCAAGATTTACAGGGACAGATTATAATAATACAATAGACGCTTTGAAGAACTGCAATAAATTGAAAACTTTTATATTTAAAAACGGCTATATAAGTGATATGAGCAGAATAGAAGAATTAGGAAATTTAGAAACATTAGATTTGGCAATGAATTCTATAAAAGAAATTAAAGGATTAGAAAATTGTACAAATTTAACCACGTTAAATTTAAGTCAAAATAAAATAAGTAAAATAGAAAATTTGGAAAATTTAGCAAATCTAAGAGATCTTGATTTATCGAAAAATGAAATTATAGATATATTAGAACTTGACAAAAATGATAAACTCGTAAATTTAAACTTATTAAACAATCCAAATATAAAAGCAAATAGAAGTGAATATACAAAAGAAGAAAATTTAAGGTTAGATAAAATACAAGAAATTTTGACAGTAAGAAATGGAACAATAAATGTAAATGTAGCACAATTAAAATTATTTAATGGATATAAAAGTATAAATTTATCATCACAAAATTTAACTACTTTAGAATGTCTAGAAGGGCAAACAGAATTAACAACTTTAAATATAAATAACAATCTAATAACACTTTCAGATGAAAAAACACAAAACATTTTAAAAAATATGCAAAAACTCACAAAATTGACAATATCTTATAATCCAATTGAGACATTAGAACCAATAAACGAATTAAAAAAATTAAATTTTTTAGATGTGACTGGAACGACAAATAAGCTTAATTTAGCAGAAATAGAAGATATTATCTCACAAATAATTATGCAAGGACTAAAAAATGAAGATATTAATACTATTTTAAATTGTAATCCTAGCAAAGTATCAAGATTAAGCATTCAAAATTCAAAATTTAATAAATTACCAGATTTGAGTGGGGTTTCAAATTTAAATACATTAATAATCTTAAATTGTAAAGGGGCAGATTTAAGTATAATTCCAAATCTAAATAATTTAAATACTTTAGGATTAAGTGGTATGGATTTGAGTGGAAAGATCCCCGATTTTACAAAATTGACCAAATTAACAAATCTAGATTTATCAAACAATTATCTAAATTCAAATGATATAGCAAAATTAGCACCATTAAAAAACAATAAGAATTTAAAATTGGATTTAAGAAATAATTCGATTATAGATGCAACAGTACTATTAGAATTTGATCCAAGTTGTAGGATATTGTTAGCAGGAAATGTTAATTTGAGTGAAAAATCTAAAACTGAATTAACAAAAAGATTTAAAGATAACGTTACATTTTAGATTAAATAATGTGCAAAATTAAATAAAATAATCTTAAAATTATTAGTTAAGAAAATATTATAAATTAATCATCCTTATACCAATCTTTAAAATCTATAAATACAAAAAGGTTGACAAAAAGCCCTAAACAGGCTACAATAATACTGTTAAAGAAAAATAAAGGGGTGATGGATTTGCTAAAAATTTATAATACTGATATGGAGACAAACGAGTTCCAAGAAATAAAAGAGTTCAAAAAAGGGGCATGGATTAATTTAGTAAATCCATCGGAAAATGAAATAAAAAGACTATGTGAAAATATAAGCATACAAGAAGACTTCATAAGATATGCGTTAGACTACGAAGAAAAAGCTAGAATAGACCAAGAAGAAGACGATAATACAATTCTTTTCGTAGTAGACGTACCAATTATAGAAAAAGGCGAAGAAAGTGAAGTATATACAACAATGCCACTTGGAATGATTGTAGTAAGGGACGACTTTTTTATTACAGTATCATTAAGAAAGAACAAAGTAATTGAAGACTTTGAGAAAAGAAAAATAAAAAATTTCCAAACGTATAAAAAAACAAGATTTATTTTTCAAATATTATATTTAAACTCTTCATATTACTTAAATTACCTAAAACAAATTAATAAAGAGACAGAAATAGCAGAGTACATTTTGAAAAATTCTATGAAAAATAAAGAACTTTTAAAATTATTAAGCTTAGAAAAAGGATTAGTATATTTTACTACATCATTAAAATCAAACGAATTAGTAATGGAAAAAACATTAAGAGGAAAAATCGTTAAATTATATGAAGAAGACGAAGAAATACTAGAAGATGCCATTACAGAAAATAGACAAGCAATAGAAATGTCACAAATATATAGAGATATCTTAAATGGAACTATGGATGCATATGCTTCAATTATTTCTAACAACCTAAATGGAGTAATGAAATATTTAACGTCAATTACAATTATTCTAGCCGTGCCGACTATGATATCAAGCTTCTGGGGAATGAATGTAGGGCTTCCTTTGCAAAATAGTCCATTTGGATTTATAGTTATGGTAGCTATTTCAATTTTACTAACAGTAGGAGTTTCTTGGTGGCTTAAAAGAAGAGATATGTTAGATTAGGATAATTGAATAGAAAAGTTATTCTATGCAAAAAAACATTATAAATTGATTTTATATCAATATATAATGCTTTTTTTATCATGCACTAAAATTTTATATGGTAAAATTTAGTACATTTAAAAAAGCTAGTAAGATGTTTATAAATACTTTGTTTTTACAGAATGAATAAAATATTAAAAAATGAATATAATAAATATAAATATCTTAAAAAATTTATATGTGTAGGAGGAAAATATGAAAATAATTGATAAAATTGCACTTTTATTAATTATAATTGGTGCAATTAACTGGGGATTAATAGGACTATTTAGATTTGATTTGGTTGCAACAATATTTGGTGAAATGAGTATAATATCAAGAATTATATATGGATTAGTAGGATTATCTGGGCTATGGGGAATAAAATTATTATTTGATGATTAATAATACTAGGTAATATAAAAAATGCGAATTTGAAAATTTTCAAATTCGCATTTTTAACTAGAAGACATTATTCTTTTTAAATAATTATATTGAAATAAAACAAAAATATGTTAAAATATATAGAAAAAGAGAGATGACTATGATTTCCAGGAATCAATTACTAATAATATTAAAAAAATATCAATTTCCAGAAGATTTAATAAAAATTTTTTCTTAAAAAACATTTTTGTACTAAGAAAATAAATAGTAACAATTAATCAATTTAATTGATTAAAAAACACACATTTTAACTACATATGTATAGAAAGGAATTAGATTATGGATATAAGATCGACATCAACACAAAGTAATTATGTTATTGAATGTAACAGAAAGTTTTATTTAATTAATTTAAATGATGGAAAACTATTAAATAAATTATCTTTTTTTCTATGGTTTAAACCGCAAAAAGCATTAGTATTAACTAATAATGAATATAATCGGTTAAAAAATTCAGGATTATTTAAAGGTGGTGTACCAATATTTTTAACTTTAGGGCTAGCGTTAATTATATTAACTATGTTTGGCGATACTTTAAAAATATTATCTTTTTCTTTAAATAAATCAATGATGCTATTAATAGGTATTATAATACTATGTTTATTGTTTTGGATTATAAAAAGAAAAGCAGTTAAAGATAAGGAAACAATTGAAAAATTATTAAATAGAAAATTAATTTTTGAGAAAAAAATATCCTTAATATTTAAAACTCAAAAAGAAAAAATAATTTATAACATCAGAATGATTTTAGGTTTCTTTGTTTGTTTAGCGTTTGTCATTATTGGGATGATAGTATTTTTTTATACAGGACTGTTTGTAGGTTTGTTAATATATGTGATTTGTGTTGTATCGATATTTGGAACAAGTATTCCTATACCTAATAATGTAGAAATAAAGGAGATGAAATAATATCAGAGCTAGGTAACATAGTTTACCTAAAAAATGAATCACAAAATTTTATAAATCTTAAATAATTGTTACTGAGTTTAGGAGAAAAATATTTGACATAAAAATCAGAAAATGTGGAAAAATTTTTCTGATTTTTGTTTTTTAAAATATGAATTGGAATAAGAAAAATTCTTGCATATGTATATAAGGAATAAAATAATGGAAAATATAGAATAAGGAGATAAAAATATAGTTGAGTAAAATATCAAAAAAATTTGTGAAAATATAAACGCAAAAATTAGCATTTTTAGCTATAGATTCAACTTGAAATCTTTACCAAAATATTGTATAATACCAAAGATAAAATAAAAAGAGGATAAAGAAAATAACAAAAACTTTATATCAGAAATAAAGTGTAAATCTTTAACCTGGAAGGAGAAAAAATGTTAAGCGCAAACAATGTTACAGTTAGATTTGGAAAAAGAGTATTATTTGAAGATGTAAATATTCGTTTTGGAAAAGGTAATTGTTATGGAATAATTGGAGCAAATGGAGCAGGAAAATCAACATTTTTAAAAGTTCTATCAGGAGAGATAGAACCAAGTAAAGGTGATGTAAGTATAGAAAAAGGAGAAAGACTATCTGTATTAAAACAAGACCACTATGCTTTCGAAGAATTTTCTGTAATAGATACAGTTATAATGGGAAATAAAGAACTATATGACATTATGAAAGAAAAAGAAGAAATATATATGAAACCAGATTTCTCAGAAGAAGATGGAATGAAAGCAGCAAAATTAGAAGAAAGATTTGCGGAATTAGATGGATGGAATGCAGAATCAGATGCAGCAATTCTATTAAATGACTTAGGAATTATTCCAGAAAATCATTATAAATTAATGAAAGAAATGGAAGCTAGAGACAAAGTAAAAGTATTATTAGCACAAGCTTTATTTGGAAATCCAGATGTATTATTACTAGACGAACCAACAAACGACTTAGACCTAAAAAGCATAAACTGGTTACAAGACTTCTTAATGGATTTTGAAAATACAGTAATAGTTGTATCACACGACAGATACTTCTTAAATAAAGTTTGTACACATATTGCCGACGTAGATTTTGGAAAAATAAAAGTATATCCAGGAAACTATGATTTCTGGTATGAATCAAGTCAATTAGCATTAAAACAAGCAAGAGAACAAAATAAAAAGAAAGAAGAAAAAATAAAAGAATTGCAAGACTTTATTGCAAGATTTAGTGCAAATGCATCAAAATCAAAACAAGCAACATCAAGAAAGAAAACATTAGAAAAAATAGAATTAGAAGAAATAAAGCCATCAAATAGAAAATATCCATATGTAGACTTCAAGCCAGATAGAGAGCCAGGAAGAGAAATATTACAAGTAAAAAACATATCAAAAACAGTAGATGGAGTAAAACTATTAGACAAAATATCCTTTGATGTAAAAGAAGGAAACAAAATAGCATTTTTAGCAGACAACGAACTAGCAAAAACAGTATTATTCCAAATAATAGCAGGAGAAGTCGAACCAGACGAAGGAGAAATAATATGGGGAACAACAATAACTAAAAATTACTTTCCAAAAGATAACAACTACCTATTTAACACCGATGAAAACGTTACAGAATGGTTAAGAAAATACTCAAAAGACCCAGACGAAACATATGTAAGAAGCTTCTTAGGAAGAATGCTATTCTCAGGAGACGAAGCATTAAAAGAAGTAAAAGTATTATCAGGTGGAGAAAAAGTAAGATGTATACTATCAAAAATGATGTTATCAGGAGCAAACTTCTTAATATTTGACGAGCCAACAAACCATTTAGATATGGAAAGTATCACATCTGTAAACGAAGGAATGAAAAAATTTATAGGAAACATCCTATTTACATCACACGACCACGAATTAACACAAACAGTAGCAAATAGAATAATTGACATTAAAGGAAATGGTCAAGTAATAGATAAAGAAACAACATATAATGAATATTTAGGAATAGAATAATTGGCTATGTTGGGGACAGGTACCAATTAGCCAAAAATGGTTAAGTTTGGGACAGGTATTGTCCAGTCAGATTTGCCAAATAATATTAATAGCAGTTATTTAAAAGTAAAAGTAGGAGATAAAATGCTAAGAAAGATAAAATTTAAAGAATTTAAAAGTTTATATCGTAAACATATTGTAAAAGATTTTCCAAAGAATGAAAGACCGAATTTAGAAGGTTTTAGGAAAAGAATGTTACAAAAAAATGAGGAAACTTATATTTTTGAAGAAGAAGGTATTGCAAAAGGATATTGTATTATTGATAAGCTTCAAGAATATGTGCTGGTTGCTTTTTTAGCGGTATTTGAAAATCAAAGAGGACAAGGAATAGGTACAAAAATATTAAAAGAAATAGATAATAAATATAAAGCTGAAAAGGTAATTTTATTAGAAATAGAAGACCCCGACTTTTTCGAAAATGAAGAAGAAAAAATACTTAAACAAAGAAGAATTAAGTTTTATGAAAGAGCAAATTTTAAAATAGTAAAAGACTTAAAAGTGGAATTGTTTGGTGTAAATTTTAGAATCATGGTTTCGAAGGATAAAGCAAATAATACTAAGGAAATTACAGAGGAAATGAAAGCTTTTTATACTGTGATTTTGAATAAGAAAATGCAACAATATTTTAAAATAAAATAGAATTACAAGAAAAATATTATAAAAAAAAAGAAGTCAATCATTTGAGATTGACTTCTTTTTTTTGTAGGAAGTTTTTTTCCACCATTTTAATACATCATCTGGAATTGTTAAATCAAGTTTTAGAAAATGAAGATTATGCTTTTATTTTTTCAAAAAACTTGACTTTTAGTCCATAAAGTCTGATATAATAGAAAAGCAGATTTATGGATGTTTTATTTTAAAGAAAATATACGAAAAGTCTATTTGGATCTGTCCCCAATTGGACAAAATGTCCAAAAGGAAACGTCCCCAAATTGACAAGAAAGGAAATAAAGTAATGGAAAAAATTATCAAAACAATAGCAGAAGAGTTAAATATAAAAGAAAAGCAAGTAGAAAGCGCAATTAAATTAATTGACGAAGGAAATACAATACCATTTATCGCAAGATACAGAAAAGAGGTAACAGGAGGATTAAGTGATGAAACCCTTAGGGATTTAGGTGAAAGATTAAATTACTTAAGAAATTTAGAACAAAGAAAAGAAGAGGTAATAAAATCAATTGAAGAGCAAGGAAAACTAACAGAAGAAATTTTACAGGCAGT
>CALXCC010000059.1 GCA_944386705.1 uncultured Clostridia bacterium | reverse complement strand
GGAATTACAAAAAAAGATATGGCTTTATCTAGAAAGCAATATCCTTATATTCGTGTTTTAGGTTTAAATAATAGAGGTAAGTTTTTAATTTCTGAAATTGCAAAAGCAAATCCAAAACTTGAAATTATTACTTCTGTAAAGCGTTTTGTTGATAATAATTCTAATAAGAATTTTAAACTTATGCTTGAAAAAGATATTTGGGCAACAGATGTCTATACTATTGGATACGAGTATGATTCTTGGAATCATTTGGATTTTACAAAAAAAATTGTATCTATTTAAATAAATTTATAAAAATAAGTACCTAATCAAAACTTTACATTTTTTGATTAGGTACTTATTAAATTCTATTCTATTTTTACAAAATTTTATTTAATTTTATTATTCTTCTGTTCCTGTTCCATCAAATGGTATAAATTTATTTACTACACTTTCTTGTGGAGTTATATCATCAGCTCTAAACATCATATATGATGTATTTATTTTGTTTTCTACTAATTGCTCTACTTCTTCTTGTGAAGCATGTTCTGCTAATACTAATTCACTAATTAATATTTGCTTTGCATTATTTAGCATTTTCTTTTCTCCTGTTGAAAGTCCTTTTTCTTTTTGTTTAAAGCTTAAATTTCTTACAACATCTGCAATTTCATATGCATCTCCACTTTTCATTTTATCCATATTGTCTCTGTATCTTTTATTCCAGTTTTTGTCCATTTCTGTTTCATCTTGTTCTAGTACACCGATTACTTTGTCTGCTGAACTTTTATCTATTATATTTCTTACTCCTATTTCTTCTGCCTTAGCTGTTGGTACCATTACCTTAACTTCTCCTGGCATCTTTAATATGTAATAAGATTGTTTCTCCCCTAAAATATCTTTTTCCTCTATTGAATCAATTACCCCTGCTCCATGCATTGGGTATACTATTTTGTCTCCTACATTAAACATGTAAGTCAACTCCTTTCAGCATATTTATATTTTCGGCGAAAAAAAGATAATAAAGTTATGTAAAGATATAACTTTATTGGATTTTTTAACCATACTTATTATACCTCAAAAAAGGAAAAAAGTCAAAGGCTTTTTTCCTTAATTTTATGTATATTTTTCTTCTTTTCCTTGAGTCTCTAAGAATAAATTTTTTTTAGATTTTTTCTTATCTTCCAGTAGAACCAAACCCTCCCATTCTTTCTCCTTCTGCACTGTCATCGTCTGTAACTAAGTATTTTTGGAAGATTGCTTGCCCTATTGCTTCTCCTTTTTTTATAGTGATATCTTCTTCTTTTATATTATAAAAAGCAAACATAAAGTGTCCATCATTATCTGGATTTCCATAATAATCTTTGTCTATTACTCCTACACTATTTGCCATAATTAATCCTTTTTTCTTTGGATTAGAACTTCTGTTATATAAAAGTAAAACTTCGTCATCTTGCATATATGCTTTTAATCCAGTTTTTACAAGTGTTGGATTCATTCCTTTTTTAAAACTTGGTATAACTGTATCTTCAGCTGCTTCTATATCATATCCTGCAGAATATTTCGTTTTTCTAATTGGCAGATTGATTCCTTTATCTTCAAAACCTTTTGCAACTTCAAATCCTCTTATTTTTTCCATTTTTATATCCTCCCTTTGTAAAATGGTCACTTGGTACCTGGTACCATATAGCCAAAAATGGTTAAGCAGTACCTGTCCCCAATATGGCCATTTTATTTTTTCATAATTAAAATATTTTGTCAATATGTAACTTTTATTTTTCGACAAAATATAATAAATATAGAGACTTGTTTTTATTTCAGTTTTTTCTGATAAAGGAGGTTTATTATGAACCAAAAAATAGATACTTTAAATAATTTGCCTCTAAATAAAACGGCAAAAGTTAAATCTTTAAATTGTACCGGATCTATTAGAAGAAGGTTACTCGATTTAGGTTTAGTTCCTGATTCTTTTATATATGCTGTTTTAGATAGTCCTTCTGGAGGACTTAGAGCTTTTTCTATTCGCGGTACATTGATTGCAATTAGAAATGAAGATTCTTCTTCTATTGAAATTTATTATTGATTAGTAACTTTTTTTGTCTTTTATCATACATTATAATAAATTTATTTAGGAGGTTAGAATATATGGGCCTTACTAATTCTTCTACAGGACAAAAGTTATTATCAGATGATTTTGATAATATTAAAAATATAAATGGCTATACTATTGCTCTTGCTGGAAATCCTAATGTTGGAAAATCCACAATTTTCAATAGCTTAACTGGTATGCATCAACACACTGGTAATTGGCCTCGGAAAAACAGTTGCTAATGCTTCTCGGACATTGTACTTATTCTAATTGTGATTTTCTTTTTGTCGACATTCCTGGTACATACTCTATTATGTCTCATTCAGAAGAAGAAGAAATTGCACGTGATTATATATGCTTTGGAAATCCAGATGCAACTGTTATTGTAGTTGATTCAACTTGCTTGGAAAGAAATTTAAATCTAGTTTTTCAGATAATGGAAATTACTAATAAGGTCATTGTATGTGTTAATTTATTAGACGAAGCCAAAAAGAAAAAAATTAAAATTGATTTAGATAAATTGTCTAAAGAGCTTGGCGTTCCTGTTGTTCGGAACTATTGCTCGCAAAAAGAAATCTTTAAATAATTTGATGGATACAATCTATAAAGTATGCAAAAACGAAATTTCTCCAGAGCCCCAAAAAATTATATATAATAAAGTAATCGAAGATGGTATTAAATCATTAACTTTTAAGTTAAATAAATTTCCATCCCTTCCTTCTTATCTACTACGTTGGATAGCTTTAAAGATAATAGATGGAGATAAAAAAATATTAAATTCTATTGAAAAAAATTTTAATGTTTCACTTTATAATTCCACATCTATTAACCTACTTAAAGCAAAAATCTTAAACGATTTAAATGCTATACATATTTCAAATGATGGTTTTAAAGAAAGTATTGCTTCTAGTATTATGAAACGTTCTGAGGAAATTTGTAATAAAGTCTGTACTTTTGAAAACAAAGATTATGCTCGGAAGAGACCGAAAAATAGATAGTATTTTAACTTCCAAAAAATTTGGATTTCCTATTATGTTTTTATTTTTAGGCGTTATTTTTTGGCTAACAATTGTTGGTGCAAATTATCCTTCGCAAATTTTGTTTACTTTTTTTGCTTGGATACAAGACAAATTAATCGCATTTGCTAATTTTATTAATTGCCCGTATTGGATTTCTGATATGTTAATTAATGGTATTTATCAAACTCTAACTTGGATTATATCGGTTATGCTCCCTCCTATGGCTATATTTTTTCCATTATTTACTTTTTTAGAGGATTTAGGATACCTTCCTAGAATTGCTTTTAATATGGATGGTTTTTTTAAAAAATGTTTATGTACTGGTAAACAGATGATTACTATGTGTATGGGATTTGGTTGTAATGCAGCTGGTGTAACAGGTTGTAGAATTATCGATTCACCTAGAGAAAAGCTAATTGCAATTCTTACTAATAACTTTGTTCCTTGCAATGGCCGTTTTCCATTTTTAATATCAATTGCCACAATATTTATTGCAGGAACAATGCAAGGTATCGGAGCATCAATTGTATCTACTATAGCTGTACTTTTCGTTATTTTACTTGGAATTGTTTGTGCTCTTTTAATTTCAAAAATATTATCAAAAACCATCTTAAAAGGGATGCCATCTTCCTTTGTTTTAGAGCTACCACCTTATAGAAAACCACAATTTGGGAAAATTTTTATTCGTTCTATTTTTGATAGAACTTTATTCGTACTTCGGAAGAGCAATTTCAGTTGCAGCACCTGCTGGACTTGTAATATGGCTATTTGCTACAATTGGCATAAATGGTCAAAGCTTGCTTAGCATCATCGCTAATTTTTTAGAACCATTTGCTAAATTGATGGGGATAGACGGTTATATTTTAACAGCCTTTATTTTTGGAATTCCTGCTAATGAAATTGTTTTACCTATTATTTTGATGTGTTATCTTGGCGGAAATTCTCTTGTTAATATAGAAGATACATTTTCTATTGGTCAAATCTTAATACAAAACGGTTGGACTATACTTACAGCTATTAATGTTATGATTTTTACTTGTTTACATTTTCCTTGCACCACTACATTACTTACTATAAAAAAAGAAACTGGTAGCTGGAAATGGACTGCTATCGCCTTCACGCTTCCTACTATCTGTCGGTATTATTGTTTGTATGCTAACTACATTTGTATATAATATTTTAGTGTAAATTTTGAACTTTAGGTGAACTTTAGGGACGTTCCTTAAAGTTCATTTTAGGATTAATTTAACTACCAGTAAGTATTTTGTTTTAGAAAAAATGAACTTTAAGGAACGTCCCTAAAGTTCACCTTTTTTTAAATCCTTTACTAATTTTTCCTTTATAACAGTAGGTAATAATAATGTTTTTTCTATATCCTCTATTTTTATGATTTCTGGAATAAATTTACCACTATCAATATATTTTGGGTCATTGTTAAATTCTGGTCCATCACCTGTTCCAAATTCACCACCCACATATTCACACAAAAAGAAGTACTCTTTTTGCTTAAATTTCTCAGATTCCATTTCGTATAATTTTTTTATAACTTTTACATCTATTCCAAATTCTTCTTTTATTTCTCTTATTGTTCCTTGTTCTAAAGTTTCCCCTTCTTCTAGCCCTCCTCCTGGAAATGCATAATATTCTTGGAAGTCATCTCTTTTTTTCACATCCTTTCTATGCATTAATGCAATGCCTCCATCCATTGGTATAATTCCTGCTACTCTTATTCTTTTCATTATTTTTCCTCCTTCTATTTTTCAAAATTTTTCTTATTTTCTTATTTTTTTATTTTTCTTCTCCCTTTTGCTATCACTTTATTTTAGACATTGTTCTACTTTGTTTTTGAATCTTTTTTTACTATCACAGCTATCCACTTGTTTCCTCTTGCTCCATTTTATCACTTTTTAAATTTTTTTTCATCTTTTTGTTCTATTTTTTTTAATTAGTGGTATACTTTTTAAGTAGAATTTTATACTAAAGATTGGAGATGGTAAAATGTCAAATACTAAACCTAAAGAGGAAGTTAATGTTGAGGCTCTTTATGGTAAAGAATGTACTCTTCCTAAGGAAGAGTTTGTAAAAGCCTATCATGTAAAGGAGAATGGTTTATCTTCTTCTGAAGCTGATAGACTAATTCATAAATATGGTTTAAATGAAATTAGCCAAGCTAAACCTAAAAGATGGTATCATTATTTTTTAGAGAGTTTGTTTAGTCCTTTTAATAGTATTTTACTTCGGTATTGTAGCTATTTTATTTTATACCGATGTTTATCTTCCAGAAACTCCTAGTTATGCAAATATTATTGTTATTGCAATTTTAGTTACTGCAAGTACATTATTAGAGTTTTTTGAAGAATTTCGTTCTAATAAGGCTGCCGAGGAATTGAAGGAATTAGTTGCAACAACTACTACTGTTTTAAGGGATGGTAAAGAAGTTCAAATTCCTATTAAGCAAGTTGCTCTTGGTGATATTGTTATTTTGTCTGCAGGTAGTATGATTCCTGCTGATTTAAGAGTTTTGGAAGCTAAAGATTTATATGTTGGACAATCTTCTTTAACTGGTGAATCTGATGCAGTTAGAAAGATTTCTAATTCTGAACTAGCACAAGAGGATTTAGATAGTATTTCTGATTTAGATACTATTTGTTTTATGGGTACAAATGTTATTAGTGGCTCTGCAAAGTGTGTCGTTATAAAAACAGCTGATAGTACTTATTTTGGTAAAGTTGCTCATACTATTACAACTGGTAAACCAAAATCTTCTTTCCAACTTGGAATTGAAAGTATTAGTAAATTACTAATTCGTTTTATGCTTATTTTAACACCAATTGTATTTATTTTAAACGCTTGGAAACATAGTCCAGTAACAGCTTTTACATTTGCTGTTGCTATAGCAATTTGTATTACCCCACTTCTTCTTCCTGTTATTTTATCTTCTAGCTTATCTAAAGGTGCTGTTAGAATGTCTAAGAAGAAAACTATTGTAAAAAAGCTAGATTCAATTCAAAACTTTGGCGCAATGAATATTCTTTGTACCGATAAAACAGGAACTTTAACAGAAGATAAAATAGTATTAGAAAAATACTTAGATATAAATGGAGACGAGGATTTACGTATTTTAAAACACGCTTTCTTAAATTCTTATTTTCAAACTGGATTAAGAGGAAATATTGACGAAGCTGTCGTTAACCGTGCTTTGGAAAATGGAATGGATGAATATACTAAAAATTATAAGTTGGTTGATGAAATCCCTTTCGATTTTTCACGTAGACGTCTATCTGTTGTTGTTTCAGATGGTTCAAAAAAGCAATTAATTACAAAAGGTGCCGTTGAAGAAATTTTAGAGATTTGCTCAATGGTAGATTATAAAGGAACTGTATCTCCTATTACAAAACAAATCAAAGATAATATTAAACATATTTCTAAAAATTTAAATAAAGATGGCTTACGAGTTATTGCTGTTTGTCAGAAAAATGACATAGAAAATATTCAAGATTTTAGTGTACAAGATGAAAAAAATATGATTCTTCTTGGTTTTATTGGATTCTTAGATCCTCCAAAAGAATCTGCAAAATCTTCAATTGAGAAGTTAAATCATTCTGGGATTCGTGTAGTTGTTCTAACAGGCGATAATGCAGAAGTCACAAAATGTATTTGTAAAAAGGTTGGTATAAATTCTAAAAATATTGTTTCTGGTAGCCAAATTGAAAAACTTTCTGATATGGGTGTCCTTCGTTTACTTAAGAAAACTAATATATTTGTTAAGCTTTCACCTATTCAAAAAGCAAGAATTGTAAGGCTTTTAAAAGAATCTGGAAATGTAGTTGGATATATGGGAGATGGTATTAACGATGCTCCTTCACTTACAAATTCTGATGTTGGTATTTCTGTTGATACAGCTGTTGATATTGCAAAAGAATCTGCTGATATCATTCTACTTGAAAAAGATTTACACGTTTTATTAGATGGTGTAACCGAAGGAAGAAAAACATTTGGAAATTTAATGAAATACATTAAAATGGCAACTAGCTTTAACTTTGGAGAAGTTATGTCTGTAATTATTGCAAGCGTACTATTGCCATTTTTACCAGAAACACCTATTCAATTATTGGTCGAAGGTTTACTTTATGATTTTGGACAATTAACACTTCCTTTTGATAATGTTGATAAAGAATACTTACAAAAACCTAGACAATTTAGTTTAAAAAGTTTGAAAGACTTTATGCTATTTATGGGACCTTTAAGTTCTATATTTGACTTAATTGTTTTTGCTAGTTTATGGTTTATATTCCATTTAAGAGAAGCTGCACTTTTCCAAAGTGTATGGTTCAGTTACAGTATAGTTTCTAACTTACTTGGTATGCATATTATTAGAACTGCAAAGATTCCATTTGTACAAAGCAATGCTCACAAAATGGTATATCTATCTTCTATTTTACTAAGTATTATTGGAATTATAGTACCATTTACTTGGCTTGGAAAAGTAATTGGATTGGTACCAATTCCACTTCCTTATATGTCAATTATTATTATCGTACCAATTTTATATTGTTTTGTTGCTATGTTTGCTAAGAAAATTTATAT
>CALXCC010000058.1 GCA_944386705.1 uncultured Clostridia bacterium | reverse complement strand
TCCTAAAATGAAAATAAAAAAAGGAGACAATGTCCAAGTTTTATCAGGAAATGACAAAGGTAAAACAGGAGAAGTTTTAGAAGTAATACCAAAACTTGACAAAGTCGTTGTTAAAGGCGTTAATGTTAGAAAAAAACACGTTAAAGCAAGACGTCAAGGAGAAGAAAGCGGAATTATATCTGTAGAGTGTGCTATACCAAGTTCAAAAGTTAATGTAGTATGCCCTAAATGCGGGAAAGCTACAAAAGTTGGATATAGTATAGAAAAAGAAGAAAAAGTTCGTGTTTGTAAAAAATGCGGAGCAAAATTAAAATAAGAAAGGAGGATTTTGCTAAATGGAAAAATTAAGAGAACAATATCAAAACGAAGTAATCCCAGCATTAATGAAAAAATTTGAATATAAATCAGTTATGCAAGTTCCAAAACTTGATAAAATAGTTATAAATATTGGATTAGGAGATTTAAAAGAAAATCCAAAAGCTTTAGAAAATGCAATGAACGATTTGACACAAATTACAGGTCAAAGACCAGTTGTGACAAAAGCAAAAAAATCAATTGCAGCATTTAAATTAAGAGAAGGTGTAAACATTGGATGCAAAGTAACATTAAGAGCAGATAAAATGTATGATTTTGCATATAAACTATTTAATGTAGCACTTCCAAGAGTAAGAGATTTTAGAGGAGTTTCAAATAATTCTTTTGATGGTAGAGGAAACTACTCTATGGGTGTTAAAGAACAATTAATATTCCCTGAAATCGAATATGATAAAGTAGACAAATTAAGAGGTATGGATATTATATTTGTAACAACAGCTAAAACAGATGAAGAATCTAAAGAGTTGTTAAAATTATTAGGAATGCCTTTTAAAAATTAATTTTTAACTGCGTCTAACGTCGTTGGTCGTAGTTCTGATATAAGAAAGGAGTAAACTATGGCTAAAAAATCAATGAAAATAAAACAAGCTAGACCACAAAAATACAAAACTAGAGAATACAACAGATGTAAATTATGTGGTAGACCACATGCATATATCAGAAAATATGGAATATGCCGTGTATGTTTTAGAGAATTAGCTCATAAGGGAGAGATACCAGGAGTTAAAAAAGCTAGCTGGTAAAAAATTAATGAAAATCAGCATCTTGCACATTTTTATTTCATTAATCAAACTTCGACGTACTATTAGTACGCCTTCAGCTTGATTAACTTATAAAAATGCACAATATACAGATTTTGATTAATTTTAAATTAGATATAGATGTAAAAAAAGTAAGAAAAGGAGGTAAGTAATTAATGAACATTACAGATCCAATAGCAGATATGTTAACAAGAATTAGAAATGCAAATAGTTCAAAACATAAAACAGTTGATATCCCTTCTTCTAATATGAAATTAGGAATTGCTGAAATCTTATTTAAAGAAGGATATATAAAATCTTTTGAAGAAATTAAAGATGATACACAAGGTATCATAAGAATTACTTTAAAATATGACGAAAAAGGAACAAGAGTAATCGATGGTTTAAAAAGAATTAGTAAACCAGGATTAAGAGTATATGCATCAAAAGATGAATTACCAAGAGTATTAAATGGATTAGGAATAGCTATTATTTCAACATCTAAAGGATTAAAAACAGATAAAGAAGCAAGAGAATTAGGAATTGGTGGAGAAGTACTAGCATATGTTTGGTAATTATCAATTTAATTAGAATAAAAGAAGGAGGGAAAACCTAAAATGTCAAGAATAGGAAATAAACCTATTACAGTACCAGAAGGTGTTGAAGTTAAAATTGATGGAAAACACATTACTGTAAAAGGACCAAAAGGTACATTAGAAAGAGAAGTACATAAAAATATTTCTTTAGAAATGGACGGAAATACAATTAAAGTTACAAGATTAAATGACGAACCATCAAATAGAAGTTTACATGGTTTAACAAGAACTTTAATTAATAATATGATAACAGGTGTAACTCAAGAATATAGTAAAGAACTACAAATTAATGGAGTTGGATACAGAGTTGCAAAACAAGGAAATAATTTAAATTTAACATTAGGATATTCACATCCAGTAATATTTGAAGCACCAGTTGGAATTACTTTTGATGTTCCAAATCCTAACACAATTATAGTAAAAGGAATTGATAAAGAATTAGTAGGGCAAACAGCAGCTGTGATTAGAACAAAGAGACCACCAGAAGTATATAGAGGTAAAGGTATCAAATATGCTGATGAGGTTATTAGACGTAAAGAGGGTAAAACAGGTAAATAATTTAATTCAAATTAAAATCAGCATCTTGCACATTTTCATTAAGATAATGCAAACCTCGACGTACAATGCGTACGCCTTCGGCTTACATTACTTAAGGAAAATACACAATATACTAATTTAAATTCGAATTAATAAAGTGAAGGAAAAATGCACATCTTGTCACTTTGAATCAAATTTGTGAAAATTATAGGCTTGAATTTGATTAAAATTAGAAACAAATAAAACTCAAATTTCTAAGAAAGGAGTAATGAGAAATGGTTAAAAAGACAGATAGAAAAATGGAAAGAGCAAGAAGACATTTAAGAGTTAGAAGAAAAATATCTGGAACAGCTGAAAGACCAAGATTATGTGTATATAGAAGTAATACAAATCTATATGTACAAATTATCGATGACATTGCAGGAAATACATTAGTATCTGCTTCAACATTAGATAAAGAAATTAAAACAAAACATGCAAATAAAGAAGCTGCAAAAGAATTAGGAGCATTAATTGCTAAAAGAGCAGCTGATAAAAAAATAAAAACAGTTGTTTTTGATCGTGGTGGATATATTTATCACGGTGTAGTTAAAGAATTAGCAGAAGCTGCAAGAGAAGGCGGATTAATTTTTTAATTAATATAGAAAACTATTTTAAGGGTAAACGCTTATGCGTCCCCTGACAAACATAAAAAGGAGGAAAACTAAAACCTATGGAAGAAAAAAATGAATTAAAAGAAAAAGTTGTTGCCATTAACAGAGTTGCTAAAGTTGTTAAAGGTGGTAGAACTTTTAGATTTAGTGCTGTAGTAGTTGTTGGTGATGAAAACGGTCATGTAGGTGTTGGAAATGGTAAAGCAGCTGAAGTTCCAGATGCTATTAGGAAAGCAATTCAAGAAGCTAAAAAGAATTTAGTAGAAGTACCAATTGTTGAAACAACAGTACCTCATGAATATGTTGGAACTTTTGGAAGCGCAAAAGTTATGTTAAAACCAGCTGCAATCGGTACTGGAGTTATCGCAGGAGGAAGCGTTAGACCAGTATTAGAACTTGCAGGATATAAAAATATCAGAACAAAAGTTATTGGAACAAATAATCCAAGAAACGTTGTTTATGCTACAATAGAAGGTTTAAAATCAATGCAAACAATCGAACAAGTAGCTAAAAAAAGAGGTAAAAAAGTAGAAGAAATTTTATAATAAATAGGGAACATTATTATCCCTTGTCATTAATTAGAAGGAGGTGCAAGGTATAAATGAAATTAGACGAATTAAAACCAGCTGTAAAAAAAGTAAAAAGAAATAGAGTAGGTCGTGGAATGGCTTCTGGAAACGGAAAAACATCAGGAAGAGGTCATAAAGGACAAAAAGCAAGAAGTGGTGGCGGAGTAAGAAGAGGATTCGAAGGTGGTCAAACACCATTATATAGAAGATTGCCAAAAAGAGGATTTAATAATATTCACGCAAACACATATACAGAAGTAACTTTGAAAATGTTAAATAAATCAAAAGCAACAGAAGTTACAGCTGAAAGCTTATTAGAAGAAGGAATTATTGGAAAAATTAATGATGGTATCGTTATATTAGCAACAGGAAAATTAGAGAAAAAATTAAACGTTAAAGCTAAAAGATTTACTGCAAAAGCAAAAGAAGAAATCGAAGCTTTAGGCGGAAAGGCTGAGGTGATTTAGTTGTTTAAAACAATAATGAACGCAATAAAAACACCAGATGTAAGAAAAAGACTATTATACACATTAGTGCTAATAGTAGTATTTAGATTAGGATGCTATATAACAGTACCAGGAGTAAATAGTATAGCATTAAATGATGCAATGTCAAACGCAAATGGAATAGCAGGATTAATTGATATGATTTCCGGAGGAGCATTTTCAAGATTCTCTGTGTTTGCAATGTCAATTAGTCCATACATCACAGCTTCTATCGTAATTCAATTATTAGCAATGATCATTCCATCTTTAGAAAAATTAACTAAAGAGGGTGGAGAAGAAGGAAAAAGAAAAATAAATAAATATACAAAAATACTAACAGTTGTTTTAGCTTTAGTAGAAGCTATTGGTATTTATTTATCATACAAATCATCTGGAATATTCGTAAATGATAGTTTCTTAACAGGAGCTTTAGTAGTTGTAGGATTGGTAGCTGGAACTGCAGTATTAATGTGGTTAGGTGAACAAATTACTGCAAGAGGAATAGGAAATGGAATTTCATTGTTAATTTTTATAGGTATTATAGCAGGATTACCAAGTGGAATTACTACATTGTGGGGATTAATTATGCCACAGACAGGATTTAGTACAACAGGACTATTAACAGCAATTGGAATTGTAATTGGTGCAATTATTTTAGTAGCTGGAGTTGTATTTGTACAACAAGCTGAAAGAAGAGTACCAGTACAATATTCTAAAAAAGTAGTAGGAAGAAAAATGGTAGGAGCACAAAGCACACATATACCATTAAAACTTGCTATGGCAGGTGTTATGCCAGTTATCTTTGCAAGTAGTTTTATGACGTTCCCAGCGATGATTATACAAATATTTGTATCTGATATAGCAAATCAAACAGGATTCTTAGCAGGACTATATAAATTTTCAATTGCTACATCTACATCAAATGTACCAATTGGATACTCTATAGCAAATGCTATTGTATATTTATTACTAATTGTTGGGTTTACATTTTTCTATACTTATGCTACATTTAATCCAGCAGAAGTATCAAATAATATTAAGAAAAATGGTGGATTTATTCCAGGAATTAGAGCAGGAAAACCAACAACAGAATATTTATCATCAATAATATCAAAATTAACATGGTTTGGAGGATTTTTCTTAGCAGTTATTGCTATCTTACCAATGCTATTAAGATTTACAAATCTAAATATAGCATTTGGTGGTACATCAATATTAATCGTTGTAGGTGTTGCATTAGAAACAGTGCAACAATTAGAATCTCAATTAGCTATGAGACATTATAAAGGATTCTTAGAATAAGATATAAGGGACGTTATTTAATCTTATTTTGTATTGAAATAAAATAGAATAAAGAAGAAAGACATATAGAAACGTCCAAAATTGTCTTTCTTCTGTTTCTTTGTTTAATAGCTTTTATTATGTTTATTGGAAAATAGATATTATAAAGGTTATTAGTAAGTAAATAGGTACAATAATCTTAAAACAAAAGTAGAGGAAGTGTAAAAAATATGGTAATTATAATGTTGGGAGCACCAGGAACTGGAAAAGGAACAGTTGCTAGTATACTAACTAAAAAATTAGGAATACCACAAGTTTCAACAGGAGATATTTTTAGGAAACACATAAAAGAGGGAACTAAGTTAGGAAAATTAGCAGAAAAATACATATCAAAAGGAAATTTAGTTCCAGATGATATCACAATTGGACTAGTGGAAAATAGATTAGAAGAATCTGATGTACAAGAAGGAATCATATTAGATGGTTTTCCAAGAACAGTAAAGCAAGCAGAAGAATTAGATAATATATTAGAAAAAAAAGGAAAGAAAGTTGATTTAGTAGTAAATTTAACAACACCAGAAGAAGAAATTATTGAAAGAATTGTAAGCAGAAGAATATGTTCAAATCAAGAATGTAAAACTGTATATAATTTAATACTAAATCCACCAAAACAAGAAGGAATTTGCGACAAATGTGGAAGTGAATTAGTACAAAGAAAAGATGACAATGTAGAAACAGTAAAATCAAGACTAAACAGCTATTTTGAACAAACAAGTCCTTTAGTAGAATATTATGAAAAACAAGGAAATTTATATTCAGCACTAGTTAGTAAAACAATTGACAAATTAGGAAAAGATGTTGCAGAAGATGTGGCTAAGTATATTAAAGATAACAATATATAAAACTCTTTAAAATAAGGAGACGATAAAATTGGTAACCATAAAATCAAAAAGAGAAATAGAACATATGAAAGAAGCTTGCAAAGTGGTAGCTCTTATGTATGAAAAAATAGAGAAAGTAATAAAACCAGGAATGACAACCTGGGAATTAGATAAAATTGCAGAAGACACAATAAGAAGTTTAGGAGCAGTTCCAGCGGAAAAAGGATATGATATAGGAATTAGAGGAATTCCCCCATATCCAGCTTCAATTTGTGTATCCATAAACGATGAAGTAATACACGGAATTCCATCAAAAAATAAAATAATAAAAGATGGAGATATTGTAAGTATTGATACTGTAGCTCTAAAAAACGGATTTAATGGAGATGCAGCAAGAACCTTTATGGTAGGAAATGTATCAAAAGAAGCAAAAAGATTAGTTGAAGTTACAAAACAAGCATTTTTTGAAGGCATAAAATATGCAAAACCAGGATATCGAATTGGCGACGTTTCACATGCTATAGGTGAATACGTTCATTCACAAGGATATTCTGTAGTAAGAGAATTTCAAGGTCATGGAATCCGGAAGAGAAATGCATGAAGACCCAGGAATACCAAATTACGGAAAAGCAGGTAAAGGAATTAGAATAGAACCAGGAATGACACTTGCAATAGAACCTATGGTAATACAAGGAAAACCAAATATTTTAGAACTCGATGATGGATGGACAATAATAACAGAAGATGGAAGTTTGGCAGCACATTATGAAAATACAATTTTAATTACAGAAAAAGAGCCGGAAATATTGACAATACTTTAAATATGATGTATAATATAATAGTTATTATGCACAATAGCCAAATTTTGCATAAAAATTAAAAAACTCTTTTATAGGAGGGGAAAAAATTGGCAAAAGAAGATGTAATCGAAGTAGAAGGAACAGTAGTGGAAGCACTACCAAATACTAATTTCAAGGTAGAACTTGAAAACGGACATCAAATATTAGCTCATATATCAGGAAAATTAAGAATGAACTATATTAAGATTTTACCTGGAGACAAGGTTAAAGTAGAACTTTCACCATATGACTTAACAAGAGGAAGAATCACTTGGAGAGCAAAATAAAAGTAAACAAATGAAGTAAATAAAAAATTAACCCAAAATATATATTATTAAGCAAGCCAAGGAGGTGCTATAGTAATGAAAGTAAGACCATCAGTAAAGAAAATATGCGATAAATGCAAAGTAATAAAAAGAAAAGGGGTTATTAGAGTAATTTGCGAAAACCCTAAACACAAACAAAGACAAGGTTAATCCTTATATTTAGTTAATAACACAAATTAGGTAGCGGCTGTGAACTCTTATTTTAAATAAGGGTTACATATCAAATTTGTGTTTATATATATGTTTTAAAATATTTAAAGAGACTGGGGTAAACACCAGTAGCATTTCACCTTTAAGATATTTTATGACAAACAAAACAAAAAAATTTGGAGGTGCAAAAAATATGGCTCGTATAGCAGGAGTAGACTTACCTAAAGAAAAAAGAGTAGAAATCGGACTTACATACATCTACGGAATAGGAGTATCAAGTTCTAGAAAAATCTTAGAAAAAGCTGGGGTTAATCCAGACACAAGAATTAAAGATTTAACAGATGATCAAGTAAATGATATTAGAAAAGTAATTGATGAATCTTATACAGTAGAAGGAGACTTAAGAAGAGAAGTAGCATTAAACATCAAAAGACTTACTGAAATAGGATGTTACAGAGGTTTAAGACATAGAAGAGGTCTACCAGTAAGAGGTCAAAGAACAAAAACTAATGCTAGAACAAGAAAAGGTCCTAGAAAATTAGTTAGCAAAAGCAAAA
>CALXCC010000057.1 GCA_944386705.1 uncultured Clostridia bacterium | reverse complement strand
CCTAATAAAATAATATTTTTAATATTTTCTTCCATAAAGGCTTGTCTCCTTTTTCTCGTTGTTATTTTTAAGTTATGATATCACAAATTCCTTTTTTATACAATTAAATTTGAAAAAACTATATTATTTATTCCTATATCAAAACATTTAACTTTTTATTCATACATCTTTTAATACTCTAATTGTTTTTATTTGCTCTAAATAGGCTATTACTCTAGCATTTTACCTCTATATTATTTCCGGACATTAAGCATTTAGGTGTATGATTTCCTACTATATGTCCTTCTTCAATCATTTGCTTTACTAATTCCTCTTGTGTATTTACGTAGTGTGCTGTTATAAAAAATGTAGCTTTTACGTCATTTTCTTTTAATGTTTCTAATATTTTTGGTGTATAGCCCGCCTCATATCCTTCATCAAAAGTTAAATAAATTATTTTTTGTTCACTATTCCCTAAACAAATTCCATTATTTTCTTCCAAAAGTATTTTATTTTTCTCCCCCACATCTGGTTGCTCGTGATTTCCTTTTCTTTTTATTCCCCAACCCACCTTTTGATTATTTACATCTGTTGTACTTACTGGTCGAATTTCTTCTTTATTATTTATTGATATAAAACTTAAAATACATAATAATAATGTTATAATTATTATTATTATAACTTTCGTTTTCTTTTGCATTTTACCTCCACCCTTCCTTTTAATTAGTTTTCATTTCAATAATATGTAATTTTATAATTATTATTACTTATATATTTTTTGTAACACTGTTTGTTTTACTCTAAATTTTTAACTACACCATTGCTTGTATGTTATGGATAATTTTGTAAATTCCTATTGACAAGATTCGTTTTTTAGATTATATTGTTATTGTTTTTGGAAAAATAAGGTAATTTGTTTTTTCTTGTCAGACTACTTATTTTTTTTATTATATGTATATTAGGAAGGTGTAAAATTTATGTTGAATTTCGCTTTATGTGATGATAATTTAAATATTTTAGATAGATTGGAAAAAATGTTAAATGATATTTTTACCAAAAACAATTTTGATGCAATCGTATCTTTTAAAACAGATAACACTAGCGATATGTTAAACTTTATAAATAACAACAAAATTAATGTTATTATGTTGGATATTAATTTAAAATCTAGTAAAAGTGGATTAGAATTAGCAGAGGCAATAAGAAAAATCAATAAAGATTCTTATATAATTTTTACAACTGGTCACTTAGAATATGCTATGCTTGCTTATAAATTTAAAACTTTCGATTATCTTGCCAAACCTATTACTTATGATAGATTAGAAGAAACTGTTATAAGACTATTTGAAGATGTTAATGGCCGTCCTAAAAAATATATAAAAATTGATAATAAAAATACAATTATTGATGAAGCAGAAGTTCAATACATAAAAAGAGATGGTATGAAATTGATATTTCATACTGCTACTCGTGACTATGATACATATAGTTCTTTTAATAAATTTCAGGAAAAACTTCCTGTTAACTACAAAAGATGTCATAAGTCTTGCATTGCCAATATTGCACAAATAAAAGATGTTGAACCTGTCTCTGGTACTATTACTTTCAAAGACGGGAGTACTTGTGATATTGGTCCTAAGTACAAAGTGGATTTAATGGAGGTTTTAAAAGATTATGGAAGTTTTTAATAATATATGGTTAGCTATTAGTACGCCAAATGAACTTCTGGTAAATATCATAGCTATACCAGCAATGCTTTTGGAGAATTTTTTAATAATGACTCTTTTTACGGCTATTTTAGATATTAAACCTGTTAGATCTCAAAGAATTATATATGTATTATTGTTATCTATTATTGGAATATTTACTATGTATTTTATTCCAACACCTTTCAATATTTTTATAAATTTTATAGCTCCTATTATTATAGCTTATATAATCTTTAAACTATCATTTTTTAAGATTACTACGGCTATAGTAATTTCTTTAATTGTAATTAATCTAATAGGTATTCTTGTATTAAATCCATATATTACAATTATTAATATAAATACAGAGGATTTAAATGCAATTCCTATATATAGAATACTTTATATTACTATAATTTATCTTCTTACTTTTATTATAATTTTAATTTTGAAGAGAAAAAACATAAAATTAAAATTTTTAGAATATATTGATAAGAAAAATAAATTTATTATTATATCTAATTTGTGTTTAGGTATATTAGCTATTATCATTCAGTCTATTACATTATTTTATTATGTGGATGCTTTACCTAATACTATAACATTTTTAAGTTTTATTTCTTTGATATCTTATTATGCGGTTAGCATTTATAGTTTAACAAGAATTCTAAAATTAATATCTACAACTAAAAAACTTGAAAGTGCTGAAGAATACAATAAAACTTTACGAATATTGCACGATAATGTTAGAGGCTTTAAACACGATTTTGATAATATTGTTACTACTATTGGTGGTTATATAAGAACAAATGATATGGAAGGTTTAAAAAATTATTACGTTCAACTAGAAGATGATTGTCAACGTGTTAACAATCTTTACATTTTGAATCCTGAAGTGGTTAATAATGATGGCATATATAATTTATTAACTAAAAAATATTATGAAGCTGAATCAAAAGATATTAAAGTTAACATTACTTTCTTATTAGATTTAAGTACACTAAATATGAAAGTATATGAATTTGCAAGAATTTTAGGTATTCTTTTAGATAACGCTATTGAAGCAAGTAGCGAATGTGAAGAAAAAATTATTAATTTAACTTTTAGAAATGACCCTAAAAATTCAAGACAATTAATTATTGTTGAAAACACTTACAATAATCCAAATTTAGATACAGAGAAAATTTTTGAAAAAGGTGTTTCAGGAAAAGAGAATCATACTGGTCTTGGTTTGTGGGAAGTACGAAAATTAATTAAGAAAAATAATAATATTAATTTATATACTTCTAAAAATAGTAAATTATTTTCTCAACAATTAGAGATTTATTATTAAATAAAAAAAGAAAGTAGTAATATTCTACTTCCTTTTAGGATTGTATTTATATAACCTTTAAGTTATAGCATTGGTAAAAATATATGATTCGACCTATTTTTACCAATGTTTTATTAGTCTTTTTTAATCATACTTTTTGGCATTTTTGGTTGATGAAATATTACATACATAAAGCATGCTGTATTTGTTGCCTTTGCATATTTTTCTGCTGTTTTTGCTAAGAATTTTAACATAAAAAACCCCTCCTTAGTAAAATTATTATATAAAATATTACCGGTATATATTTTATATTAAACTGATTCTGTTGAAGTATTTCCATATACTTCGTATCCATATTTATTTTTTGTTATCTTATATATGAATTTGGTAATAGTTATCGTTTGTATTACATTTGCTAATATTAATATATTTGCAAGTACACTGTTTTGTATAATAAGTGCTGTAAATAATCCTAATGTATATGTAATATATGATACAATTTTCTTTTTTCTTCTTACTTTTTCTTCAATGATAGGCACACTTTCAGTGTCAGCTGGAGCATATAATTTAATCATAATCATTCCCCATACCCATACTAAAATAGTTGTCAAAATTTTTACTATTCCCTCTAACACAAAATATTGTGAAACAAATGGTATCAAACAATAAAAGGCTGTGGTTAGTATTATACAACCTATGTGTGTTTTTAGGTGAATGCCACCAGAAGCTCCTTTATATAGAAACAATGCTATAAAAGTAAATAATGATAATTCGAATATTCCTAGAAGATATGCAATTCCCAACGTAATAAATATTTTGGGAATTTCTCCTACAATATTTTGTAAACCATAATTTATCACTTCTGCCCTTTCATCATCTATTTCTGGCATTTCTTTTCGAATTCTGTTTGTTAAAAAGGTACAGATTTTTTCTATCATTTTCTCACCTCTTGTTAACTTAAGAAGATATTATCATTACTTTATGAATTTTTTAATCTTTTTTCATATAATTGCATTTTTAATTTATATAATCTTGATTTTATTTTTTGATAAAACTTTTTTTAATTTAAAAATTTAGAAATAATTTTTTATGTTATAAACTTTTTTTGATTGATAAAATAATAAGATAAAATATTTTTTAAGCAGTGTCTCTAAAAATTAATAAAAAATAAAACTCATAAATGTATAAATATTTATGAGTTTTTGGTAGCGAAGATGTGATTCGAACACATGACCCTTCGGGTATGAACCGAATGCTCTAGCCAACTGAGCTACTTCGCCATAACAAATGACTTTATCTATTATAAATGTAGTTCTCATTTTTGTCAATACAAAAATACAAGAATTTTTTAATTTCCTTGTATTTTTATTTTCCATTTAGGCCTACAAAGATATTTTCTTTCTATTTTCTGTATTTTTAATATTTTTCCTTGTCTTCTATTATTTGGTTATTTTCTATTATTTTGTTATCTTCTTCTATTTGCTTCCCCTTATTTCCTATGTGTTTTGTTTGAGTTCCAGTTTTATAACTCATTATCTTTTTCTGCCCATCTTTTTTCTGCCCAGAAAATATTTGTTTAGCAAAATCATCTGAATGTTTTAATTGTTTTATTAAAACATCTTTATCTCTTTGTGAGATATCTGTATTTGCTGTAATTATTTCTATTCCTAAGCTTTCGTCTATTGCGTTATCGGTTATTGAATCTTCATTTCCAAAAAACGCTTTAAATATTCCTTTCCAATCTGTAGTTTTTTCACTTACACTTTTTAGTTCCAATTTTTTCCTTAAAGCTTCCTTTAAGTTTTCACCTCTCTTACTTAAATAAACTAAACACATTTTTATTGTATCACATTTTTTTTAAAAAAGCAACTAAAATCCTAGAATTATAGGGAAAATCCCTGCTTTTAATTTTCTTTTCAAAAATTGATAGTCTATAAAGATATTTTTTATAAATGAACTTATTTAAATTTTTTTGAAATAATTTCAAAAAAGTGTATAATATTAAGTGAGAAATATATAAATATTTTTCAAATTCTACTACATTGTTTAATAACATATTTTTAATATAAATGTAATAGATATTCTGCAAAATTAGAAATCGATTTAGAACAAAATTCAGAGAAAGATAAATTAGTTAAGCAAATTTTCAATAAAGAATATAGAAGCTATATATAAACTTTTATAAATGCTGATTTTTCTACGGCAGAAAATGATTATTCTTTCTTTATTATGGACTTGAAGGTTTTTATTCAATATCCAAAATGAAAGAAACATTTCTACTTGAATATAAAGCAAGAAAACAATTAAAATTGTATAGAGAAAACAAAATTTCTAAAAATGAATTTTGTGATTGGATAGAAAAAAATAAATAATTATTGGAGATGTAATATGGAATATATAGATTTAGTAGATGAAAATGATAATGTTATTGGATTTGCAAGCAGAGAAAATGTAGACGCAAAAAATATGAAGAACTATAGAGTTATAAACATAATAATTATTAATAAAATAGGGCAAATAATTTTAGCCAAAAGATCAAAAAAGAAAAAATATTTTGGAGGATGTTATTTTTTTTCAGTAGGTGGACATGTTTCACATAACGAAAAATATGAAGATGCAGCTTATAGAGAATTAGAAGAGGAATTAGGTATAACTAATATAAAATTAGAAGAAATAGGGTACTTTAATCCAATAAAATTAGGAACAAGTTCATTTTCAAAATTATATAAATTAAAATATGATGGCGAGTTTATCATTGATAAAGATGAAGTTGAAATGATGTGTCCTTTTGAAAAAAAAGAAATAGATAAACTAATAGTTAATAATCCTGAAAAATTTTCTAGTGACTTTATAAAAATTTATCCTAAAATTTCTTACAAATTAACATAATAATTTATAAATCTAGTAAAATATTCTATAATTGTAACATAGCATTTTACCTATTTTAAACTTGTTTTTAAACAAGAAACAGGTCTAAATGGGTAGGTGTTATGTGCAATTTAACTTTCTGTATACGAATAAACAGCTTTAAGAGGTAATACTACGAATTATGAGAAATAGGTCAAGGGTTTAAAAATTGATCTCAAAAGTGCTATGTTTAAATTGCAAGAAATTAGGGAAACCTTTGTTGGCAGGAAATTTTTCCTTTCTTTTTAAATTTAAAGAAGTTTTAATATTATTGATATATAACTTTGTTGAAATTTTTTTTGAAGAAAATGAACATATTTTTTAGAATTTTATAGAATGTAAAAAAATTATGCTATTCTTCATATTGGCTGAAAAATAGTATAATTAATAACTTTTGAATTTTTATAAATTCTCTTATATTCCCTTGAAAAAGGGCAAAAAATGGTCGAGGTGACAGGGATCGAACCTGCGACCTCATGGTCCCAAACCACGCGCGCTACCAACTGCGCTACACCTCGATATAGTATTTTTTTCAACTGCTTATATATAATAGCACATTTTTTTTAATTTTGCAAGATTTTTTATAATTTTTTTATATTTTTTTCTTCATATCACTTGAATATTTTGATAAACCAAGTTATAATATTAAAGTATGCACCAGTAGCTCAGTCTGGATAGAGTAGTCGGCTACGAACCGGAAGGTCGGGGGTTCGAATCCCTCCTGGTGCACCAAGGTTCTCAAACTTACTTGAGAACCTTTTTGTTTTCAGATATATATTCACTATATTTATATTACCTTACTAATCTCAAGGCTATCTTCTAATATTTGGTCTACGATATTTTATCTTATATTAATGGATTCACATATCATCCCAGGGATCTTGCTGTTTCATTTAATTTCGAATTCTCTTCATTTATATAAATTTTAGCTTTTCTTTTATATTTTTTGTCATCTATAATAGTCTATCTTGTCTTTGATTATTATTTTGAAATTTACTTGATTTTTTATCATATAATTTCTTTTTTTTCATATATTTGTATGGGGTGAATTTCTTGTTAATAAAATCTTTTAAGATAAGTAAAAAATTGATAGTTTTTTCTTTTGTTCTCCTTATTTTACTTGTTTCTTTCACTGTTTTTATATCTTTGGCATCTAATGAAGAAACTAATAGCGAAGATTCTAATGAGAATAAAGAAGAAAAATTTATTAAATGGGTTGATTTTAATGTAACTTCCGAAGCTTTAAATTTAACTGCTAAATTGGATATCGATTCTCACAATAATAATTCGGATATAAAATATAATTGGATAGAGTTATTATCATATCTTGCTTGTAAGAATGGTGGGAATTTTAAAAATTTCAAAAAAACAGATTTGGACGAACTTGTTAATAAAATAAATAATGGTGAGTCTATAGAAACTCTTACTCAAGATTTAAAATTCTATGATTATTACTATGAAAGTTATTCTGCTATCTTAAATAATTTTATTGGTAATTACTCTGTATCTAACAAAAGTTCTGAAAATTCAGATTTAAATTCAGAAGAAAATCCTTATACAGATTCAGATGTAAATTCTAATACTAATTTAGAAAATTCTTCTTATAATGATAACTCTTTTGAAAAAAAGTATGGCATCAAAGCTTTTCTTCCAATTGCTAAAAATTATTCCTTTGAACATTATAAAGACTTCGGAAATAGCCGTTCTTATGGTTTTAAACGAACACATTTAGGAAATGACCTAATGGGAAGTATAGGAACTCCCATTGTTGCTGTAGAATCTGGTGTAATTGAGCATTTGGGCTGGAATCAATATGGTGGCTGGCGAGTTGGAATTCGAAGTTTTGATGGTAAACGCTACTATTACTATGCACATTTAAGAAAAAACCATCCTTATTCAGAGGGGTTAGAAGAAGGTATGACTGTAAAAGCCGGCGATGTTATTGGTTATCTTGGTATGACTGGTTACAGTGCAAAAGAAAATGTAAATAATATTAATGTTCCACATCTTCATTTTGGAATGCAATTAATATTTGATGAGTCTCAAGTTGATAGTCCTAATGAAATTTGGATTGATGTATATGAAATTATTGAATTTTTAAAACAAAATCGTTCTGAAGTTTATATGTCTAATCAAGATACTAAAGATTATTCTAGAAAATTTGACTTCTTAGAAGATAATGTAACAGAATGAGCTTTGGGTGAACTTTGGGGACGTTCCTTTTTGTTCAAAATTTATAAACATTTTGAACAAAAAGGAACGTCCCCAAAGTTCACCCAAAGTTTATCCTAATTTTATTTTTATTTCCTTATTTATTTTTCCTCTTATTATTTTAAGTGTTACCTCATCATTTGGCTTTTTTGTATAGATATATTCTCTTAAATCATTCATTGTATTTAATTC
>CALXCC010000056.1 GCA_944386705.1 uncultured Clostridia bacterium | reverse complement strand
TCTTTCTAAATTTTTTCTTATTATTTCATGAGTTTTTTCGTTTTTATATGTTAAATAGCAATCTACTTGTTCAAAATCTTTTGGTGGATTTTCAAAAGAAAATGCTTCTATTCCATTATCTCCTTTTTGAACTTCCATCTTACTAAAATCGATACTTCTTCTATTAATTCTAGCCGGCGTTCCTGTTTTAAATCTAATTAATTCTATTCCTAAGTTCTTAAGGCAATCTGATAGTTTATTTGCTGCTGCTACTCCATCTGGTCCACTTTCTTTTGAATATTCTCCTATAAATATTTTTCCTTTTAAATAAGTTCCAGTAGCAACTATAACCGTTTTTACTTTATATACTGCTCCTAAATCTGTCTTTATTGCCACAATTTCTCCATTTTCCTCTTCTATACTCACTATTTCTGCTTGTTTCACTTCTAAGTTTTCCTGCTTTTCTAAGGTATGTTTCATTTCTGCTTGGTATTTTTTTCTGTCTGCTTGAGCTCGTAAAGAATGTACTGCTGGTCCTTTTGATGTATTTAACATCTTTATTTGAATCATACTTTTATCTATATTTTTCCCCATTTCTCCACCTAAGGCATCTATTTCCCTCACTAGATGTCCTTTGGAACTTCCACCTATATGTGGATTGCATGGCATATTTGCTATAGCTTCTAAGCTAATAGAAAATATTAATGTTCTTTTTCCTAATCTAGCAGATGCAAGTCCGGCTTCACATCCAGCGTGACCAGCACCTATTACTGCTACATCATATTCTCCTGCGTAATATTCGTTATTTCTTATTTCCATTTTTGCTCCTTTCTTTTTTGTGTCCATTTGGATCTGTCCCCAATTGGACAAAATGTCCAATTGGGGACACATCTATGTTCCACGCAATGTTCCACGCGCATAAAATGTTCCCATTTTTGTTATTTTTTTCATTCCGTGTGAAACTAAAAAATGTAGTTTGATTGAATAATAATTTTATATAAACCTATAGGTTTCATTTTGAATTTCTATACTATTTTTATAAACTCCTTGTTTCTGTATGTTTTTACTGTTTTGTCGAATTTTGTCGAAATCTTTAGTTGTAGCGAATATTTGTTTTATTTTTATGTAACCTGTTTGGTTTTTATATTGTTTACTTCTTTTTTATTTTTTTACTTTTTATCAATTACTTTTTATTTCTCTATTTGTCTTTAAAATCGTTATATTTTGTTTTTTAGTGTTTACGTATAGAAATTATACTATTTTTATATTAAATTTCTTTATTTTTGATTCTCGCGCCTCTTTTTACATTTATTTTCCTAAACAAAACTTTGCAAAAATTTCATCTATAATATCATCAGTTACAATTTCTCCTGTTATACTTCCTAAATCTTCTAAAATATCTTTAATAAAAATTGCAACAATATCTAATGGCATTTTGTTTTTAATTGTTTCTTTTGTCTTTTTTACATTTTCTATTGCTTTACTTATTAAATTTTTGTGTCTTATGTTTGTAATTACTATTTCATTATCTAAATTAATTTCATTTAAATTAAATAATTTTGTTATTTCTTCGTATAAATTTTCAATTCCTATTTTATTTAATGCTGAAATTTTTAAAATGGAGTTGCTCGCATTTCTTAAACGTATATCGTTTTCATCTGTTTTTGTATTTAAATCTATTTTATTTAAAAGAATTATTGTTTTTTTATTTTTTGCTAATTCTAAAATTTCTAAATCTTCTTCGTCTAATTCTTTTGATGCGTCAAATATAGCAATTAATAGGTCTGCAGAGTTTGCCATTTCTTTGGATTTTGCTATCCCTATTTTTTCTACTTCGTCTTTTGCATCTCTTATTCCCGCTGTATCTACTAGCTTTAGAGGTATTCCATTTATAGTAACAAATTCCTCTATTGTATCTCTTGTTGTACCTTCATATTCTGTTACGATGGCTCTATCTTCTTTTAAAATTGCATTCATTAACGAAGATTTTCCTGCATTTGGCTTCCCTATTATTGCAGTTTTTATTCCCTCTTTTATTATTTTTCCATTATCAAAGCTTTTTTCTAGCTTTGTTAATTTATCTTCTACTTTTTCTAACATTTCTGAAATCTCTTTATTTGTAACGTCGTCTACGTCGTATTCTGGATAGTCTATAGCTACTTCTATTCCTATCATTACATCCATTATTTCTTTCTTTATTTCAGCTATTTCTCTTGATAGAAAGCCTTCTAATTGCTTTATTCCTGTTTTTGCTTCTCTTTCAGACTTTGCATTTATTACGTCTATTACTGATTCTGCTTGTAATAAATCTATTCTTCCATTTAAGAAAGCTCTTTTTGTAAACTCGCCTGGTTCCGCAAGCTCTGCACCATTTTTTAAGCATAATTCTAATATTTTTTTTACTACAATATTTCCTCCATGCGAATTTATTTCACACATATTTTCTGTTGTATAACTTTTTGGTGCTTTAAAATAAGATACTAACACTTCATCTACAATCTCTGTTCCTTCTACTATATTTCCGTATTTTATTGTGTATCCTTTAATATCTTTTATATCTTGTTTTTTCTTTGGAATGAATATTTTTTCTAAAACCTCAAAGCATTTTTCTCCACTCATTCTTATAATTCCAATTCCCCCAATTCCGAGGAGCCGTAGAGATTGAAGCGATTGTACTCATATTTATTACCTCCTATTTTTTATTTTAATATTAAAAATAAAAGAAGTCAAAGATAGAAATTACAATAATTTTGTAAAATCCGACCTTTGACCTCCGATTTTCTACATATTTTATTATTTTTTTAATGAAATTACAATTCTTCTATATGGTTCTTCTCCAATACTAGTTGTTTCTACTTTTGGATTTTCTTGCAATTTGCTATGAATTATTTTTCTTTCATATGCTTGCATTGGTTCTAATTTAATTGGTTTTCTTGTTTTTATAACTGTTTTTGCAACTTTTTTAGCTAAATCTTCTAAAGTTTTTTCTCTTTTTGCTTTATATCCTTCAATATCAAGTATTACTCTTACTTTATTTTCAATTCCTTTTCCTGCTATTGCTGTTAAAATATTCTGAAATGCATATAAGGTTTCTCCTCTATAACCAATTAAAAAACCTAATTCTTGGCTATATAAGTTTACATAGATAGCATTCTCTTTTTTAATTATTTCATATTTTGCATCTTCTGGTAAAGTTCCTTTTATTTCTTTTAAGAATTCTTCTACGTTTTGAGCTGATTTATCTTGCTCTTCTTTAGATAAAATTATTTCTTTTTTTGTTTTTTTATTTTTTTGTTCTTCTTCTTTTACAGTTAACTCTACTTTTACAACTCTTGGAGCTAAAATACTAAAAAAACTTCTTTTTTCTTCATTTTCTAGCACTTTTATATCTACCATTTTTTTTGGCAAATTCAATTTTTTTAATCCATTTTCTATTGCTTCATTAGTTGTTCTACCTTCTGCTATTATGCTTTTAGACATTTTTCCAAGCCTCCTTAAGCTTTATTTAATATTTTATCTAAAATTAATCTTTCTGCAATCATAAGAATGTTACTTATTAGCCAGTATAAAGCTAACCCTAAAGGTGCTACAAAGGCTATTGAAATAGACATAATCGGCATCATCCAAGACATCATCTTATTTGTTTGCATTACTGCATCTATTTCATTTTCTTCCTCTTGTGGTACTAACTCTTTACCTGTAGTTCCATCAATTTTAATTTCTTCTTTTTCTTTTTTTCCTTTTTTATTCTTATTTTGCATTGCTGTTGTCATTTTAATAGAGATAAATGATGATAAAATGTATAATACAGGAATTATATATACTGTATAATCTGTCATATTTTGTTGTGGTATTTTACTTAAGTCTAATCCTAAGAAATTCATTTTTAAGTTTGCTCTGTCAATATATTCGTCCTCTGGGTTCTTTTCTTTTAACCAATTATATTCTCTTATAATATCAATTTCTGGATATACTTGACTTACAGTTTTTCCCCCATCTTCTTGCAATTGCTGAACATACTTATTTATATTTTCTTGTGGTATTTTTTCCATAAATGTTAATGGACTTTTTACCAAATAGAATATTGATAATAACAATAATAGTTGAACAATTGCTGTTAAACATCCACTAAATGGACTCATATTTTCAGCTTTATATAAGTTCATTATTTCTTGATTCATTTTTTCCGGATTGTTTTTGTATTTAAATTGAATTGTTTTCATTTTTTCTTGTAATTCGCTACTTTTTTTCATTGTTCTTTGCTGTTTTATAGATAATGGTAATAGTAATAATTTTATAAGAACTGTAAACAAAATTATTGCTAGACCATAGTTATTTACTAAACTATACATAAATTGTAGTAAATATCCAAAAATATTGGCAAAAAATTGAAACATTTTTTTCTCCTCCTAGCTCTATTTTAATGGATCATATCCACCTTTTGAAAAAGGATTACATCTTAAAATTCTCCAAATCCCAAGTAGTGTCCCCTTCCATGCCCCATATTTTTCAATTGCTTGTTTGGTATATTCTGAGCAAGTTGGATAAAATTTGCAATTTATATTTTTACTTGTAAGCCATTTTGAAATATGGTTTTGATATATTGTTATAAGCTTTATAAGTAAGTTTTTCATTTACTTTTCCTCGATAAAAAGCTTTGCTTTATCAAAAATTATTCCCATATCTTTTTTAATATTTGCAAATGTTGCATCTTCTATTTTTCTTTTTCTTTTCCATAAAAAAACTATTCTATTTCCTGTTTTTATTGATTTTTCATATTCTTTATAATTTTCTCTAACAAGCCTTTTTACGTGGTTTCTTTTTGTTGCTTTTCCAGTTTTTACACCTATTGCAATACCTAAAAGATTTTCTTCTATATTGTTATTTGATTTAACAAATGCTTCTATATATTTTCCAGAATAGTATTTACCTTTTGATAAAACATTTTTAAATTCATAATTTTTTTTTAACATTTTTGTTTTTTTCATTATTCTTCCTTCCCTTCTTGATTAAGGTAAATTAATGAAAAAAAGCTATTTTTTAATTTAATTTTAGTTAAATTACGCGTAAAAGGCGCACTAAAAAAATGCAGCCTTTATGTTTATTCTCATTCATAATTTATAATTAAATTAAGCACTTAATTTTTTTCTACCTTTTGCTCTTCTTGCTTTTAGTACATTTCTTCCTGCTCTTGTTTTCATTCTTTTCATAAATCCGTGTTCTTTTTTCTCTTGTCTATTTTTTGGTTGATATGTTCTTTTCATTCCTTAGCACCTCCTACTGATTTTTTTATTTAAAAATTCCATTTTATGAAATTTATTTTTTTACAAAATAACAAGTATATCGATTATACCTTAAAAAACCTATAACTGTCAAGCAAATTTTGGAATTTTTTTTAGTTTTTTTGTAACATAATTGTAATATTTATAACTTTTTCCACAGTTTTTTTATAATTATCCACAACTTTAAAAAATTTTCCACAATATTATTGACTTCTTGTGTATAAATTTGTTATTATGTGAAAGTAAAAAATAAGAGCGCTTTCTATTGCAAATACTTAAAATTTTGTTCGTATAATTTGCTTCTTTTTTTACAAAATCATTACAAACTTATCAACAGTTGTGGATAACTTTGTGGATAAAATACTAAGAAAGGATGATTAAACAAATGGCTATCGAAAAAGAAGAGTTGATTGCAAAAATAAAAGAACTTTTAAAACCAGAAGTGACTAAAATATCATATGATACTTGGATAGTTCCATTGGATATTAGAAGCATAGAAGGAAACCATATTGTTTTCACAACTACTTCTGAATTTCAAAAAGATTTTATTGAAAATAAGTATAAAACTTTAATTTTCAACACTTTAAGATATATAACAAATATGGAATGGACTTTTTCAGTAGTTGATATTTCAGAAGAAAATGATGTCAATGAATCAAAAGATATTATTACAAATAATTCGAATGTATCATTTGCAGAAATAGAGTCTAATAAATCAACATTAAATCCAAAATACACATTTGAAACATTTGTTGTTGGCAATAATAATAGGTTTGCACATGCTGCAGCCCTAGCGGTAGGTAATGAACCATCAAATTCTTACAATCCTTTATTTCTTTATGGAGGTGTAGGATTGGGTAAAACCCACTTAATGCACGCAATAGGCAATAGAATATTAGAAAATAACAAAAAAGCAAATGTTTTATATGTTACATCTGAAAAGTTTACAAATCAATTAATTAATGCAATTAAAGATAACAAAAATGAACTTTTCCGTAATAAATACAGAAATATTGATGTTCTATTAATTGACGATATTCAATTTATAGCAGGAAAAGAAAGAATTCAGGAAGAATTTTTCCACACTTTTAACTCTCTATATGAGGAAGGAAAACAAATAATTATTTCTAGTGATAAACCACCAAGAGATATACAATTTTTAGAAGATAGGCTAAAATCAAGGTTTGAATGGGGATTACTTGCAGATATTTCTTGCCCGGACTATGAAACGCGTTTAGCTATTTTACGAAAAAAAGCACAAGATGAAAATGTAATTATTGATGATTTTATTCTTTCTAACATTGCAAATAAAATTGATTCAAACATAAGAGAATTAGAAGGTGTATTTAATAAAATTGTTGCAAGAGCTTCTCTTACACATAGTCCAATAACAATTGAACTAGCAGAAAATATTATAAATGAATTCAAATATGAAAGTGAAAAAGTAATTTCTTGTGACTTTATAAAAGAAACAGTTGCAAAATACTTCAGTATAAACAAAGATGATTTATCAGGAAATAAAAGATCTAATGATATCGCTTTTCCAAGACAGATTGCAATGTACCTTTGTCGTGAAATTGCAAATATGTCTTATCCGCAAATTGGTGCGGATTTTGGGGGAAGAGACCACTCTACAGTAATGCATGGTTGTAGAAAAATTGAAAAAGAAATAAAAGAAAAAAATAATACAAAATTAATTGTGGATAGTGTGAAAAACATTATCATAAATGGTAAACAGTAAGAAGCTAAAAAGTTTTAAAAGTTTTTTAAAATCTATGTTTGGAAAAATGATTGTTTGGAAAAAACAATTCGTTCTCTTCTTACGGAAAGGCTACATTGGATATCCACACCCAAATGTTGATAACCTGTTTATAAAGTGTGTATATCTTAGTTTTACACAAATTAAATTTTCACTTGTGGATTATTTTAAAAGTTTTCCACTAAGTTATAAACAGTTTTTTTGCTAGGGATATCAACTTTCAACATAGTTTTCCACAGTTTCCACAGGACCTAATACTATTACTACTAATAAATATTTATTTTATATTATAATATATATAAGGAGGAGTCAAAATGAAAATAGTTTGTTATAAGGATAAAATCCTTAAAGCTATAAATTCCGTAGTAAAAGGTGTAGCATCTAAAACAACAATGCCTATACTAGAAGGAATATTAATACAAACAAATGATAATGAAATAAAATTAACAACCTATGATTTAGAAATAGGTATTGAATATGTAATGGAATGTGAAGTAAAAGAACAAGGAAGTACAGTAGTAAATGCTATAATGTTTAGTGAAATTATTAGAAAATTACCAGATACAGAAATTTATATAACATTAAATGACAAAAATTTATTAGAAATTGAATGTGAAGGTTCATTATACAAATTAGCTACAATGAATCCTGAAGAATTCCCAGAACTTCCAAAAATAGAAGTTGAAAATTCTATAGAATTAGACCAAAATGTTTTAAAAAATATGATTAGAAGAACAATTTTTGCTGTTAGTTCAGAAGAAAGTAGACCAATTTTTACAGGTTGTTTATTCGAAATTGAAAATAACAAATTAAATTTAGTTGCAGTAGATGGATTTAGATTAGCATTAAGAAGTATATATTTAAGCAAACAAACCAATAATTTTAGTGCTGTAATACCAGGAAAAACTTTAAACGAAGTGAATAAAATTTTAACAGATTCATTTGAACCAGTTAAAATAGGAGTTTCAAGAAATCAAGCTTTGTTTGAAATGGATAATTGTAAAATAGTAACAAGAATTTTAGATGGCGAATTTTTAAATTATAAAAATGTAATTCCAAGTAATTGGGAAACAAGAATAAAGGTAAATAAAAATAGCTTGCAAAATAGTTTTGAAAGAATAAGTTTAATATCAGCTTCAAGCGTAGAAAAAGAAAAAAAATATCCTGTAAAAGTACAAGTAGATATTGGAAAAGTAACAATTTCTTGTACAAACCAGACGGGAGATGCAAAAGAAGAATTATATGTTTCAACTGAAGGAAAGAATTTAGAAGCTGGATTTAATCCAAAATATTTCTTAGATAGTTTAAAAGCAATAGATGATGAAGAAGTTTATGTGGAATTT